>DASSOQ010000164.1:0-41387 GCA_035700365.1 Rhodanobacteraceae bacterium | reverse complement strand
CTGCTGCTGCCGATGGCCCGCGCGCGCTTCGGGCGCATCGTCGCAGTCTCGTCCGTGGCCGCCACGATGGGCAACCGCGGCCAGGTCAACTACGCCGCGGCCAAGTCGGCGCTGCACGGCGCCGCCAAGTCGCTGGCGCGCGAGATGGCTTCGCGCAACGTCACCGTGAACGTGGTGGCCCCCGGGATCATCGAGGGGCGGATGACCCAGGCGCTGTTCACCGAAGACCAGATCAAGGCGATGATCCCCGCCGCGCGCACGGGCACGCCGGCGGAAGTCGCGGGCGTGGTCGCATTCCTGTGCTCCGATGCCGCGTCCTACGTGAACGGGCAGGTCATCGGCGTGAACGGCGGCATGGCGTGACTCGTGCGATCGTCCATGATCGCTGCCTCGTTGCAGGCTCGACCCGCTTGGCGGCTGCAAGATCCCGAACACCAGGACGGCCATCCATGGCCTGACTTTCCACAACAGCCGCTTCGAACAGGCAGTATGGCGGCCGCCTCATGACGGCAGTGTCCGCCCTACGCGGCCGCGCGGAAGAGTGTGAGCGGTTCGCGCGGGGCCACGGGCAGTCCGCTCAGGTCGATGGCGGGCATCTCGCTGCGGGCGCCCGCCGCAAGCGTGCCGGCGAGGTTGTGGAGGAGGTCGATGTTGGCGCGCAGCCGCGCCCGGACCATGCGGTCGTCCAGGTCCTCGCCGAGGCGCGCGTTCAACTGCGCGAACCACGCGAGGTCCTGCTGGTCCATCCAGGGCGGCGCCGGATGTGCGGGATTCGCACGGTGCCAGGCTCGGAAGAATTCCTGCATGCGAAGGTTGAGCGATTCGGCCGCGGCGAGTTCGGTTGCGAGGTCGCCGAACAGCGCGAAGTCGTCCAGGCGCCCGCCGATCACGAGCGGGCACAGCACGCCCCAGTAGTACGCGTAGTCCCACAGCACCTTGGCGGTCATTACCCGCGCGTCGCCGAACAACTCGTACTGGCCGCGATAGAGGTTCAGCATGTTGCGGTAGAACGAGAAGAACATCTGCTGGCAGCGCCGCACCGGCTTGGCGATCGGCTCGCCCGCGAAATCGCGCGCGACCAGCCGGGTGATGTAGGTGTTGGCGATCGCGATGAAATCGGTGCCGGGCGAGTAGAACGGGTCGAGGAACACGCCGGCCTCGCCGGTCATCGCCCAGCGGTCGGCGCTGAACACCTGGCGGCAGCCGTAGGAAACCCCGCGCAGGAACCGGAAGTCGAGCAGCGCGTCGCGCCGGCCTTCCAGTCGCCCGGCGAGCGCAGGCTGGTGGACGCGCAGCCATGCGAGTGCGCGCTCGAAGGTGTCGAACGATTCGACCGGGTGCCGGGTGGTGTCGGCGACGATGCCGACCGAGTGCGCGCCCGAGGCGAGCGGGATCAGCCAGACCCAGTAGCCCGCTCCGCACAGGTGGTTGGTGGAGCGCCAGCGTTCCTGGGGTTCGCACAACCCGCGCCACGCCGGGTCCTCGCACCAGTCGTCGAGCTTCAGCCGCGCCTCGACCCGGAACCACGCGGCGCCGATACGGTGGCCGTTGTCCTCACCCAGGTTCAGCTTGCGGCGGAGCAGTCCCGCCCGGCCGGAGGCGTCGACCAGCCAGCGCGCACGGTGCTCGGTGTCGCCGGTCTGCACGCCGTGCATCGCGCCGTCGCTGCCGAGGCCGATCGAACGGACGCTGGCACCTTGTTCGATCGCGATGCCACGCTCGCGTGCGCGGGCCGCGAGGAAATTTTCCAGCGTGCCGCGCTCCACCTGCCATGACGGCGTCGGGAACACGCGGCTGATGCCGAGTTCCGGAACCTGGTCGAGCCGCGCCCAGCCGTCGCTGAAGAAGAACCGGAACCCGAACTTGCGGACCTGCTCGCCGTCCAGGTGCTCGCGCAGGCCGAGCACGTCGGCGAAATAGTGCGCGCCGATTTCCACCGTTGACTCGCCCACCTTGAACGCGGCGGCGGGCGCGGGGCCGCTGCGCCGTTCGAGTACCCGCATCGACAATCGCGGGCAGCGCTCGCGCAGTTGCAGTGCGAGCGTCAGTCCCGCCAGTCCGCCGCCGACGATCAGCACATCGCTTGTCGTGGCGGCACCCATGCGGTCAGCCCCGGGCCGGCGGCGGGCTGCCGACACGGCGGAGTGGCGCCGTCATTTCGGCCTCGAGCCGGTGGTCGGGGTCGTACACCTCGGGCGCGCTGCCGTGCGAGGCGCGGTAACTCCGCACCACGCTGCCGTAGTGAACGATCTGTCCAATCGTGTACCAGGTGATCCGCACCACGTCGCGCACCGGCCGGAAATGGCTGTGGCGGGCGCCGCTGTCGTAGCGGCAGGCGATCGGGATCGATGCGACCGGCATGTCGAGGTCCCGCGCCGCGGCGATCAGGATGGCCGCCTCGAACACGAAATCCTGCGCGGGAAGATCGACCAGTTCGACGGCTGCGCGCGGATACCAGCGCTGGCCGCTTTGGGTATCGGCAACGGGACGGCCGCACCCCCAGCTGATCCCCCAGTCCGCGAATGCGTTGGCGCGCCGGCGCGCATTCGGCTGGCACTCCCTTCCCAGCATCCTGGCGCCGATCACCAGCGCCCCCGGGAAGCGGCGGGCCGCGGCGAGGATGCGTGGGATGTCGACGGGATCGTGCTGGCCGTCGCCATCCATCGTGAGGACGCCGCTGGCGCCGAGTTCCAGTGCCTTGCGGAATCCCGCCCGCAAGGCTTCGCCCTTGCCGCGCCGCGTGTCGTGGCGGATCAGCGTCACCGGCAAGGCCGCGGCGATGTCCGCGGTGCGGTCGGTGGACCCATCGTCGATCACGATCACGTTCGCGCAGTGGGTCAGCACGCCGGCCAGCAATTCGCCGATGGCCTGTTCCTCGTTGAGGCAGGGGACGACGATGAAAGGCCGTTCGGTGGCGTCGCTCAAGGCGTGATCTCCATGTCCAGGTACAGTCCAGGCGACAGTGGCAACGCCAGCCCCGCCGATTCCCGGCCGGCCAGCGCGGCCAGCAGCGCCAGCGCGTGCGCGTTGGCTGGATTGTCGCCTGCCACCGTCCGCAACGCCAGTTCCACGGGCGGCGGGGCGTCGGATTGCGCCTCGCGCAGCGACCAGTCCAGCCGCGCGCCGCCCGTCGCCGCGGGTGCCAGCACGATTGCCATGCCGAAGGCGAGCGTGGTCCGGGTCATCTCCGCGAGCGGACCGGTCGAGGCCACGTCGCAGCAGGCGAACAACACCGGTGCCTGCTCGCTGCAGGCGAATGACGCCGCCTCCAGCAGGCCTGCGGCAAAGCTGTAGTGGTGCGCGGTCACCGCGCCGGACGCCGCGGTGCAGCCGGTGGCGATGGTCCAGTAGCCCGCCGGCGCGTTCAACACCGAGTTGTGGAATTTGGTGGGCGACAGTTCCTGCGGCGCGTGGGCGAGGGTTTCGCACACGTAGTCGGTGATCGCCAGTTCGCCGTGGGTGGAGGCGAACACGCACGGAAGCGCGGACGGATCGCACTGCGCCATCGAACAGGCCTGCTGCGCGACTTCGACCGCGAGCCGCACGCCGTCCGGCGCGCGCCGGCGTTCCGCCGCCGGCAGCGGGTTGGCGGCCGGCCTGGCGGGCGCGTTCGCGTCGAGGCCGTGTTCGCCGCGCAATACGCCGCGCAGGGACGGCCAGTCGGCCGCGCCCCGGATCCACGCGCCGATCCCGGTGACCGCCAGTGTCCGTGCCTTGCTCATGCCGTGGGCCCGCGCGCGAACACGAGGCAGGCATTGTTGCCGCCGAACCCGAAGGAATTGCTGAGTGCGATGTCGATGTTGCGGCTCTCGGGTTGCAGGGCCAGCCACGGCTGGGCTTCCGGCAAGGCGTCGGTGCAACCGAGATCGGGCGGAACCACGCCGTGTTCGATCGCCAACAGCGCGATCACGGCTTCCAGTGCGCCGGCCGCGCCCAAGGTGTGGCCGGTGAAGCCCTTGGTCGAGCTGGCGCGGGTACGCGAAGAAAAACGCGGCAGCAGCTTCGCCTCGACCTCGTCGTTCTTCACCGTCGCGGTGCCGTGCAGGTTGACGTAGTCCACTTGCTCCGCCGCGATGCCGGCGCGCGCCAGCGCGTCGTCCAGCGCACCCAGTGCGCCGCGGCCTTCCGGGTGCGGCGTGGACATGTGCCAGGCGTCGGACGACTCGCCATACCCGATCAGGCGCGGCGCGTCCGGCACATCTTCGGCGCGTTCCAGCAGCGCGAAGGCTGCCGCTTCGCCGATCGAGATGCCGTCGCGCTGCCGATCGAACGGACGGCACGGTTGCCGTGAAGCGAGTTCCAGCGAATGGAACCCGAACAGCACGCTGTCGCAGAGGCTGTCGACGCCGCCGACTAGCGCCGCATCGGCGAGGCCGAGGCGGATCAGCCGTTCGGCGGAAGCGAACACCTTGGCCGAGGACGAGCAAGCCGTCGAAATCGTCAGCGTCGGCCCCGCGATGCCGGTGGCGTCGGCGACGAACGCCGTCAGCGAGTGTGGCGTGTGGATTTCAGGGCGACGCAGGTCGGTCGGAAAGCGGCCATCCTCGAGCCGCCGGTAGGCGACCTCGGTGGCCTCGATGCTGGCGGTCGAGGTGCCGAGGACCAGCGCCACGCGCTGCGGGCCATGCCGCGCGACGGCGGTGCCGACGGCATCGAGGATGCCGTCCTGCTGCAGGCCGAGCCAGGCGAGGCGGTTGTTGCGGCAGTCCCAGTGGACGTGGCGGGCAGGCAATGTCGCCTCCTCGACCCCCGCGACACGTCCGATCCAGCAGTCGAGCGGCGCGCAGGAAAAATCGTTGCGGCGCAATCCGCGCCGGCCTTCGGCGAGCGCCTCCAGGTGGCCGGCCGTTCCGTGCCCCAGCGCGGACGTCGCGGTGCGGGCGGTGATGGCGAGCGGCTCGATGTGTCGTGGCATCCGTTGCACTGTGGTTGAGCGGGCAGGCCAGTATAAGCAGGCGCGCGGCCGTTGCCGCAGGCGCGGTGTCGTACACTGCGCGGCGCGGCGATTCGCCGCGTGGCGCACATGGAGGGGATCATGGTGTGTTTCGAAAACCCGAAGCGTTGGTGGCCGGTGCTGCTGGCACCGGCGCTGCTGTTGCTGATGGCGTTCCGGCAGGTTCCGCTGGTCGATCCGGATCCAATCATGGTTCCGCCCAACGTGAGCCATGCACAAGTCGAGCAGGTCATCGGCCGTGCCCTGACCGCCAGGAACTGGCGCATCGTCAAGCACACGCCCGGCGAGATCGACGCCGTGTACGACCCGCGCGACTTCAGCGTCACCATCGCCGTGCATTACAACGCGCAACGGATCCAGATCAACTACGTCACCAGCGACCACCTGCGCTACGAGGTGAAGAATGGCGTTCGCTACATCCATACCAACTACGCGAGCTGGATCAAGAACCTCGTGACCAACATCTCCAACGGGCTGATGATGGCGAGCTGAGAACGGCGGGCGGCGGATTCGCCGCCCGTCCCCGGAAAACCGCATGCAAGCAGTTCTGGAAACCGTGGATGGATTCTTGCGTGACCTGCAGGACGGCATGTGCAGGTCGCTGGAGCGCGCCGATGGCGGCGAGCGTTTCGTCGAGGACGCGTGGACGAGGTCCGCTGGCGGAGGCGGCCGCACCCGGGTCCTGAAAAACGGTGCGGTGTTCGAGCAGGCGGGGGTCAATTACTCGCGTGTCACCGGCAACACCTTGCCGGCGTCGGCGACGGCGCATCGGCCGGAACTCGCGGGGCGTTCCTGGACCGCCACCGGGGTGTCGCTGGTGATCCATCCGAAGAATCCATACGTCCCGACTGCGCACGCCAACGTGCGCTACTTCGAGGCCGACAAGCAGGGCCAGGCGCCGGAGTGGTGGTTCGGCGGCGGCTTCGACCTCACCCCCTTCTACCCGTTCGACGAGGACTGCGTGCACTGGCACGCGGTCGCGCGCGACCTCTGCGCCCCCTTTGGCGACGAGGTGTATCCGCGCTACAAGGCGTGGTGCGACGAGTACTTCTTCCTGAAGCACCGTGGCGAAACCCGCGGCATCGGCGGGTTGTTCTTCGACGACTTGAACGACTGGGAGTTCGAGCGCTGCCTTGGCTTCATGCAGGCCGTCGGCAACGGTTTTCTCGATGCCTACGTTCCGATCGTCGAACGCCGCAAGGGTATGCCCTATGGCGCACGCGAACGCGAGTTCCAGTTGTACCGCCGCGGACGCTATGTCGAATTCAACCTGGTGTACGACCGCGGCACGCTGTTCGGCCTGCAGAGCCGCGGGCGCACCGAGTCGATCCTGATGTCGTTGCCGCCGCGGGTGCGGTACGAATACGGTTATTCGCCCGAACCCGGCAGCGCCGAGGCGCGGCTCGCGGACTATCTCAAGCCGCGGGAGTGGGTGTAGCGCAATCGTCGGGCCTCCGATGAAGCATGCGCGGGTCGGGCTCGGCGCTTTTGCGAAACCCGACAGGGACCGCGAAAACGTCGGGCTTTCGCCGATGAAGCCGGCGTCAACCCGACCTACTCCCACCGGTTCGCGTGTTCGGCAAAGCCCGGGCGCTGCACGCGCACGACGCAGAAGCGCTGCCCGCTGGGCGCCTGCATCACCGTCCAGCGCTCCCGCTTTTCGAAGACGGCTGCGCCAAGCTTTTCCAGCCGCGCGACTTCCGCATCGATGTCGTCGGTCTCGATGTCGAGATGCACGCGGCTTTCGTGGTCCACGCGCTGGAGCTGCACCATCGGCTCGTGCGGCAGCGTGGCGAGTTGCCGGTAGTTCCCGCGGCTGCCCTGATGGGCCATGTCCACCGGCCGCCCCAGCGCGGCGGCCCAGAAGCGGGCCGCCGCGTCGATGTCGCCGGCGTTGCAGTCGATCTGCATGGAGCAAAGCCGCGAATGGTGCATCTCAGTGGCCCATCATCTTCTCGCGGCGCGCCCGGAACTCGCTGTCCTTGTACCACTTGGGCCACCGGTCGCTGAGCGAGAGCTCGCGGCCGACTGCATAGAGCGCCTGGGTATCTTCGGCGACGCCCGAGAAATCCCAGTCCGGATCGAAGTTGTCGAATGGCGTGTGGTAGCGGTGAGCGGTGTAGTCGGCCAGCGCGGCCTTGCCCGCAGCGGTGCCGCCATCGACCTTGTCGTCGCCGGTCTGGGTCATCAGCGCGGGCACGCCGGCCTTGGCGAAGCTGAAGTGGTCGGAGCGGAAATAGAAGCCGTTCTCGGGCGTGGCGTCGGGGCTGGCGTAGCGTCCCTGCTGTTCCAGCGCGACCTTCAGCATGTCTTCGAGTTGCGACTGGCCGTTGCCGATGATCTGGAGGTTCCGCGTGGGTCCGATCACGTCCATGGCGTCCATGTTGATGTCGGCGACGGTTCCGGCGATCGGGAACACCGGGTGCCTGGTGTAGTACAGCGAACCGAGCAGGCCGGATTCCTCCAGCGTCACGGCGGCGAACAGCACGCTGCGCTGCGGCGGAGGATTCTGCGCCTTGAACGCCTTGGCGATTTCCAGCAGTGCCGAGATACCGGTACCGTTGTCGACCGCGCCGTTGTAGATCTTGTCGCCCTTCAGGCTGTCGTCCTCGCCAAGATGGTCCCAGTGAGCGGAATACACGATCACCTGGTCCGGATGGGTGGTGCCCTCGATCATGCCCAGGACGTTGTTGGCGGAACCATGGGTGATCTTGCTGTCCAGGGCGATCGATGCGTTCGCCTTCAGCGGAACCGGCTTGAAGCCACGGTGGTCGGCCTCGGCCGCCAGCTTGTCGAAATCGAGCCCGGCCTTTGCGAAAAGCCGCTGCGCCGCATCGCGGGTGAGCCAGCCCGCGACCGGCAGGCGCGGTCCCGAATCCTCGCTTTGCGGCAGCGCGAGTTGCGGGCCGCTCCAACTGTTCATCACCACCGACCACGGATAGCCCGCCGCATCGTTGGTCGTATGCACGATCAGGCACATCGCGGCGCCCTGGCGCGCGGCTTCCTCGTACTTGTAGGTCCAGCGACCGTAGTAGGTCATGGCCTTGCCCTTGAACAGGCTCGCGTCGTGGTCGCCGAAGCCGGGATCGTTGACCAGCACCACCACGGTCTTGCCTTTCACGTCGAGGTTCCTGTAATCGTTCCAGTTCCATTCGGGCGCATCGACGCCGTAGCCGACGAACACGATGTCGGAGTTCTTGACCGCGACGTGCGGTTTGGCCTGCAGGGTCACCGCGACGAAATCCTGGCCGAAATCGAACGTCTGCGTACCGCCGCCCCCGGCGACGTCGAGCTTGACCTCGTCCTCGTTCTGCAGCGCGGTCGAAACCGTCGGCACCTTCTGGAACCAGGAGCCATGGTTGCCGGGCTCGAGGCCGATGTCCTTGAATTGTTCGACGATCCACGCGGTCGCCCGATCGCCGCCCGCGGTGCCCGGCTTGCGCCCGTCCATGTGGTCCGAGGAGATGGCCTTGTCATAGGCGCGAAAGCCGGCAGCCGTGATCGCGGTCGAAAACCCCGGGTATGCCGCGGAGGCGGCGGCCGCTTCGGGAGGGGCTGCCTGTGCGGCCGCTGCGAAACCGATCACCGCGCTCAAGGCGAACATGCTGGTGCGACGCATGGCGATATCCTCTCGAAGATGAATCTTCGGGAGTGTACCCCCGCCGCCAGCCACGCGCAGGTGCGCACGATGGCGGGCAAGGGTTCAGTGCCCGGGTCCGCTCGTCCCGTGAGCAGCGCCAAAGGTGCCGGGTCGGAGGACGTGGTGCCTCGACTTCGCTTCGCTCCCTGCGCTCGGGGCGGAAGGTTCCGGTTTCGAACCGGCCGCGACGACATGACGCCTGTCATCCGGTTGTCGCGTTACCAAGCGCACATGCGCACCGCGGCACCCCCCGCCAGAATGGCAGCCGTCCGAATCCATCGCCGACCACGTTCGGCTTCGTGGTCGAAAAATTCGGGGTGATCCATGCGTCGTGCAGTCGCCGTCCTCGCGGGTCTCGGGATCACTTCTTTCCTGGGTGTCGCATCGGCGGCGACCGATCCGACCGCCACCCTGTCCGCCTACCGCACCGCAACCGGGGGCGATGCGTGGAACGACAAGGCCGTGATGAAGGTCGTCGCCGGCCTATCGGGGCAGGGCATGACCGGCCGTGCGACCGCGCTGACCGATCTGCGCACCGGCCATTCCGTGAGCCGCTACACCCTCGGGCCCGCCACTGGTGCGGAAGGTTTCGACGGCACCCACGTCTGGGAGCAGGGTCCGAACGGCGAGGTCAACCTCGAGAAGGGTGGCGCCGCCTTGCCGATGGCACTGACCTCGGCGTACCAGAACGCCAACCTGTGGTGGCGGCCCGGCTTCGGTGGCGCGACGGTGAAGGCGGCCGGCGACAAGCCCTGCGGCAGCGGTACCTGCACGATCCTCGACGTCACGCCCGAGGGCGGGCTTCCGTTCCAGGCGTGGTTCGACGACGCGTCGCACCTGCTGGTGCGAACGGTGCTGAAAGTCGGCCCGCAGACCACCACCAGCGATTTCTCCGACTACCGAGCCGTGGATGGCGTCGAGCTGCCATTCAAGCTCATCGTGGACACGGGCCATGGCAGGCAATACCTGCAGACCCTGACGGTGACTTCGGTGGCGTTCCTGCCCGGGCAGCCGCTCGCGGCCTACGCGCCGTCCCGCTTGAGCATGCAGGGCGTCGCGATCGCCGGGGGCGCGACGCAAACCACGTTTCCGTTCCGCCTGATCAACAACCACATCTACGCGGACGCGTGGGTGGATGGCCACGGTCCATTGTTGTTCATCGTCGACACCGGCGGGCAGAACATGCTGGTGCCCTCCACCGCCACGGCGCTGGGCATCAGGACCGAGGGCACGATGCCGGGGCTAGGCGTGGGCGACAAGGCGGTGAACGTGGGCTTGGCGAAAATCGCGGCCCTGAAGGTGGGCGATGCCACCTTCAAGGACCAGGTCGTGTACGTGATGGATTTCGAGCCGAACGCCGTCGAGGGCGTGGACATCAAGGGCATGGTCGGATTCACGGTGTTCAAGCGCTTCGTCACCCGTATCGACTATGGCAAGCACGAGATGACCCTGATCGAACCGGGTCATTTCGATCCGGACGGGGCCGGCATCGCGATTCCATTCGTGTTCGACGGCGACCTGCCGGAAGTCGAGGGGACGTTCGACGGCATTCCCGGCAAGTTCCAGATCGACACCGGCTCGCGCAGTGCGCTGACGCTGACCGGACCGTTCGCGAAGGCGCACGGCCTCCGCCAGGCGAACCCCAAGGGCGTCGAGGCGGTGGATGGCTGGGGTGTCGGCGGTGCCGCGCGCGGTTACGTGATGCGCGGCAAGATGCTGACGATCGGTCCCGTGAAGCTGCCGGACGTGGTCACGTCGCTGTCGCTGCAAACCAGGGGATCGTTCGCGCAGCCGACCTACCAGGGCAATGTCGGCGGCAAGATCCTCAAGCATTTCGTGGTGACCTTCGACTACGCCAACCACACGATGTACCTGAAGCCGCTGCAGCCCGGTCCGCTCACCGGGATCGGCGCCTACGACCGCGCCGGCATGTGGATCAACGAGGCCAAGGACGGCATGCAGGTGATGGACGTGACGGCGCACGGCCCGGCCGGGCAGGCGGGCATCCGGATCGGCGACGTGGTCACCGAGGTGGATGGCAAGCCCGCGACCGCGATCCATGTCTACGACCTCCGCGACCGGTTGAGCCACGATGCGCCGGGAACGGTCGTGCACTTCACGGTTCGGCGCGACGGCAAGGTGCACGCCGTCGCGGTCACGCTGCGCGACCAGATCTAGCGGCATCGGCGCCACGCTTGCATCGGCGCGGCTGCCGCCACATGCTGCCCGCATGTCCACGCACCCGTTCCGTGCACGCCTCGCGTTCGCCACGATCGTGGCGCTGGCCTGCGTCGTCACGGCACCGCTCGCCGCGGCAGCTTCCGGCCGCACCTGGATCAATCCGCTCGACATCGACTACCGCTACAACTACGAGCAGATGAACCAGGGCATCTCGTACCGCACCGGCGCGGACCCCGCGATCGTGCGTTACCAGGATGTCTACTACCTGTTCCTGACCCTGGCCGACGGCTACTGGCGTTCGACCGATCTCGTGCACTGGTCGTTCGTGGAGCCGGACCGCTGGCCGTTCGACGGACCGGTCGCGCCGGCGACGTTGGTCGCTGACGGCAAGTTGTTCCTGATGCAGTCCGCGATGGGGCCGCGGCCATTGCTGTATTCCACCGATCCGGCGCACGGCCGCTGGGACTTCTGGACGCGCCTGCTGCCGCCGGTGCCGGGTGCGATCGCGGGAGGCCACGAACTGCAGATGAAGCCGGGCGACCTGCCGCCGGGCCCTTGGGACCCGGGCCTGTTCCGGGACGACGATGGCAAGATTTACCTATACTGGGACTCGTCCAACGTGTTCCCGATCTACGGCGCGCAACTCGATTTCGCGTTCGACGAGCAGGCCGAAGGCGAAGGCAAGCGCGTCCAGTTCGTCGGCAAGCCGGTGGCGCTGCTGCGCGCCGATCCGGACAACCACGGTTGGGAGCGCTTCGGCAAGGACCACGGTGACACGAGCATCGCGCCCTATATCGAAGGCGCGTGGATGAACAGGCATGACGGCCGTTATTACCTTCAGTACGCCGCGCCGGGCACCGAATACAACGTTTATGCGACCGGCGTCTATGTCGGCAAGGGACCGCTCGGCCCGTTCAACTATGCGCCCTACAACCCGGTCGGCTACAAGCCCGGCGGCTTCGTGGTCGGCGCAGGCCATGGTTCCACCTTCCAGGATGCGTACGGCAACTTCTGGAACAGCGGCACGATGTGGGTGGGCGTCAACTGGCGATTCGAACGGCGGATCGACCTGTTTCCGGCGGGCTTCACGAAGGACGGGCAGATGTGGGTCGATACCCGCTTCGGGGATTTTCCGCAGCGGATGCCGGACCACAAGCTGCGTCCGGGCGAAAGCACCTTCACCGGCTGGATGCTGCTGTCGTACCGCAAGGCGGCGACGGCGTCCTCGCAATTGCCGGGATTCCCGCCAGCGAATGCGGCCGATGAGAATCCGCGCACCTTCTGGGTCGCGGCGAGCGGCAATCCGGGACAGACGCTGACACTCGACCTCGGCGGGCCGCGCACGGTGCGCGCGGTGCAGGTCAACTACGCCGATTACAAATCCGGGCGCTATGGCGATGCGCCGGACATCGTCACGCAGTTCCGGCTTGAAGGATCGCTGGACGGCGAGCGCTGGGCCACGCTCGCCGATCTTTCGAAATCGAAGCGGGACCGCGCCAACGCCTATGTCGAGCTCGACCGGCCGGCGCGCATCCGTTACGTGCGCTACGTGCACGTGCACGTCGGCGCACGGCATCTGGCGATCGCGGACCTGCGCGTGTTCGGCAATGCCGACGGTGCGCCGCCACCCGTGCCGGAACTGCTGTCGGCCACGCGCCTGTCCGACGCGCGCGATGCCGAGATTGCGTGGACGCCGGTATCCGGGGCGGTGGGTTACAACGTGCGCTGGGGAATCGCCCCCGGCCGCCTCTATGAAACCTACCAGCGCTTCGCGGACCAGCCGACGAAACTCACGCTGAGCGCGCTCAACAAGGGCGTGCGCTATTTCGTCGCGGTCGAGGCCTTCGACGAGCGCGGCGTCTCGAAACTCTCGCGCACGCTGGTGCTGGAGCCCTGATCCGCGGCGGGCGAATCAGGGCGAAGACCATCGCTACACCCAGAGCGGGTTCGGCTTGTCGGGATCGAGGCCCCACTGCTTGATGGCGCGTGCCACGTCCTTCCGTGACAGCACGCCGTCGTCGGCCAGCGCCGAAACCGCGGCGTGTGCAATCCAGTGGTGGTTGACCTCGAAGAACTCGAGCAGGCGCGCGCGGCTGTCGCTGCGTCCGTAGCCGTCGGTGCCGAGCACGGTGCAGCGGCGCCCATGCGGCACGAAGGCACGGACCTGGTCGCCGAATGCGCGCACGTAGTCGGACGCGACGATCACCGGTCCGTCGTGTCCGTCGAGGCACTGCCCGACGTACGGCACGCGCTGCTCCTTCGGATCCGGATGCAGCCGGTTCCAGCGTTCGCAGTCGAAGCCGTCGCGGGAAAGCTCGACGAAGCTCGGGCACGACCACACGTCCGCCAGCACCCCGAATTCCTGCTCCAGCAATTCCGCCGCCTTGAGCGCCTCGCGCAGCACCACCCCGCACGCCAGCAACTGCACCCGCGCCGGCTTGCTCCCGCCCTTGCCTTTGCTCTTGCCTTTCCCTGCTCCCTGTTCGCCGTTTCCCGCCTTCAGGAGATACATCCCCTTGATGATCCCCTCCTCGCAGCCCTTCGGCATGTCCGGATGGACGTAGTTCTCGTTCATCACGGTGACGTAGTAGAAGACGTCTTCCTGCTCCTGGAGCATCCGGCGGATCCCGTCCTGCAGGATCACCGCGGTCTCGTAGGAGTAGGTCGGGTCGTACGCCTTGCAGTTCGGCACCACGCCCGCGACCAGCATCGAATCGCCGTCGGCGTGCTGGAGGCCTTCGCCCGCGAAGCTGCGTCCCGCGGTCGCGCCCAGCAGGAAACCACGCACGCGCTGGTCGCCGGCGGCCCAGATCAGGTCGCCGATGCGGCGGAAGCCGAAGCAGGAGTAGAAGATGAAGAACGGCAGCATCGGCTGGTCGGACACCGAATAGCTGGTGCCTGCCGCGATCCACGCCGAGACGCCGCCGGCCTCGGAGATGCCTTCCTGCAACACCTGGCCGTCCTCGGCTTCGCGGTAATACAGCAACTGGTCGGCGTCCTGTGGCCGGTATTTCTGGCCACCCGGCGCGTAGATGCCGATCTGGCGGAACATGCCCTCCATGCCGAAGGTGCGCGCCTCGTCGACCACGATCGGCACGACGTGCGGGGCGATTTCCTTGTCGCGCAGCAGCAGGTTCATGCCGCGCACCATCGCCATCGTGGTGCTGATCTCGCGATCGGCGGTGCCCTGGGTGATCTGGCCGAACTTCCCGAGGTCGGGAACCGGCAAGGTCTTGCTCGATTTCTCGCGCCGGTACGGCAGCGAACCGCCGAGTTCCTTGCGGCGCTCCAGCATGTACTGGACCTCCGGCGAGTCCTTGCCGGGGTGGTAGTAGGGCACCGACTCGAGGGTTTCGCCCTCGAGCTGCTTGTCCGAAATCGGGATCTGGAAACGGTCGCGGAAGATCTTTACCGCGTCCTGGTGCATCTTCTTGGCCTGGTGCGCAATGTTGAGCGATTCGCCCGCCGCGCCCATGCCATAGCCCTTGACCGTCTTGGCGAGGATCACCGTGGGCATGCCTTCGGTCTGCACCGCCGCGTGGTAGGCCGCGTACACCTTGTGCGGATCGTGGCCGCCGCGGTTCAGGCGCCAGATGTCCTCGTCGGAAAGGTTTGCGACCATCGCCGCGGTTTCCGGGTACTTGCCGAAGAAGTGTTCGCGCGTGTACGCGCCGCCGAACGCCTTGCAGGCCTGGTATTCGCCGTCGACGGTTTCCATCATCAGCTTGCGCAGCACGCCGTTGGTGTCGCGCGCGAGGAGCGGATCCCAGTACGAGCCCCAGATCAGCTTCAACACGTTCCAACCGGCGCCGCGGAACACGCCTTCGAGTTCCTGGATGATCTTGCCGTTGCCGCGCACCGGCCCATCGAGGCGCTGCAGGTTGCAGTTGATCACGAACACCAGGTTGTCGAGGCGCTCGCGGCCGGCGACCGAAATCGCGCCCAGGGATTCGGGTTCGTCGCACTCGCCGTCGCCGAGGAAGCACCACACCTTGCGGTCGGACTTCGGCACCATGCCGCGCGCTTCCAGGTACTTCATGAACTGCGCCTGGTAGATGGCCTGGATGGGTCCGAGACCCATCGACACCGTGGGCACCTGCCAGTAGTCGGGCATCAGCCACGGGTGCGGATAGGACGGGAGGCCCTTGACGCCCGGTTGGGTTTCGATGCGCAGGTGATCGAGGTCCTCGGTGCCGAGGCGCCCTTCCAGGAACGAACGCGCGTAGATGCCCGGACTGGCGTGGCCCTGGTAGCAGATCAGGTCGCCGGGATGGTCTTCCGAAGGCGCGCGCCAGAAGTGGTTGAAGCCGACGTCGTACAGCGTCGCGGACGATGCGAAGCTCGCGATGTGGCCGCCCAGCGAGCCCGGCTTGCGGTTCGCGCGCACCACCATCGCCATCGCGTTCCAGCGGATCAGGCAGCGGATCCGCCATTCCATCGCGGCGTCGCCGGGGGACTTGGCTTCCTGTTGCGGCGGAATGCTGTTGACGTAGTCGGTGGTGGTCGAGAACGGCAGGTGGCCGCCGGCGCGCCGGGTTTCATCGACCAGCTTTTCCAGGATCTGGTGCGCGCGCTCGGTGCCCTCGGCGCTGATCACCGCCTCGATCGATTCGATCCATTCGCGGGTTTCGCGCGGATCGGGGTCCTGGTCCACGAATTCCTGTGCCACTGCGTTCATCGTTTGCTCCCGTGCGCGGCGCTCCGCGCTGGCTTCTTGATGGTTCCGGATGGTTTGGATGCCTTCCCCTGGTCCTTGGCGCGCGCCTTGCGCTTGACCACGCGTTCGTGCGGCGCGCGGATCTGCGCCTCGACGCAGGCAATCGCGCTCATGTTCACGACCCGCCGCACGGTGGCCTGCGGGGTCAGCACGTGCGCGGGCTTCGCCACGCCCATGAGGATCGGCCCGATCACGACGCCGTCGGTCATCGAGCGGGTGATGTTGAAGGCGCCGTTGGCGGCCGCGAGGTTGGGGAACACGAACACGTTGGCGCGGCCGGTCAGCCGGGAATTCGGAAAGACGCGGGCGCGCAGCTCCGGATCGAGGGCGAGGTCGGCCTGCATCTCGCCTTCGACCTCGAGCGCGGGATCCCGTTCCCGGAGCAGCCGCAGCACCTCCTGCATCTTGCATGCAGTCGGCGTGTTGCGGGCCCCGAAGTTGGACGCCGCGATCAGCGCGACCCGCGGCACCACGCCCAGCAGGTTCAGGCGCAGCGTTGCCTGCAGCGTCGCCTCGGCGATCTGCTCGGGCGAGGGATCGTGCTGCATGTGGGTATCGAGGAAGAACGACAGGCCCTTGTCGTTGGCGACCGCCGCCATCGACGAGAGCGTCGCCACGCCGACGTCGAGACCGATGATGTCGCGGATGTATTCGGCCTTGCGCTGGTAGCGGCCGACGGTGCCGCAAATCAGCGCGTCGGCGTCGCCGCGCGCGACCATCAGCGCCGCGATCACGGTCGAGCGCGACCGCACCACCGACTTGGCCAGCGAGGGCGTCACGCCGCGCCGCTGCATCAGATCATAGTAGTGCTGCCAGTAGGCGTCGAAGCGCGGATCGGAGTGCAGGTTCACCAGTTCGAAATCGCGGCCTCGTTCGAGGCGCAGGCCGATCCGGTCGATCCGGCGCGCGATCACGTCGGGCCGGCCGATCAGGATCGGCTTGACCAGGCCTTCGTCGACCAGCACCTGCACCGCGCGCAGGATGGTCTCCTCCTCGCCGTCGGCGTAGGCGACCCGCATCGGCTTGGCGCGCGCCCGCTCGAACACCGGCTTCATCGCGAGCCCCGTGCGGAACACGAACTGGGTGAGCTTCTCGGTGTAGGCCCGCATGTCGGTCAGCGGGCGCGTTGCGACGCCGGACTCCATTGCCGCCCTGGCGACGGCCGGCGCGACCTGCACCAGCAGGCGCGGGTCGAACGGACGCGGGATCAGGTAGTCGCGCCCGAAGTGCGGCACGCGTCCGCCGTAGGCGCGCTGTGCCACGTCGGAGGCCTCGCGCCGCGCGAGTTGCGCGATCGCGTGCACGCAGGCAACGGTCATCTGCTCGTTGATGCCGGTTGCGCCGACGTCCAGCGCGCCGCGGAAGATGTAGGGAAAGCACAGTGCGTTGTTGACCTGGTTCGGGTAATCCGAACGGCCGGTCGCGATCACCGCGTCGGGCTTCGCGGCGCGCGCTTCCTCGGGAGTGATTTCAGGGGTGGGGTTGGCGAGCGCCAGGATCACCGGGCGGTCGGCCATCGTCGCGACCATGTCGCGGGTCAAAACGCCGCCGGCCGACACGCCGAGGAAGACGTCGGCGCCCTTGACGATCTCGCGCAAGCTGCGCGCCTTGGTCTTGCGCGCGTAGCGTTCCAGGCTCGGGTCGAGTCCGGGCCGGTCGTGGTACAGCACGCCGTCCTTGTCGCAGACCCGGATGTTCTCCGGCTCGACGCCGAGGCGCACCAGCATGTCGAGGCAGGCGATGCCGGCGGCCCCCGCGCCCGAGGCCGCGACCTTCACGTCGCCGATCTTCTTGCCGACCACGATCAGCGCGTTGGTCAGCGCGGCGCCGACGATGATCGCGGTGCCGTGCTGGTCGTCGTGGAACACCGGAATGTTCATCCGCTCGCGCAGTTTGCGCTCGACGTAGAAGCATTCCGGGGCCTTGATGTCCTCGAGGTTGATGCCGCCGAAAGTCGGCTCGAGCGAGGCGATGATCTCGACCAGCTTGTCGGGGTCGCGCTCGTCGATCTCGATGTCGAACACGTCGATGCCGGCGAACTTGCGGAACAGTACCGCCTTGCCCTCCATCACCGGCTTGCCGGCGAGCGGACCGATGCTGCCGAGGCCGAGCACCGCGGTACCGTTGGTGATCACGCCCACGAGGTTTCCGCGCGCCGTGAGCGCGTGGGCCTCGAGCGGATCGCGCACGATTTCCTCGCAGGCCGCGGCGACACCGGGGGAATACGCCAGGGCGAGGTCGCGCGCGGTCAGCAGCGACTTGGTGGGGGTGATGCGGATCTTGCCGGCCGGCGGGTGCCGGTGGTATTCCAACGCGGCTTGCTTGAGTTCTTCTGGCAGGTTGGACATGGCGACCGGTGCACGCGCCTGGACGGATCGGGACCTTTCATCCTAACACTTCGCCGGCGCGGCCAGCCCGTGCCGGAGCGGCGAAAACCCGCTACAGTCGCAGCGAGGATGGCAAGGGCGGCCGGGGGGCCGAAGCATGCGCGCAGGATCATGGCGCTGGGTGCTGCTGTTGCTCTGCATGCCGGTTGCCGCATGGGCCGGCGATGCCGCCGTGCGCGTGATCCCGCTGTCCGCGGCGCCCGCACTTGCGTCCGGACAGGCGCCGTCGCCCTCGGCGGGCAACGGCACCACGCGCGCGCGCGTCTGGTTGCGTGCGCCCCGCGCGAACACCGCCTGGTATGAATTGCGCCTCGCCCACGACTGGCACCGGTCGAGTCCGCCCGTCCTCGCGATCTCGGGCAACACCCGCGCCCGCGTGACGGCCTGGTTGCCGCCCGACTACGCGCCGCACACCGAAACCATCTTCGATACGGACATCGATCCCACCTTCTCGCATCACGCGGTGGTGTATCGGTTGCCGTCGGGCCTGCGCGCGGACCGGCCCGTCTATCTCGCCCTCGGCAGCCCCGGCCAGACCCAGCCGATCCACGTGCGCGTCACCGACGAACGGGCCTATCGGATCGGCGACCTGGAGCACGTTCGGGTCAGCACCTTCTTCGCCAGCGTGCAGGTGTCGATGGTGCTGGTGATCCTGTGCTTCTGGGTCGTGTTGCGCGACCGGATGTTCCTGTACTTCGTCGCCTACGTCGGCGGCCAGGTGATCTACGACATGGCCGTGTCGGGCGAGTTGTTCGCGATGCCGGGCGCCGGGCTGCTGACGGCGCACGGCTACCACACCGGACAATCGGCGGCGACGCTGGCGGCGGCGTTCTCGATCTGGTTCATCCTCGAGTTCGCGGACCTCCGCCGCGACACCCGGCGGTTGGCGGCGTGGCTGGGCGCGCTGCGCTGGCCCTTCGTCGCGCTGACCGCCATCGTGTGGATTCCGTGGCTGCGTCCCGACGAATGGCTGCCGAATACCGTCAACGTGCTGTTGATCGTGAGCACGATCCTCGCCCTGGCTTCGAGCTGGCTCGCCTGGCGGCGCGGCAACCGGCAGGCCGGGTTCTTCCTGTTGTCGTGGGTGCCGCTGCTGGTCCTGACGGTGACGCGGGTGGTGCAACTGATCGGCGGTTTCCCGCTGCCGGCGTGGCTGGAATACGGATTCTCCGGCAGCATGGCCTGGGCGGCGGTGATCATCACGGTGGGATTGGCCGATCGGACCCTGCAGGTCCGGCACGAACGCGACCACGCCACCCGCATGGCACAGTTCGACGCGCTCACCGGCGTGTACAACCGCCGCACCATCATGGACCGGTTGCAGGAAGACTGGCGGATGGCCGTGATGACGTCGCGGCCGCTGGCGGTGCTGTTCCTGGACATCGACCACTTCAAGCAGATCAACGACGGCCATGGCCATGCGGCGGGCGACGCGTGCCTGCGCGAAGTGACCGCGGCGATCGGGATGGAACTCGGCCGCGCCGACCGGATGGGCCGCTACGGGGGCGAAGAGTTCCTGATCGTGTTGAACGGACCCAGCGCGACCATCGCCGCACAGGTGGCGCAACGCACGGTGGCACGGATCGCGGCGCTGCGTGTGCCGATCGGAGAACGCCAGGTCGCGCTGACGGTCAGCGTCGGCACGGCCCTGCGCGACGCGCGGACGCCCAGCGTCGAGGCGCTGGTGGAATGCGCCGACGTCGCGCTCTATCGCGCCAAGGCCGAGGGCCGCAACAGGGCGGTGACGTATTGCCGCGATTCCGCCGAGCCCGCACTTGCATGAGCGCACGCGCGCCCGATGGCGCGGCGGCTGGCACACTGGCCGTCATGCACGACAAGCTCGACATCGTCCGTGACTGGCTGCCGCGCTACACCGGCGAGCGGCTCGAGAACTTCGGGCGCCATATCCTGCTGACCAACTTCATCGGCTACGTGGAGACGTTCTGCGCGCTGACCGGCGCGAGCATCGTGGACCGCGAGCGGCCGATGTCCTGCGCGACCGCCGACGGGCTGACGATGATCGATTTCGGGATGGGCAGCCCGAATGCCGCGACCGTGATGGACCTGTTGTCGGCAATCGCGCCCGAGGCGGTGCTGTTCCTCGGAAAGTGCGGCGGCCTCAAGCGCAAGAACCGGCTGGGCGACCTGATCCTGCCGATCGCCGCGATCCGCGGCGAAGGCACCAGCGACGACTACCTGCCGCGCGAGGTGCCGGCGCTGCCGGCGTTCCAGTTGCAGCGCGGCGTTTCGACGATGATCCGCGACCTCGGCCACGACTACTGGACCGGCACCGTCTACACCACCAACCGGCGGGTGTGGGAATTCGACGCGGGCTTCAAGGACTACCTGCGCACCCTGCGCTGCATGGCGATCGACATGGAAACCGCGACCATCTTCGCGGCCGGTTTCGCCAACCGCATTCCAGCGGGCGCGCTGCTGCTGGTGTCCGACCAGCCGATGGTGCCGGAGGGCGTCAAGACCAGCGTGTCCGATGCGCGCGTCAAGGCCCAGTTCGTCGCCGACCACGTGCGCATCGGGTTCGAGGCGCTCCGCCTGGTGCGCCGCAACGGGCGCAGCGTCAAGCACCTGCGCTTCGAAGACGATCTGGAGTGAGCCCCCGGGCCGGTTGGCGGAATCCGCGAAGCGGTTTCCACCGATCGGTTTCCGCCGGACCGGACGTGGGCAAGTGCATTGACCTGCATCATGGGGTCGCGGCCGGGTGCGCCTAGACTGAAGGCACGACTTGGGCGGGGGGCTGCGAGGCCATGGTGACATTCAACATCCTGCTGGCGCTCCACGTGCTGGGCGTGGTGTGGTGGGTCGGTGGGGTCGCCATGGTGACGGCGGTGCTGCTGCCGATCTTCAACCGGCTGCCGGCGCCGGAACGCATCCAGCGGATCAAGCAACTGGAGGCGCGCTTCGCCAACCAGGCGCGGGTCGCCGTGGTGCTGGTCGGCATCACCGGATTCTGGATGCTCGGCATCAACGGCGGTTTCGCGCGGCTGCAGTTTGCGTACGGCTGGTGGATCGACCTGATGCTGCTGGTGTGGGTGCTGTTCGCGGTGATGCTGTTCGTTGCCGAACCGTTGCGCCTGCCGGCGAAAATCGGCCTGATCCAGAAGCCGGGCGCGTTCTTCGCGGTGCATGCCGTGCTGCTGGCACTCGCGCTGGCCGCGATCTTCTGCGGCGTGATCGGAGCGCGCGGCGGCTTCTGAGCCGCCCACGGAGCGACAACCGCCGATTCCGGCCGGATTCTTCGTCCTGCCGTGCAGTCGGTCACGAATCCGCGCGCGACGCATTGACTGCGGTCAGATCGGAACCGTGGCAAAGCCGGGAGAATGTGCGGCGTTTGCAGGGAGTCACCATGGCCATCGCCGCAGCCAGCATCGGCACCATCGGGCGCGCCGGCGCGGAGCCCATCGAATATTTCAACGACCACGTCGTGCGGCTGTTCCTGCTCGCGTCGGCGGTGTGGGGCATCGGCGGGATGCTGATCGGGATGTACGCCGCGGCCGAGCTGACCTGGCCGGGACTGAACCTCGGCATTTCGTGGCTGACCTTCAGCCATATCCGCCCCGACCATACCTTCGGCGTGATCTTCGCGTTCGGTGGGTCCGCGCTGATGGGCACCTGCTACTACATCGTGCAGCGCACCACGCACGCGCGGCTGGCGTTCGGCTGGCTGGCCGAATTCACGTTCTGGGGCTGGCAGGCGGCCTGCGTGCTGGCAATGCTGACGATGCCGTTCGGCATCACCCAGAGCAAGGAATACGCGGAGCCCGAGTGGTTCATCGACATCTTGATCCTGGTCGTCTGGGTGAGCCTGGCGGTGGTGTTCTTCGGCACCCTGGCGCGCCGCCGCATCCGGCACATCTATGTCGCGAACTGGTACTACGGCGCGTGGATCATCGCCGTGGGGCTGATGCACGTCGTCAACAACCTCGCGCTGCCGGTCAGCTTGACGAAGTCCTACCCGATCTATTCGGGCGTGGTCGATGCAATGGTCCAGTGGTGGTACGGCCACAACGCGGTGGCGTTCTTCCTGACCGCCGGCTTCCTCGGAATGATGTACTACTTCGTTCCGCGCCAGGCCAGGCAGCCGCTCTGGAGCTACCGGTTCTCGATCGTCAATTTCTGGGCGCTGATCTCGGTGTACATGTGGGCCGGCGCGCACCACTTGATGTACACCGCGCTGCCGGACTGGGTGCAGTCGGTCGGCATGGCGTTCTCGCTGGTGCTCCTGATGCCGAGCTGGGGCTCGGCCGCGAACGGCCTGTTCACCTTCAACGGCGTGTGGCACCGGGTCGTGAAGGACCCGGCCGCGAAGTTCATGGTGATCGCACTGGTGTTCTACGCGGCCGCGACGTTCGAGGGCACGATGATGGCGGTGAAGAGCGTCAACTCGCTCTCGCACTACACCGACTGGACCATCGCGCACGTGCATTCGGGTTCGCTTGGCTGGGTCGCGATGATCACGATCGGCTCGCTGTACGCGATGGCGCCGCGCGCGCTGGGGCGTCCGGCGATGCACTCGCACAAGGCCATGGAACTGCACTTCTGGTTGCACATCACGGGCACGCTGTTGTACGTGGTCGCGATGTGGGCCGCGGGCGTGACCGAGGGAATGATGTGGCGCGCGACCCAACCCGATGGTGCGCTGACGTACTCGTTCCTGGACAGCCTGGTCGCGATCCGGCCGGACTACTTCTTCCGCTGGTTCGGCGGTGTGCTGATCTGGCTGGGCATGTGGGTGATGGCGTGGAACCTCTGGCACACCGCGCGCGACGCGCGTCGGCGGATCATCGAGCCGATTCCCGTCCCCGTTCCCGAACCGGTTGCGCAGCAGATGCCAGAACCGCTGCCGGCGGGCGGTTGAGAGAGAGGCTGGAGACGGGGGCCAGGGTGCACTTTCGGGCCTCCGTCGACGAGATCGCCAGTGTTCTTGCGAAAGTGCGCTCTGACCCCGGTTTTTTATGGCCTACAGGCATTTTGAATTCATCGAGAAGCACGCCTGGACGCTCGGCATCCTGACCGCGGTGATGGTTTCGCTCGGCGGCCTTGCCGAGATCACGCCGTTGTTCATGCAGGCGCATGCGGTCAAGGCCCCGGCGAACGTCAAGCCCTACGATCCGCTGCGCCTCGCGGGCCGCGACGTGTATGTCAGCGAAGGCTGCTACCTCTGCCATTCGCAGATGATCCGCGCGCTGCGTTTCGAGACCCAGCGCTACGGCCACTATTCGACCGCCGAGGAATCGGTGTACGACCGTCCGTTCCAGTGGGGCTCCAAGCGCACCGGCCCCGACCTGGCGCGGGTGGGCGGCAAGTATTCCGACCAGTGGCAGCGCATGCACCTGATCGATCCGCGCAGCGTCGTGCCGCAGTCGAACATGCCGTCGTACCACTGGCTCGCGGACGAGAAGCTCGATGCCGATGACATCCAGGCGCGGATGCGGGTGCTGCGCCGACTCGGCGACCCGTACAGCGATGCCGACATCGCGGCGGCGCCCGCCGCCGTCGAAGGCAAGACGAAAATGGATGCGCTGATCGCCTACCTGCAGGGTCTCGGCATCAAGAACGAGCCGCAGCCGCCGGCCGATGGCAAGCAGGCGGCCGGTGCGGCCGTGGGGGCGCCATGAATCCGCTTTGGGGCCACGTCGCCGGCATTTTCATCGTCGTCATGATGACCACGTTCATCGGCATCTGGATCTGGGCGTGGCGCAAGCGCCACCGGCCGGCGTTCGACCGCCTGGCGCGACTGCCGATGGAAGACGAGACCGGCGCGGACGGCGGGGCGATTCCGCCGACCGCGCGGGAGGATCGTCGATGAGCCCGACTTCCATGAGCATGGGATGGTCGATCTGGGTGATGGTGCTGGTGGTGGTGAACATGGGCGTCACCCTGTTCCTGTTCCTGTGGGCGCCGCACGCCAGGGTCCCCTCGCGCGCCGACGGCACCACCGGCCACGTCTGGGCGGGCGGCGCGATTCGCGAGGGCCTGCGGCCGTTGCCGCTGTGGTGGCTCCTGCTGTCGGGCTCGATGTTCGTGGGCGCGTTCGGGTACCTGTGGCTGTATCCCGGCTTCGGCGCGCACAAGGGCAAGCTCGGCTGGACGGCGCATGGGCAACTGGCGGAGGAAGTCGCCGCCAACGACGCGAAGCTCGATCCCTTGCTTCAGCGTTTCCGGATGTATTCGGTCGAACAGTTGTCCGGCGATGAGCAGGCACGGCAGATGGGCAAGCGGCTGTTCGAGGACAATTGCGCGGCTTGCCATGGCCGCGACGGGCTCGGGAACCAGGCGCTCGGCGCGCCGGACCTCACCGACGGCGACTGGCTGTACGGCGGCACGGGCAAGGACATCGTTGCATCGATCACCCACGGGCGCGCGGGCGTGATGCCGTCCTGGAGCGCACTCGGCGACTCCAGCGTCCGCAACCTCGCGCAATACGTCCTGTCGCTGTCGGGCCGCCCGCACGATGGCGCGATGTCGGCCGCGGCGCAGCCGATCTTCCAGTCCACCTGCGCCGCGTGCCACGGCGCCGACGGCAAGGGGAACCAGGGCATCGGCGCGCCCAACCTGACCGACCGGATCTGGCTCCACGGCGGATCGCCCGAGGCCATCGAGCAGACGATCCGCGAAGGCCGCCAGGGCCACATGCCGAACTGGGACCGCCGGCTCGGCGCGGACGACATCCACGTGACGGCGGCGTACGTCTACAGCCTTTCGCATCCCGATGATGGCGACGCCGAATAATGCGCGGCCGCCTTTGGCCTGGTACCGCGTGCCGGTCGTGTGGCTCGGCATCCTGATCCTGGCCGGTTCGATGGCCGGCTGCATCTGGATCATCGTGGTGAGCGTGCAATACCGCGACGAACCGGTGGCGGCGCCCGCGCAGGCGGTGCTCGGGGTGCCGGTGCACCCGCATCCGCCGCCGGCATCGGCGTCGTCATGAACGGCGCGGCATCGCCATGGTCGCGGCCGGCGCTCGCCGACCAGGTGCTGCGCCGCCGCCGCGATGGCCTTGCCGAGCTCGCGTTGCGCATTCCGGCGCTGGCGGTGCCGCGCAGCGCGTTGCGGCTGGAGCAGGCGCTGCACGCATTGCCTGGGGTCTCGCGGATCTCGACGGACGTCGCGGCACAGCGCGTGCGCCTCACCATCGACGACAGGGTTGCGCCGTTGCCGCGCGTGCTGGCGACGTGCGTCGCCGCCGGTTGGGAGGCACGTCCGCTGCACCGCGACAGCCTCGATGACACCGGCCGCAGCCTGCTCGACGCATCGCTGAAGCGCCTGCTGGTCGCCGGCGTTTTCGCGATGCAGGCGATGATGTTCGCGCTGGTGCTCTATCTCGGCGCAATCGGATCGCTGGATGCGACAACCGCGCAACTCTTCCGCTGGCTCGGAATGCTCGCGGCCCTGCCGGTGGTGGGCTACGCGGCGTGGCCGTTCTACCGCGACGCGCTGGCGGGGCTGCGCACCGCACTGCCGGGAATCGACGTGCCGGTGGCACTGGCGATCGTCTTGATCTTCGTCGCGAGCACGGCCAACGCGTTGCGCGGCGGCGGCGAGGTCTATTTCGATTCGATCAGCATGTTCGTGTTCGTGTTGCTGCTGGGGCGGCACCTGGAGCTGCGCGCGCGGGTGAAGCACCGCGCGCTCGGCGAGGTCGCCGCCGACGCGATCCCGCTCGTAGCGCAGCGCCGGTGCGGCGATGGCACGCTGGAGACGGTGGCCGCCGCGGAGCTCGTGCCGGGTGACCGCGTCCACGTCGCCGAGGGCGACGCCGCGCCTTGCGACGGCGTGCTGGAAAGCAACGCGGCGCGCACCGACGAATCGTTGCTCTCCGGCGAATCACGCGCCTGCGTCCACCTGCGAGGTGATTCGATCGCGGCAGGCAGCATCGCGCTGGGGGCGCCGCTGGAGCTGCGCGTCTTGCGCGATTCCGCATCCAGCGCGACCGGCGTGCTCGCGAAACTGGCGGGCGCCGCGCGGCATTCGGAACATGCGACCGAAGGCGGCGAGGCGCCGGCGGCGCGCGCCTTCGTCTGGCGCGTGCTGGCACTCGCGCTCACCACCGCGTCGTTCTGGCTGTGGCGCGACCCCGCCCGGGTTTTCGAGGCGACGGTGGCGGTGCTGGTGGTCGCCTGCCCGTGCGCCTTTGGACTGGCCGCGCCGGCGGTGCTGACCCGCAGCATGGCGGTGCTCGCGCGCGCCGGCGTGCTGGTGGTGCGGCCGGCGGCGCTGGCTGCGCTGGCAAGCGCCGATCGCGTGCTGTTCGACAAGACCGGCACGCTGACGGAGCCCGCCGTTGTGGAGGACGGCATCGAAGCCTTCCGCGGCATGTCGCGCGCCGAAGCGCTCGGGCTCGCCGCCGCGCTTGCGCAGGCGAGCCGCCATCCCGCGGCGCTGGCCATCACCCGGGTGGCGGGCGCCGCGCAGGTCGCGGCGGCCGCGGACGTGGAAGCGATTCCCGGCGGCGGGCTCCGCGGCCGGGTACTGGATCGCGAGCTGCGCCTCGGCCACGCGGGATTCACCGGCGCAGCGCAGCATGAAGACGATGCACTCTGGCTGGCGGACCAGGCCGGACCGCTCGCGCGCTTCCCCATCGAGGAAAGCCTGCGGCCACGTGCACTCGAAACGATCGATGCATTGCGGGGCGCAGGCGTCATGCCCGCGATCGTGAGTGGCGACGCCGCCGTGCGCGTGGAAAACATCGCGGCTCGGCTCGGTATCGAAGACTGGGCCGCGCGTCAGTCGCCTGAGGCCAAGTTCCGGCGCGTGCGCGCCAAGCAGGCGGCCGGCGCCGTGGTGCTCGCGGTCGGCGACGGCAGCAACGATGCCGCGGCGTTGGCTGCCGCGGACGTCTCGGCGGTGCCGCCGGGCGGCACCGACCTCGCGCGCGCCCACGCGGGGCTGGTCTTGCTGCACGGACTGCCGGACGTGCCGCGGGCGCGCGAACTGGCGCTGCGGGCGCGCGCAATCATGGCCGCGAATCGCCGCTGGTCGCTGGTGTGGAACCTCGGCGCGATTCCGTTCGCGGCGCTCGGCTTCGTGCCGCCGTGGCTGGCCGCGATCGGCATGTCGGTGAGTTCGCTCGCGGTGGTGCTCAACACGCTGCGCATCCGCGAGCGCACCGGGGCGAGGCCGCCCGCCGCACGCCTGCGGGAGCGCGCCGCATGAACGTGTTGCTGGTGCTGGTTCCGATCTCGCTGGTGCTGGCCGCGCTCGCGGTCGCGGTGTTCTTCTGGGCCGTGCGCCACGACCAGTTCGAGGACCTGGATACCCCGAAGATCATGCCGCTGCTCGACGAGCCGCCGGACGACCTCCGGGAAAACCGGGGCCAGGGTGCACTTTCGCAAAACCATCCGGATCGGCATCGAGGCCGGTCCGAAAGCGCACCCTGACCCCGGTTTTCCCGGTTCTCATCTCCCGAACACCACGTTCACCATCACGAGCGTCACCACCAGCATGACCGCCGTCAGCGGCAGGCCGACGCGCAGGAAATCGCGCGGCCTGTAGCCGCCGGGGCCGGCGACGATCAGCAGCGTCGGACTGGCGCCCGGGATCAGGAAGGTATTGGAGACCGACAGCGCAACGATCAGCGCGTACACGCTCGGGTTGCCGCCCGAGGCCAGCGCGATGTTGATCGCCATCGGCACCATCATCACCGCGGTGCCGACGTGCGAGATGATCTGCGAGAAGATCAACGCGAGCACCGCGACGAAGGCCTGGATCATCCACTGCGGCAGGCCGCCGAGGTAGGCGAGGATTTCCTGCGCCATCCACGCCGCGGTGCCGGTCGAGTCCATCGAGATGCCGAGCGGGATCAGGCAGGCCATCACGAAGATGGTTTTCCAGTTGATCGCGCCGTAGGCCTCGTCCATGTTGAGCACGCCGGCCAGCAGCATGCCGACCGCGCCGGTCAGCATCGCGACCGCGAGCCGCAGGTCGGTGAACAGTCCGAGCGCCATTGCCAGCGCGAAGAACGCCAGGGCGTAGCGCACCTTGCCGGGGCGCTGTTCCTCGGTCGGGATGTCGGTGACCGGCACGAGATCCCGGCTTTCGGCCGCCAACGCGAGATCGCGCCAGTAGCTGTGCACCACCAGCGAATCGCCGGCGCGCAGCGTGAGCCTGCGCACGTCCTCGCCGCGGATGACCTCGTCGCCGCGATTCACCGCGAGCACCGAGATCCCGTAGCGCTTGCGCAGGCGCAGTTCGCCGACCTCCTGCTTGATGAACTTCGAGAGTGGCGGGATCACGACCTCGGAAATTCCCGCGCGCGTCGGATTGAAGATGTCCGCGAGCGCCTGTATCCGGTTGCCGGCCCGGCACTGCATGTCCTGCGCGAAAGCGTTCACGTCGGCGCGCCGGCCGAGCACGCCGAGCACCGTGCCGACCCAGATCATCTGGTCGGACGGCGGCGACAGGCGCGTCTCGTTGCCGTTCTTGATCGCGAGGATCAGCGGCGCCTTGTCGAGCACCTCGGCTTCGCCGATGCTCATCCCGACCAGCGGGCTGTCGGCGGTCACCGTCAGCTCGATCACCTCGCCCTCGATGCCGTAGGTGTCGGCGAAGTAGCTTTCCGTGCGGCCGGGCGTGACCTTGGGTTTGTCCTCGGCCTCGTCGGGCATCACCCGGCGGGTGAACAACGCGAAGTAGAGGATGCCGACCAGCAGCAGCGGGATCCCGATCGGGGTGATCGAGAACAGCGAAAACGGCTCGATGGTCTGCGCGCCGGGCGGCAGGTTGCGATCGGCGCTGACGATCAGGTCGTTCAGCAGGATCAGCGGCGAATTGGAAATCAGCGTCATGCTGGTGCCGGCGAGGATGCAGCAGGCCATCGGCAGCAGCAGCCGTTTCAGCGGCACCCCGGTGCGCGCGGAGATCCGGCTCGCCACCGGCAGGAACAGCGCGGCCAGCGCCTGGCTCTGGATGATCGAGGACAGGCTGCCGACCGTCGAGTTGAGCGCGAGCGACACCCGGCTTTCGACGCCGCCCGATACCCGCAGGATGAAGGAGGCCGCGCGGTTCAGCACGCCGGTGCGGTCCAGCCCCGCGCCCATCACCATCACCCCGATCAGCGACAGCACCGCGTTTGATGCGAACCCGTTGAACAACTGGTCGACCGGCATCAGGCCGGTGATGCCGATCACCACCACGACCAGCAGCGCGACGATGTCGGCGCGCACCCATTCCAGGATCAGCATCACCACCGTGAAGCCGACCAACCCGAGCACCAGCATCATGTCGGGGGTGAGGGTCAGCTCCATCGGGCTCGGCTTCGTCGGTCAGCGGGTTGGCAATGGCGGCATGCGAGGCCCCCGCTTGACGACCGCGCACGCACGCGGGTTGCGCGCAGCCGCTGCGCAGCGGGCGAAGTGTACACGCGGGTTCCCCCGGTATTGCAGGCACCTCCCTGTGCGCGTGGCCGACTGCTCCGGGTCAGGCGGCATGAGACGATGATGGCACACGGTCGTACAACAGATCCGTAACCGGGTGTCCGAGCGCGACGCCGCGTCGCTCGAAGCGCGTCTCGATGCGCCATGGCGGACGCCTGGATTCACCGCTTTCCCCCTCGCGCAGTCGCCAGCCCGCCTGGCCGGCCAGCACTTCCCGCATGTGCGAAGCATACCCGGGCCAGTCGGTCGCAAGATGCAACAGACCTCCCGGTTTAACGTTGCGCGCGAGCAGGGCCGCGAACGCGGGCTGGACCAGCCGGCGCTTGTGGTGCCGCTTCTTGGGCCACGGATCAGGGAACCAGATCCGCACCTCGTCGAGCGCGCCGTCGGCAAATTCGTTCTGCAGCACCTCGACGGCGTCGTGGTTCCAGATGCGTACGTTGCCGGCGTCAAGCGCGGCGAGCTCATTCATCAGCCGCCCGACGCCGGGACGGTGCACTTCGATGCCGAGGTAGTCGCGCGCGGGATCGTGTCCGGCGGCCCAGGCCAACGCCTCGCCGTTGCCGAAGCCTATTTCGAGGACGCGCGGCGCGCGGCGCCCGAACAATGCGTCGAGATCGCGCGGCTGGCCGTTGTAGGCCACGCCGAAGCGCTGCCAGTGCTGCTCGAACGCCCGCTGTTGCGCGGGCGTGATGCGGCCTTCCCGCAACACGAAGCTGCGAACGGTGCGTGGATGCCGGGAATCAGTGGGTTGTGGGAAGTTCATGATCGATGTTGGATGCTAACCATCCTTGGTGCTGGGCGCCGGCCCGGCCCTCCCTGGCCGGGCGTTCGTCGCCGCGCAATCTGCCACTGGCAGATTGCAAGCGCGGCGTCTCACCCTTCCCGCAACACGAAGCTGCGAACGGTGCGTGGATGCCGGGAATCAGGGGGTTCTGGGAAGTTCATGATCGATGATGGATGCTAACCATCCTTGGTGCTGGGCGCCGGCCCGGCCCTCCTTGGCCGTGCGTTCGTCGCCGCGCAATCTGCCACTGGCAGATTGCAAGCGCGGCGTCGCACCCTCCCCGCAACACGAAGCTGCGAACGGTGCGGCGATGGTCAGGGCGCTGGCTGTCGGTCATCGCGCTGTTCTTTCCCTTGCTCATCGGGAGAGGGTGGCGCGAGGCGCCGGGTGAGGGTGAGAGGCGGCGTTTGCGTGATGCCGGGGGATCATGCGCCGCTTCGAACGGGCGGCCAAGGATGGCCGCACCGGCGCCTCGCACCATGGACGGTTGATTATCCGATGAGTGTCTCAGCCGATCATGCCGTCGACGGGGCTGGACGCCGACGCATAACGCTTGCGCGGAATACGCCCCGCGCGGAATGCCGCGCGCCCGGCTTCGATCGCGCACTTCATCGCGTGCGCCATCAATACGGGGTCCTGGGCATGCGCGATCGCGGTATTCATCAGCACGCCGTCGCAGCCGAGTTCCATCGCCAGCGCGGCGTCCGATGCGGTGCCGACACCGGCATCGACGATCACCGGAATCCTGGCGTTCTCGACGATTTCGAGGATGGTGTAGCGGTTCTGGATCCCGAGCCCGGAACCGATCGGGGCAGCCAGCGGCATCACCGCGGCGCAGCCCAGCTCCTCGAACCGCTTGGCGAGCAGCGGATCATCCGTGGTGTAGACCATCACGTCGAAGCCGTCCTTCACCAGCACTTCGGCCGCCGCGAGCGTCTCGATAATGTCGGGGAACAAGGTCTTCTGGTCGCCGATCACCTCGAGCTTCACCAGCGAATGACCGTCGAGAAGTTCGCGCGCGAGCCGACAGGTACGCAGGGCCTCGTCCGAGCTGTGGCAGCCGGCGGTGTTCGGAAGCAGGGTGAAGCGTTCCGGCGGCAACGCCTCGAGCAGGTTCGGTTCGTCCGCCTTCTGGCCGAGATTCATCCGCCGCACCGCGAACGTGACGATCTCCGAGCCGGCGGCTTCGGTGGCGCGACGGGTTTCGTCGAGGTCCTTGAATTTGCCGGTTCCGGTAAGGAGGCGCGAACCGTAGGCCCGCCCCGCGATCACGAGTGAATCGGGCGGGTCGTTGCTGGCGGAGGGTTGCGGTTGGGCGTTCATGGCAGTCGGATTGCAGTCGAAACGAACTGCAATTCTACTCGCGCCGCTGGCGAAGCCGGCTTCCGGCATTCCCGCGAAAGCGGGAATCCAGTCACTCAGGGCGGTGTCCCATCAAAACATTCGTCATTCGTCAATCCGGATGAACGCACAAAGTGGGTTGGATCCCGAAATCTGCCTTCATTTGTCTTGAAAACAGCAGATTCCGGGTTCCCTCGGCGGCAAGCCGGCGCGGGCCCCGCACTGACAACCAAAAGTTCTTCGCGACACCACGCTAACCGCCTCCAATCGCCTGCACGATCTCCACCTGGTCGCCGTCATGGAGCAGGTGTTGCGCGTGCTGGCTGCGGGGGACGATCTCGCGGTTGACTTCGACGGCGATCCTGCGTTCGCCGTGGCCGGATTCCGCGAGCAGGGCGGCGACCGTGGTTGCCGGCGCGCAGTCGCGCGGTTGGCCGTTGAGCTTGATTTGCATGCGACCATTGTAGCCACGCCCACGAGCGCGTTCGAAGTGGCTGTTGTGAGAGGGCGAGAGAGGGTAGCCGGTTGAAATCATTCGGTCCCGGCCGATCACGACATTACCGTATCCGTTGATGGTCGCTGCTGCTGTCGGGGTGCTTCTTCGATGGGGGTTGCGGATACTGCTTGGGCGGTGGACGGGGGGCGGCTCGCGGCGCATGGCGTTCCTGCGGCTGTTGCGAGGGATGCTCGCGCCCCTCGCGCTGCGCCTCTTGCGCCTGCTGCGCACGCATCTGCCGAACCTCCCGTTGCTGTTGCACCTGTGGAACGCGTATCGGCTGTTGCTGGCGCATCCGCGCTTCGCGCTGCTGTTGTTGCATCTGCGCTTGCGCCGCACGTTGCCGCTCCATTTGCTGCTGTTGCGCACGTTGCTGCTCGGCGCTTCGCTGCCGGGCCTGTTGCGCGCGCGCCTGCTGCTCGGCTTGTTCCTGCCGCCGCTGCTGCGGTTGCGGCCGTTCGATGCGCGCGCGGGGCTGCTGCGCCGTGTTGTCGGTCCGCGGCTGCGGACGCGATGCGGGCTTGACCGGCTGCACCACCGGCAGCCGGCCGGCCTGCGCAGGCGGCCGCTGCTCTTCTTTCGTCGCGGGGCGGATGGCCACGGCCCGCGGCAGCGTCGCCTGCTGCGGCGGGTGCCGGAACCGCGCGGATGGCAGTTCGCCAGCCCGCAACGGTGCGTCGCGGCTGGGCTGCGGTCGCGCGGGTGCCGGGCGCGCCGTGTTCCTGGCGGGAGCAGGGTGGGCGTCACCGGCGACGTTGCCGGAAGGCTTCGTCGTTCGCGCCGACACGTCGCGGGGTGCCGGTTGCGTGACTGTGGCACGGCGGGCGCGCACCGCTTCGACGGGAGCCGGCCGTGACGCCTTGCCGTTCGCCGCGACGAGCTTCACGCGCCGCTCGTCCGCTGCGTGCGTCGGCTGTGCCTTGCGCAGGTTGCGCATCTGCTCGGTGGTCAGCGGCTGGCCGTGCTGGCGCGCGATGAGCTTTTCGCGTGCGGCGAAATCGACCGGACGTGGCGGCGGCGCATGCCGCGCGACCACCGGGCGCGCGAAGGCTTCGCGCCCGCGCGCCACGGCGGGGCGCGCGGCCGGCCGCTGCAGGCCGAGGCTGGCCTTGCCGGGATTGACGTCCGGCCGCACCGCCAGCTGCGCGTTGCGGAGCTGCTTCGGATCCAGCTTCAGCGCCGCCGGGTGCACCGGTCGCGCATTGGCGAAGATCGTGCGTGGCACCATCGTGACCGCGCCCGGGAACTCGCGATAGCGATAGTGGTTGCGCCGGTGGATGTCGGCGTAGCGCTGGTGGCGGTAATCGTCGTAGAAGTTGTTGATCACCACCCGATTGACGTACACATTGCGGATGTTGGTGACGTTGACGTTGGTGAAGTAGCCGCGAGAGGCATGGAACCACGGCACGTACACGTCGCGCGGACCCAGCGGGAACCAGCCGACCGGACCGCCGCCCACGCGGATCGACAGGGACACCCCCGATCCACCCACGAAAGCCACCATCGCCGGCGCGTACACCGGGCGCACGTTCACCGGCCCCGGCACCCAGCCCCAGCGGTTCTGGATGTACACCCAGCGGCCGTAGTGGAACGGCGCGAATCCCCACGGCTGGTTGTCCACCCAGGTCCAGCCCCAGGGATCGATCCACGCCCAGTGGCCGTAGCGATACGGCGCCCAGCCGACTGGCACCGACCTCGGGTACCAGACGTTGCCGTATTCGGACACCGCGTTCCACTGGCCGTACCGGTACAGGTCATCACCGCCGATCATGTCGGGCGGGATGTAGTCCCGTTGCTGCTCGGCGTAGCGGGCGTAGTTGGCGTCGCGGGTTTCGCAGAAGCGATCGAAGTCGTCGGGTTCCGGCACGCCGTTGACCTCGACGCTCGCCAACGCCGAATCGTCGAACCGGTAGGAGGTGCCCTCCCGGACCTCGCGGCTGGCGCCGTTTTCGCCGTACACCACGCCCGAGCCCTGGAACACGGTGACCATGCTGCCCGTACCGCTCGGGCTGTTGTCGATCCGGTAGATCCCGGGCGCGGTGGCGACGAAGGCGACCGTGGGGGTGTCGACCTCGAAGTTTTCGTTGTCACCCAGGTCGCGCACCGCGAGGTTCAGGGTGCCCTGGGAAAGTTCGATCTGGACATTGCCTTCGTCCAGGTTGAGGAAGTCGAAGGCGCTGCCGTGGTCGATCCGCACCGAGGCATCGCCGAGTTCCAGCACCGCGCGACCGTCGTCGCCGGTCAGCAGCCGGTCACCGATCACCATCGGCCGGTTGACCTCGACCGAACCCCAGTCGTTCTCGCCGGCCGGCGCGAACTGCACCTGGCCCGACAGCCAGGCCAGCCGCGCCACGCGCCCGGGCGCCTGCCCGGCTTCCGGGTCCAGGACGGGACCGTTCAACGGGTTGTATTGCTGGGCCGGCGCCCGGGCGGCAAACGTGAGCAGCGCGAGGCACGTGCAGCCCGTGACCAGCAGCGGGCGAAAGATGCGGCGTAGGGACATGGCGACCCCCGAAGTGTGCGGGCGCGCGCGGGTGGATCCGCCGGACGGCGCCCTTCGCCCGACGTTGCCAGTTAACGCCATGCAAGCTGAATGCAATATTACACTCGTCGGTGCAGTATCTCGGCTGCCCCCGCGGAGCCTGCTTGCGCCGCGGATGCCGTTGCGCCCGCGCGGCGGCCCTCGCTACCATTCCCCTCCCTGCGCGGGTGTAGCTCAATGGCAGAGCTGTAGCTTCCCAAGCTACTGACGAGGGTTCGATTCCCTTCACCCGCTTGGATCCTTCCGGCATGGTCGACGCGCGTGGTGCCCTTCCCGTCCTCGGCTGGCGCGAACGCGTCGCGTTGCCGCGGCTGGGCATCGGCCGGATCAAGGCCAAGCTCGACACCGGCGCCCGCTCGTCCGCGCTGCACGTGGATTCGCTCGAATCGTTCCGCCGCGACGGCGGCGACTGGCTGCGCTTCGACCTCGCCACCGGCAGGCGGCCTCCGCGTCGGGTGGTTTGCGAAGCGCCCGTGCTGGATCGGCGCCGCGTGACCGACTCGAGCGGCAACGCCAGCGAGCGCTGGTTCATCGAAACCGAGGTGCTGCTGGGTGCGCTGTCGCTTTGCGTCGAAGTCAGCCTCACCGACCGTCGCGGCATGCTGTTCCCGATGCTGCTCGGACGAACGGCGCTCGCGGGACGCGCGCTCGTCGATCCCGCGCGCTCGTATACGCTTTCCCGTCCGACCGCCACGCCGTCACCGACCCCATGAAACTCGCGATCCTGTCGCGCAACGCGCGCCTGTACTCGACCATGCGGTTGCTGGCGGCGGCCCGGGCGCGCGGCCACAAGGCGCGCGTGCTCGATCCCTTGCGTTGCTACATGCGCATTTCGCATGACGGCTTCGGCGTCCACTACGGTGGCCGGCAACTGAAGGGCTACGACTGCGTGATCCCGCGCATCGGCGCATCGGTGACCTTCTACGGGACCGCGGTGCTTCGCCAGTTCGAGATGATGGGGGTGTACACGCCGAGCCCCTCCGAAGCGGTGCTGCGCGCGCGCGACAAGCTGCGCAGCCTGCAGATGCTCGCCAGCCACGGCATCGACCTGCCGGCGACGGTGTTCGGCGACAACCCCGACGATACCGGCGACCTGCTGGCGATGCTCGGACCGCCGCCGCACGTGATCAAGCTCAACGAGGGCGCGCAGGGCACGGGCGTGGTGCTGGCCGAGAAGCTGCCTGCCTCGCAGAGCGTCATCGAGGCATTCCGGGGCCTGTACGCCAACTTCCTGGTCCAGGAATTCGTGCGAGAGGCGAACGGACGTGATGTCCGCTGCTTTGTCGTGGGCGGCAAGGTGGTGGCGGCGATGGAGCGCGCGGCGGTGGAAGGGGACTTCCGCGCCAACCTGCACCGCGGCGGCACCGGCAGCCCCGTGAAACTGGGTGCGGAGGAGCGTCGCACCGCGCTGCGCGCGGCCAAGGTACTCGGACTCGGCATCGCCGGCGTCGACTTGCTGCGTTCCGAACGCGGGCCGCTGCTGCTGGAGGTCAACGCATCGCCGGGGCTCGAGGGCATCGAGAAGGTCACCGGCGTTGACGTGGCCGACGCCGTGATCCGGCATCTCGAGGCCGCGCTGGGCTGAGTGCCTGGCCGGGCGATGTCGCCTCGTGCAACGTTCCACCCGCGCCACGAGCCGCTTAGTACGAATCCAATCGTTGACAGGCTTCGGCGGTTGTGCGTAGCATGGTCCATCCGCGTCATATCCATCCGGTACGCGGCAACTGCTGGGGAGTTTCGACGATGAAGACTTCGAGTGGCCTCATTCTCGCGGCCGCCATGGGTACGCTGATGTTGCAGGGTTGTGCCGCCACGGGTGGGACCAGGGCAAACGCCGCGCCGACGGCCGCACCCGCCGCGCAGGCGGCTCCGATGGCGATGGCGCCGGCGGCGAAGGTGCCGGAGGAAAATGGCAAGCCGGTCGTCAAGGCCGATACCGCGGAAAACTTTGCCGCGGTGGTCGCGGCCATCCACCAGCAGATGCAGCCCGGCGGCCGCTGGGAGTACGTCGACAGCCAGGAACGCGCCACCATCAATGGCAGCTTCGGCGACATGCAGGCGCTGTATGACCGGTTCGGCAGCGTTGACAAGATGGACCAGGCCGCCAGGATGCGGCTGCTCGCCGACCAGAACACCGTCAACGCCATCCTCACCCGCAAGGACGGTGACCGCCTGATCTGCGAAAACCGGATGCCGGTCGGGTCGCATCTGCCGGTCAAGACCTGCAAGACCTATGCGCAGATGCAGGCCGAACAACGCGGCGCCCAGGAATTCATGCGGCAGCGCGAAGGCACGATGCAACAAAGGCATTGACATGCCGTCGTCCGGGAATCACTCGCCAGCTGCAGTCATTGGATTGCCGGGCGGCGCGGTTCCGGACCGGCGTGGGGTGTCTCGCGAAGACTGAGCCCCTGTCGGCGGGTTGGCAGGGGCACTTGGGCGCAGCAGCTGGTGGAGCTGGTGCGCAGGTGGATCGCAGGAGCCGGACATGATGGTCGCCCGCGAACGAAAATTGCCCCGGCCCACCACGGCCGAACTCGAAATCCTGCAGGTGCTGTGGGAACACGGCCCCTGTACGGTTCGCGAAGTGCACGAGGTCATGCACCGGCGGGACGGCACCGGCTATACCACCGCCCTGAAGCAGCTCCAGATCATGTTCGACAAGGGACTTGTGCTGCGCAACGAGTCCCGGCGGGCGCACGTCTACCGTGCCGCGGTGAGCAAGGAACGCACCCAGAAGAAGTTCCTGTCCGACATGCTGCAGCGCGTGTTCGACGGCTCTCCGTCGCGGCTGGTGTTGCAGGCGCTGGGCGATCACAAGACCAGCCGCGCCGAACTGGATGAAATCCGCGCGCTGTTGAACCGCCTCGACAAGGAAGCCGGGCCATGAACGCCGCCGGGATCTTCTCGATCGCTGTCGCGGCCCTCGGATGGAGCCTGCTGCATTTCGTGTGGCAGGCCGCCATCGTGGGCGTCGTGTACGCGTTGGTCCGCGGCGTCCTGCCGCGCGGCAACCCGCGCTACCTGGCCGCGATGCTGGCGATGGTGGCGATGGCGGTGTGTCCGCTGGTCACGGCGTGGCACGAAGCGGGCCTGCATGCCGCCGTCGTGGACCTTCCGGCGGAGCTGGTGTCCCCGGCGGCGGCCGGCATTTCCGCATCCGCCACGGCGTTTCCGGATTGGCAGGCGTGGCTCGGTGCGATGATGCCGTGGCTGGTGCTGGGATGGGCGGCCGGCGTGGGCGTGCTCGGAACGAGGGTTTGCCGGCAATGCCGCGGCTTGCGTTCGATCCTGCGCGCCGCGGGGGTGCAGCCCGAGTGGCAGGCCCGCGCGCGCGCCATCGCCGACCGCATGGGCCTGCGCCGGGTGGCGCCGGTGCTGGTCAGCCTGCGGGTCACCACGCCGACCCTGATCGGATGGGTGCGACCGGCGGTGGTATTGCCGGTCGCGGTGCTGGCGCGAATGCCCGCGGCGCAGGTCGAAATGGTGCTCGCCCACGAGCTGGCCCATCTCAAGCGCCTCGATCCGCTGGCGAACCTGTTCCAGGTGGTGCTCGAGACGCTGTTCTTCTACCACCCGGTGGTGCACTGGATTTCCCGCGATGCGCGGCACGAGCGTGAGCTGTGCTGCGATGCCCTGGCGCTGCAGGCGACCGCCGGCGAGCGCCGCGACTTCGTGGCGGCGCTCGCCGCCCTCGCCGAATTTCGCACCAGCCACGCCGAGTTGGCACTGGCCGCTAGTGGCGGCGCCCTGGCCGAACGGGCCTGGTTCATCGCCGGCAACGCGCCGGAGCCCAGGAATCGAAATGGCGGCCTCGCGTTCGCCGGCCTTGCGCTGCTCGGCCTGGCCCTGGTCCTTGGAGTCGCGTGGCGGCAGGAGATCCAGAGCCAGCGCGTCGACGACATGCTGGCGGGTGGCGTGTCCGCGCTGCGGGAGGGGCTCGGCGGCATTTCAGGTTCGCCGCCGCTCGGCTTCCAGCTCCGTGAGGAGCGGCCGCGCCTCGCACCCGTGCCGTTCGCCGTGCTTGCTGCGCCGACGCCGGCACCCGTGGCCGTGCCGAACGCCGGAAACGGCCGGGTGGCGTCCCCGCGGATCGCAGTGCAGGATCTCGCGCCGGCAGCCATCGTCCCCGTCGAGGTGGCTGCGCCGGTGCCCGCCGGTGCCGGTGCGTCACTCCAATCGGCCGTGCAGCCGCGCGCGATCCGCGCGCCGCAGCCCGACTATCCGGCGCGGGCGTTGTACAACGGCGAGCAGGGCAGGGTGGAGATCCAGTTCGCGCTGAGCGCATCGGGTGTCCCGCGCGAGGTGCGGGTGGTGGACACGTCGGGCTCGGCGTCGCTCGACGGTGCCGCGCTCGACGCCCTGTCGCGCTGGCGCTTCACGCCGCCCGCGGTGGCCGGGAGGCAGTACCGCCAAACCTTCAATTTCGAACTGGATTCCGCGGCAGCGGCCGGCGCCGCCATGACCGAGGGCTGCGTTCGATCGACCGGCACCCACATCTGCAGGCAGCCGGTCGACCAGGCTGCGGATGCGCGGGCGCGGGGCCGGGGGCGCTGAAGGGGAGATCAGCGGCGCAGCGCGCGGATGCGATTCTCGCTAAGCTTGCAGCCTGCGCGAGGAAGCGCGGCAGCCGGGACTATCCATGCGTGTGCTGGTGATCGAGGACAACAACGACATCGCCACGAACATCGGCGATTATCTGGAGGACCGGGGCCACGTGGTCGATTTCGCCGGCGATGGCGTGACCGGGCTGCACCTCGCGGTGGTCAACGATTTCGACGTGATCGTGCTGGACCTGACCCTTCCGGGCATGGACGGCATCGAAGTCTGCAAGAAGCTGCGGGGCGAGGCGCACAAGCACACGCCGGTGTTGATGCTGACCGCGCGCGACGCCCTGGAACAGAAGCTCACGGGCTTCGAGTCCGGTGCCGACGACTACATGACCAAGCCGTTCGCATTGCAGGAGCTGGCCGCGCGGCTGGAGGTGCTGGCGCGGCGCGGCAAGGGGCCCACCAGCCGGGTGCTCAAGATCGCCGACCTCACCTACAACCTCGACACCCTGGTGGTCACCCGCGCCGGCCATTCGATCCAGTTGAACCCGATCGGCCTCAAGTTGCTGCAGGCGCTGATGGAGGCGAGCCCCTCGGTGGTCACCCGCCAGGATCTCGAGCAGCGCGTATGGGGCGAGGAATTGCCGGACTCCGACAGCTTGCGCGTGCACATCCACGGCCTGCGCGCGGCGATCGACAAGCCGTACGGCAAGCCGTTGATCCATACCCGCCACGGCATCGGCTACCGCATGGTCGATCCGGATGCAGTCCCGGCGTAAGCTTCGCTTCCGGCTGATCGTCACCTTCACGCTGTTCGGCTTCTGCCTCAGCGCGCTGTTCGCCGTGGCGTCGCTGTACGTGCGCGCCAAGGTCGAGAACCAGTTGATCGACCAGAGCCTCGAGGCCGATCTCCGGCAGGCGGTGGAGAACAAGCACCTGCACCCGGACCAGCCGCTGCAATCGAAGCTGATCGTCGTGTGGCTGTGGAACGACCGCACCGTGTACCAGGCGCCGCTGGCGTGGCAGGGCCTCCCGCCCGGCGTGTACGACATGCGCGGCGGCGACAACGGCCTGCCGCAGCATTACAAGCTGGCCGTGGTGCGCAAGTACGGCATCGATGCGTTCCTCACCTACGACATCAGCCGCGAGGGCCTCGGCAAGCGGCAGTTGCTGACCAGCCTGGTCGGCGCGGTCGTCCTGTTCACGCTGCTGTCGCTGGCGGTCGGCTACTGGCTGTCGCGGCGGGTGATGCGGCCGGTGACCGACCTCGCGCAACGGCTGCGCGCGTTCCGCAGCGGGCGCCACCTCGAACCACTGGCGCCGCATTTCGCCGAGGACGAGGTCGGCGAGCTGGCCGCCGCGCTCGACGACTACGCCCAGCGCCAGAGTGCGCTGATCGCGCGCGACCGCGAGTTCAATTCCGACGTCAGCCACGAGTTGCGCACGCCGCTGGCGGTGATCGCGAGCACCACCGAGCTGCTGGTCGCGACGCCCGAATTGCCGGAGAAACTGCGCACGCGCCTGCAGCGGATCGAGCGCGCCGTGCGGCAGGCCACCGAATTGACCCAGGCCCTGCTGCTGTTGTCGCGCGCGGAACGCTCCGGCCCGGTCGATGGCGAGACCACCGACGTGGCCAGGGTCGTGCTCGAGGTGGTCGACACCCACCGGCCGGACATCGGCCGCAAACCGATCGAGCTTCGCACAGAGATCGAAGCGCCGCTGACGGTCGAGGCGCCGTCGTCGGTGGTGGCCGTCGCGCTGGGGAACCTGGTGGGCAACGCCTGCAAGTACACCCAGGAAGGCGAGATCGTGGTGCGGGTGCAGCCGGGCCGGGTGCGGGTCGAGGACACCGGCCCCGGCATCAGGCGCGAAGACGCCGAGCGGCTGTTCGAGCGCGGCGTGCGCGGCGAGGGCGAGACGGTCAAGGGCGCGGGCCTGGGGCTGGCCATCGTGCGCCGGCTATGCGAACTCTACGGATGGCGAGTGGCGCTGGCGCCGCGCGCCGAGCGGGGCGCCGTGGCGACGCTGGATTTCGGGGATGTGGGCGAAGCCTGATCCGTGCGGCCAAACCGTCGATCCCGACGCGGTTTCGCCCTGCGGCGCCGGCGTATACTCGGCCGGCCGCGCCCGGTCGTGCATCTGGGGAACGCTGGCTTGCGGGTGCACCGGCGCCGGGCACAGTGTCCGCTGCCCGGTTGGCGCGGAAATTGCAGGAAATCGCGGCGTGATTGCAACGTTTTGCAACATGATGGGCAACGTACTCGGGAGGGGGTAGATGGATATCGCCGAACTGCTGGCCTTTTCGGTCAAGAACAAGGCCTCGGACCTGCACTTGTCGGCGGGCCTGCCGCCGATGATCCGCGTGGACGGCGACATCCGCCGCATCAACCTGCCGGCGC
>DASSOQ010000163.1:0-10363 GCA_035700365.1 Rhodanobacteraceae bacterium | reverse complement strand
TCGCGTTTGCGAAGCTCGCCGATCTTGACCTGACGGATGAAGTCCTGACGGCAACGGCAGCGAGAAATCCAGTCCGCCGAGTCGGTGTTTCGCGACCTCAGGCGTCGGTCCGGGAGCATCACACGTCCGATGACCTCAACGGCTCCAACCGCCCGGTGCGGACCCGCATGCCGGGTGGTGTGGGAGGGGTGCGGCCAGGCGTTTCTGACCGCCCCCTATCCCGATTTGGCTGGCGTCGTTCACGCATCGTGGACGCTTTTTTCCCGCATACTCGCGCGCTTCGTTCCCGCAACAGGAATCGGCACGTGGCAGCGAGTGCGTCCGCAGCGAACCCCACCCCCGGCATCAGCGGCATGGCGGTGTACGTGCCGCCGCACCGCGTCGATCTCGCGCAATGGTGCGGCTGGACCGGCAACGATCCCGCCAAGACCCGTGCCGTGGTCGGACATGCGTTCCGGATGCCGGGCCCGGAGCAGAACGTGTACACGCTGGCGGCCAACGCGGTGCTGCGCCTGATCGACCGCTGCGGCATCGACCCTGCGCGTGTCGGCTACCTTGCCCTCGGCACCGAATCGAGCACCGACAACGCCGCCGGCGCGGTGATCGTGCGCGGCCTGGTGGACATGGCCCTGGCAGCGGAAGGCAAGCCGCCGCTCGCGCGCGACTGCGAGGTGCCGGAGTTCAAGCACGCCTGCCTCGCCGGCGTGTACGCACTGAAGGGCGGCTTGCGCTACCTTGCCTGCGACGGGCCGGGAAGGCAGGCGATCGCCGTCAGCGCGGACATCGCCGAATACGCGCGCGGCAGCAGCGGCGAACCGACCCAGGGCGCGGGCGCGGTCGCGATGCTGCTGGAATCACCGGCGCGGCTGCTGGAGCTCGACCTCGCCTGCGCGGGCAGCGCGTCCCGGTACCGTGGCCTGGATTTCCGCAAACCTTTCCTGCGGTTCGCGGGCCAGACGCCTGGCCAGCACGGCCGGCTCAGCGATCTTCCGGTGTTCAACGGCAAGTACTCGACCGACTGTTACACCGACGCGACGCTCGGTGCCCTGCGCGCAATGTTCGCGCGCCGCGGCGGCTCGCATGTGGGATACCTGCGCGACCTGGCCGCCGTGTTCATGCACCGGCCTTATCACCGGATGCCGCGCAATGCGTGGGCGATCGCCTGCCTCGCCGCGCTCGCGCACGACGCGGGCGGCGGCCGTGCCGAGGCCGCGCGCGAACTGGACGTTTATTGCGCCGCGGCAGGCGTGTCACGGAAAGACCTGATCCGCGAACTCCAGGATGGCGCCGGCAGCTGTCCCCTAGATGGCCTGCCGGACGAGGCGTTTCCGATCACCACGGCGGTGCTCAAGGCGTTCCGAAAGAGCGACGCTTATCCGCTGACCGTCGAGGACAAGCTGCGATTCGGCACGGCGGCGATGATGGAACTCGGCAATCTCTACACCGCGGCTTTGCCCGCATGGCTGGCCGCGGGGCTGGATGAAGCGGCCGCGCAGGGTGCCGAACTCGAGGGCCGCGACTTGCTGGTGCTCGGCTACGGAAGCGGTGACGCGGCCGAAGCGATTCCGGCGCGGGTGGCGCCCCGCTGGCGCGAAGCCGCCGCCAGCATCCGCTTCCACGACGCGCTGGCCGATGCGGTCGAACTGGATTCAGCCGAATACGCGCTGCTGCACGACAGCGGTTCGCTCGATGGTGCGGGACGGACGCCGTCGGGACTGGTCATCGACCATGTCGGCAGCCGCGACGACCAATCATTCCAGGATTACGGCGTCGCGTATTACCGCTATTGCGGAAGTCCGTAGCCGGCGCACGCTTGCCGACGTCCTGCCGTCCCCGCCGAATCGACGTCGAGACACGGTGCGGCGGAAGCGGTGCCGACAGGGCCTCATGGAATCCCCGCCAGGCACTGCTGCAGCCGATCGGGGTCGGGCTCGGCCACCCTTACGCGCCCGGAGTTCGACACCACCACGGACTTGCCGTCGCCTTGGCGCGCGTGGCAGATCGTGAAACGGGCATTGCTGCCGGCTGCGCTGCCGTTCGGGTGGAAGATGATGTGCGCGCGACCCGCGCTGGTGATGATGCGGTTCCCAGCCTCCATCGCCGGCAGCGCGGCGATGACCGGATGGCCGTCGTCGGGTTGCTCGTCGCCGTCGGCATCGGGCGCGACGATCCAGCCGTGCTGCCAGTCGTAGCCCGGTCGGCAATGCCTGCCGTCATCGCTGGGGCAAACGATGATCCGGGTGTTTTCCATGACCGCCGTCGTGCGCGCCTGTCGCAGGGTCTCCGCGACCCGTGTCTCGGCGCCGGCCTCGCGCGTGCGGGCGAGCAGGCGGCCCAGTGCCGGCGCACCGATCATCGCGAGGACCGCGGCGACGCCCAGGGCCATCATCAATTCGATGAGCGTGAAACCCTGGGCTTTCCGGTACATGACTGCTTCCTTCGTCGAAGCAAGCAGTTTGTGGACTCTGGTGCGGACATGGCAGCGGCGCGGATCACCGGATGGCGTCGGCGCGCGCCCACGAAGCCTGTAGGCCGCGAACCCGCGGAATGCCTGGAACGTCGCCGATGAAGCGGCGATGCCGGGATGACGAGCGGCTTTGTCCCGTCAGCCGCGCGGAGACAAGGGTGTCGCGGCGATCAGGGCGGAGAGGTGTCGCATGTCGGCCAGATCCCGGGCTTCCGTCGAGGCACCGGCGATCAGCGTTGCGGCTTGCGCCAATGCGGCCTCCCGCTGCGTGTGCCCCGCGGCATCGTCCGGCGCGACGATCGCGCTGACGTACAGGGCATGGGCGTAGTCGCGCCGGAAGGTGATGCCATCGGCGCCGCCCTTTTGTTCGCTCGTGTAATACGCCAGCGCCGGTTGCAGGATCCTCTGGGCTTCCTGGTTGCGGCCCTGCATTGCGATCGCCTGGGCGAGCGTGGTGCGGGCGCGGGAAGTGTCGTCTCGCGCGTCTGCTTCCGACGTCGGGTTGGCGGGCAGGACGAGCCACCGGCGCGCCAGCGATTCGGCTTGCGTGTAGCGACCCATCCGCAGTGCTGCCGCCGACGCCGTGGAGAGCATCCCGCCCAGCAGGTTGCGTTTCAGGAGGTAGCCGCTGGTGCCACGGGGTGTCTTGATCGCATCGATGCGATCGATCACCGCGCTGGCGTTCGCGAATGCAGCTTGCGGCGCGCCTTCGGCGAGTTGCAGCGCGGCGTCCAGCGATTGGCTCGGGTTCACCAGCAACTTTCGTCGCGTGTCGTCCGCTGCGAGCGGAGCGATCATCTCGCCCGCGTCGCGGGCAAAGTTCTTCATCGACTGCGCCGCTGCGGCCGAGTCGCCGGTCTGGGCCTGCAGGTTCGCAAGGTCAAGCCATTGAAACCACACGATGGGACCAAGGCGGGAAGGCAGCCGTTTGTCGTTCTCCAATGCCAATAGCGAGCGCATCGTGACGATCGCGTTTGCCACTTCGCCACGTTCGAGCTGCTGGTTGGCCACCTGCCGCAGGCCTGTCGTCCAACGCTGCCATCCGCCGAGATCCGATGGATTGAAGCGCACCTCGTCTTCTCCCGCCTGCACGGTACGGTTCGCATACTCGGCGGCAGTCGCCGCATCGTGCTGGCGGTCCGCCAGGGTGCCGATCAGCTCAGCGGCCCACGAACGATCTGCCATGGCGTGCAGGTCTCCGGGGCGTTGCGTCAGAACCTTCTCGGCCAGATCGTAAACTTGTTGTTCGAGTTTTTGGGCGTCCGTGACACGGCCGAGCGTCAGCAGTTCACGCGCCTCGGAATCGGCAACATCGGCATACGACGCAGTGGCATCGAGATCCGAAAGATCGAGGGCGCCCATCTCCACCAGCAACTTGCGCGCCTCGTCGCAACTCGCCACACCGGTTTGCGCAGGCTGGGCGTGGCTGAGGATATTCAAGTCCTGTGCATACAGTTGCCGGACCTGGCGCGAAGGATGGGAACCGTACACCAGCGGCCGCAACAGGCCCGCGGACTGGACCAGTTGTGCCACCGTACCGCGCCCACCGCCGCTGGTGCCGACGAGGCTGTAGCCCTGGCTTTCCAGTGCGAGTGCCAAGCCGTAAGTCACGGCTTCGCTGTGGTCACCGCCGGCACGAAGTTGTTCGAACACGTTCTGCGCGTCGGCGAAGCTCTTGGACGCGGCATCGATATTGCCGCTCGATTGCTGCGCCGCGCCTTCGCGCACCAGTGCCATTGCGCGATAGATCCGGGTTTGCGGCGTCACCAGCTCCGGTGGCAGGCCGTCGTAGTAGCCCACCGTCATGTGCGCGAGTTTGCCCAGCGTGTCAAGCCGGCCGGTCGGTTCGAGTTCGGAATAAAAGTCCTCGATCAGGAAGCTCACCAGCTTTTCGGCATTGCTGCGCGAGGTCTGCGCCTCGGCTTGTGCGGCCTTCGCGCGGTGCATCCCGACGAAGCCGAAAATCGCGGCGACGATCGCGAGCACCAGCAGCACGAGGCAGCCGGCGGCGATCATGCGCGTGCGCAGCAGCGCGCGATGGGTCGCCGCCACGCGCTCGCGTTGCTCGGCCAACTGGCGCTCGGCGGCTTCGCGGGCCTCGCGCGCGTGGCGCTGGTTACGGCTCGCCAGCACCACGCTGCAGAGCACGTCGTGTGTCAGCTCCACGCGGCGCATGTCGAGGCGTTCCTCGATCCGCAACAGTCGACGGTTTACCAGGCTGGCCAGCCCGTCCGGCGCGGCGCCGGCATCGGCCAGCGCCTTGAGCACGCGTTCCTCGGCCAGGCTTTCGCGGTAGCCCGATTCGGTCAGCAATTCGTCTTCGACCACGCGCCGGACGCCAGCCGGCTGATCGGCCAGCGCGCGTTCGTAGAATTCGGACAGGATGGTGTCGCGCGATCCGGCCAGCAGGTCGGCGGAAATCTCCTTGCGACCCTGTGCCTTGCGCGCCGTGTTGAGTTCGCGGCAAACCAGGCTCAGCAGCGACGGTTCGATTTCGGCGTTGATCAGTTCCGACCCACCGGCGACAAAACGCACGATGGATTCGGCGACTTCCTGCGAGACCAGCTTGCCGCCGGGTTTCACCACTGCACTCAATGCCTGCGCACCGTGCATCCGCGCCAGCCGCATGCGGTTCTGGGTGATGGACGGCATGATGTCCTTGACGCCTTCCAGGTGCGCGAGGTAGTCCTCGCGCAGCGCGATCAGCACCCGGTAATCCGCGCGGGCGAAATCGAACTGTTCGACCGCGTCGTCGTCCTCTTCCAGACGTTTTTCCAGTGCGGCCGGCGGCCGGTTCTCGACCAGGTCGGCGAGGTCTTCCAGGAATTGCTTGGCACGAAACCGGCCGGCATCGTTGGCCTGGCCCAGCGTGAAGATTTCCTCGAATTGGTCGAAGATCAGCAATGGCATCAACGTGCGACCGTCGGCATCGCGCAACAGGTCGCCGCGGTGGTGCAGGAACTCCCATAGCGATTCGCCCTCGACCGAGGCGCCCGGCCGCGTCCAGTGCCCGGCGGCGGTGGTGGCGCGGAAGACCGCCTGCTTGATCTGCGCGGAAGGTGGAGGCGATTCGGCCGCGTAGTCGATGCGCACGTACACCGGACAAAATCCCTCGTCGCGCAGTCGCGGCACCAGGCCCGCACGCAGCATGGACGTCTTGCCGAGCCCGGATTGCCCGAACAGCACCGTCAGCAATTTTCGCTGGACGCGGCGCGCGAGCTCGGCTGCCTCTTCGTCGCGGCCATGGAAATAAGCGCGGGTCTCCTCGTTGTAGGAGAACAGGCCCAGCCAAGGGTTTTCCGGATCGAGCGTGACCGTGTCGCCGCGTTTTGCCGCCGTGTCGTTCATGGGCGGCTCCCGCGACACAGTTCCTGCAGGCGCCGCACGAACTCCGGCGTCGGCTCGCCTCCGGCAAGCCGTACCATGTGCACGGCCTTGAAGGCGTTGGGCACCAGTGCCGCGGCTTCCGGCGTGTCGTCGATGCACACCGGCAGGGTGAACACCGCGCCTTCGGCCATGTTGCGGGTGCGGTCGGCGGCGTAGCTCCATTCGCGCCGGAAGTAGGCTTCGTGCCGTTGTTGGGTGGACGCGGAAACCACTGGTACGAAGAAGCTGCAGCGCGCGATATTGGCGCGGATCTTGCGGTCGTAGTCGTCGCCGCCCTCCAGGCGGTCGAGATCGAACCAGGTGGTCAACCCGGCCGCGTCCAGACCGGCTTTCAGGCGCTGCACGGCGGGGAGATCCTCGCGCGCGTAGCTGATGAAAATGGCGTTCTCCGGCATCTCGCGCGCCGGCGGCAGGAAACGCTGCGGTGAGCCGTCGGAGCCACGCGTGGACGCTTCGGGCTGCCGCGCGCTCCAGCGGCCGTGCAGCTCGGCGACGAAGGCCTCGGCACCCGCGAAGACGCGGGTCCGGACACTGACCTGTTGCAGGAATGCGACCAGCCGGGCGTCCTGCGGGGTGTGGTCGTCGGCGAACACCTCGGTGAAGTCGCGCGGGTCCGACAGGCGCTTGCGCTTGGCCATCCTCAGGAACAGCCGCGCCAGCCAGTTCGAAAAATCGCTGCCGATCAGCAACAGGTGATTGTGTTCGAGTTCGTGGAACAGTTTCTCCGGCGTCAGGTGTTCGGACTGTAGCGCGCAGATGAACTCCAGCATGTCCTCGTCGGACAGCACATAGGTCGGCGAGGCGGACAGGCGCCCCAGCAGGTGATAGACGACCGTGCGCGACAGGTCGGCGCGCTCGGCCGGCAGGTCGGCGACGCGGTTGGGCGTGTAGGCAATCACCTCGGTCCCGGGCTGGCCACCGTAGCGTTCGAGGTTCACTGCGGTTTCCAGCAGCGGATCGAACGTGGTGGTGACGAACAGGTCGAAGTCGGTGATCTGCGCCAGTTGCCGCAACGGGCGCGGCGGATCGAAGTGCAACTCGCGCATGATCGAGCGCAGCCGCGTGTACGCCTCCTCCCGCCGCCCATGCTGGCCGAGGTAGCTGCACATCACGTCGTTGAGCGTCAGCGGCTGCGGCAACCCGACCGGATCCACCGACAGGCGCGCCGCCAGTTTTTCCGCAAGCCACACGTACAGCGGACGCAAGCCGCTGTCGGTCTGCACGCGCAGGAGGTCCGGCCCGATGATCGGGATGACCCGGTGCTCCTCGATGTAGTTGAGGAGATCGTCCCAGGCGTCTTCGTCGAAGGACTGCGTGGGATCCGTCGCGGCGGGCAGCGTTGACATGGCGGGGAGGCCCCTATTGGCCGCAAGAGCTTACTCCCAATGACGGGCGCCGGCGCAAGCCCCGCGGCGATGCCAGGCGGCGAGCCCGCGGGCGGGCGCATTTATAATTGCCGGATGGATGAACGCACTTCGCAACGGGGTGACGGGCGCTTCGAACTGGCCGCGCCCTATCGGCCGTCGGGCGACCAGCCGCAGGCGATCGCGAAGCTGATCGAAGGCTTCGAAGCGGGGCTCGCCGCGCAGACGCTGCTGGGCGTGACGGGGTCCGGAAAGACCTTCACGATCGCCAACGTGGTGCAGGCCGTACAGCGCCCGACCCTGGTTCTCGCTCCGAACAAGACGCTGGCGGCGCAGTTGTACGGCGAGTTCAAGCAGTTCTTCCCGCACAACGCGGTCGAGTACTTCGTCAGCTACTACGACTACTACCAGCCGGAAGCCTACGTTCCGTCGTCGGACACGTATATCGAGAAGGACGCCTCGATCAATGACCACATCGAGCAGATGCGGCTGGCAGCGACCAAGGCGCTGCTGTCGCGGCGGGACGCGCTGATCGTCGGCACCGTGTCGGCGATCTACGGCCTCGGCGATCCGGAAGATTATTTGAGCCTGCGGCTGATCCTTTCGATCGGCGATCGCGTCGACCAGCGCCAGTTGCTGCGCCAGTTGACCGAACTGCAGTACACCCGCAACGAAATGGAACTGCACCGCGGCACGTATCGGGTGCGCGGGGAGAGCCTGGACATCTTTCCGGCCGAGAACGAAACCGAGGCGCTGCGGATCGAGATGTTCGACGGGGAGGTGGAGCGGATTTCGATGTTCGACCCGTTGACCGGCGACGTCCTGCGCAAGCTGCCGCGCTGCGTGGTGTATCCGGCCACGCACTACGCCTCCACGCGCGAGAGCGTGCTGAACGCGATCGACACGATCAAGGAAGAACTGGGGCAGCGGTTGGAAGTCTTGCGCGGCGCCAACAAGCTGCTGGAAGCGCAGCGTCTGGAACAGCGCACGCTCTACGACATGGAAATGATGCACGAGGTCGGTTACTGCCAGGGCATCGAGAACTATTCGCGGCACCTGACTCGGCGCGCGCCGGGCGAACCGCCGCCGACGCTGTTCGATTACCTGCCGGCGGACGCATTGCTGGTCGTCGATGAATCGCACGTCACGATCCCGCAGCTCGGCGCGATGTACAAGGGCGATCGTTCGCGCAAGGAGACGCTGGTCGAGTTCGGGTTCCGGCTTCCGTCGGCGCTCGACAACCGGCCGCTGAAGTTCGAGGAATGGGAACAACGCGAGCCTCGCACCATCTACGTGTCGGCGACACCCGGTCCCTACGAACTGCGGCAGTCCGGCGGCAGCGTGGTGGAACTGGTGGTGCGCCCCACCGGCCTCGTCGATCCCGCGGTCGAAGTGCGACCGGTGCGCTCGCAGGTGGACGACGTGCTGGGTGAGATCCGCGAACGGGTGAAGCTCGGCGACCGGGTGCTGATCACCACGCTCACCAAGCGCATGGCCGAAAACCTCACCGAGTTCCTGGCCGAGCAGGACGTGCGGGTGAGGTATCTGCACTCGGACATCGAAACGGTGGAGCGGGTGGAAATCATCCGCGACCTCCGGCTCGGCAAGTTCGACGTGCTGGTCGGCATCAACCTGCTGCGCGAAGGCCTCGACATGCCGGAGGTGTCGCTGGTCGCGATATTCGATGCCGACAAGGAAGGCTTCCTGCGTTCGACCGGATCGCTGATCCAGACGATCGGCCGCTGCGCGCGCAACCTCCGCGGCAAGGCGATCCTGTATGCCGACACGGTGACGAAATCAATACAAGCCGCGATCGACGAAACCGACCGCCGCCGCGCCAAACAGGTCGAGTACAACGCCGAGCACGGCATCACCCCGACCACCATCGTGCGCAACATCGCCGACATCATGGAGGGCGCGCGCGAGGAGCCGTCTGCGCGCGGGCGCGGACGTGCGCGCGGCAAGGGCGGCGCGGCGCAACCGTCGCGCAAGGTGGCCGAGCAGGCCGCCGACTACCAGACGCTCGACGCCCATGCCGCCGCCGCGGTGATCCGGAAACTGGAAGCCGAGATGTACCGGCACGCCAAGGATCTCGAGTTCGAGGAAGCCGCCCGCCTGCGCGACGAAATCCACCGCGTGCGCGAGCAGGCGTTGCTGCAGTAGGAGCCTGCGTGCAGGCGACCGACCGTTCGTTGCGCGACCGCCGTGTACGGATTTCGACGGGTAGGTTGGGCTGAGCGGCTTCACGCGAAGCCCAACACGGGCAACGCGAGGGCCAGCACGCAGATTGGCGAGCCGCTTTCGCGCCGCTGTTGGGCTTTCCCGGAGCGAGCTCCGGGTTCAGCCCAACCTACAGCAGCCATCGAGCCCCAACCCATACAATCCTTTGGAGTCGAGGCCGTGCGTGCGGTACATTTGCGCGGCGTGGCGCGGCATGCGCCGCAGCCAGCGCGTGCAGGAAATCACGAGCAATCGCTCTCAATACGCCGGGACATCCACGTTCTGGCGACCGACCCCGCGGGTAAGCATTCGACGTGAGCTTTGAAAACGCCTTCAACAACATCGACCGGGTCATGCGCAACGACGAGGGGCTGGCGTCGGAGCTCGATTACGCGGAGCAGACCTCGTGGCTGCTGTTCCTGAAATATCTTGACGACCTCGAAACTGAGCGCGCAGATCGCGCCGCGCTGGAAAACCGCGACTACACGCCGATCCTCATTGCGCCGTTCCGCTGGGGCACCTGGGCGGCGCCGAAGAAGGACGGCCAGTTCGACCATCAGGCCGCCATGACCGGTGCGGACCTGATCGAATTCGTCAACAACCAGCTCTGGTCGTACCTCAGGAAATTCCGCGACAGCGCCGAGAGCGCCGACAGCCTGGAATACAAGATCGGCGAAATCTTCTCGGAAATCGTCAACAAGTTCCGCTCCGGCTACACGCTGCGCGACGCCATCGACATCGTCGACCAGCTTAACTTCAACAGCCAGCAGGCCAAGCACGAGCTTTCCGACCTGTACGAAACCCGCATCAGGCGCATGGGCAACGCCGGGCGCAACGGCGGCGAGTACTACACGCCGCGGCCGCTGATCCGCGCGATGGTGAAAGTCGTCGATCCGACGCTCGGCAAGACCATTTATGACGGCGC
>DASSOQ010000162.1:0-6439 GCA_035700365.1 Rhodanobacteraceae bacterium | reverse complement strand
CGGCCGGAGGGTTGCCGAGGGTTCGCGGGCTGTGCTTGAATCCGATCCATGATCGACGTGGACGGCTACCGCCTGAACGTGGGCATCGTGCTGCTGAACCCGCACGGCCAGGTGTTCTGGGCGCGGCGGGTGCAGCGCGACGGCTGGCAATTCCCGCAGGGCGGCATGAACACCGATGAAACCCCCGACGAGGCGATGTATCGCGAGCTCGAGGAGGAGACCGGCCTGCGCGCGGAACAGGTCGAGGTGCTGGGCGCCACCCACGGCTGGCTCCGCTATCGGTTGCCGCTGCGCTACGTGCGCCGCGCGCAACGGCCGACCTGCATCGGACAGAAACAGGTCTGGTTCCTGCTCCGGATGCTGGACGGCGATTCGGCATTCCGGCTGGACGCCCACGCCACGCCGGAATTCGACGTCTGGCGCTGGGTGGATTTCTGGTATCCCGCCGACCACGTGGTCGACTTCAAGCGCGAGGTCTACCGGCGCGCGCTCCGCTATTTCGCGCCGCTGGTGGAGGCGGCGTGTTCCGTGGAACTCGGCAGCACGCCGGGCACCCCCGATGGAAGGCCGGCGGCAGCGTAGGTCCGGGCGCCAAAGCTACTTGACAATCATTCGCATTCGTATTCCAATGGCGCCCTCGAGGGGTTCGCCATGTACGTCTGCATCTGCAAAGCCGTCTCCGATCACGACATCCGCCGCGCGGTTGCCGATGGCGCGCGCTGCTTCGAAGACGTGCAGGCGCGGACCGGCTGCGCCACCTGTTGCGGCTGCTGCGAACCCGAGGCCCGCGAGGTGTTCGAGGCGAGCCTCGACGCCGTGCAGCCGGCCCTGCCCGTCGCGGCCTGAGAGGTTTTTCTTTGCGATCATCCGTGATCGCGGCTGCGATGGGTATTTTCGCGCCTGATGTGCTCTCCGGTCATTGAAGTCCAGAACGGCCATCCATGGCCTGACTTTCCACGACAGCCGCTTCGAATGAGGCGCTGAGTTTGATGTTGGCGGTATAGTCGCGGGTGTCGTCTCACCCCAGGGAGTACACCATGCAAGGCGATGCCAAGGTCATCGAGTTCCTCAATCGCGTCTTGTGCAACGAGCTGACCGCGATCAACCAGTACTTCGTGCATTACCGGATGTACGACAACTGGGGGTTCAAGGAACTCGCCGAACACGAGCGCGCCGAATCGATCGACGAGATGAAGCATGCCGACCGGTTGATCGAGCGCATCCTGTTCCTCGAGGGACTCCCGAATCTGCAGAAGCTCAACAAGCTGCTGGTGGGCCAGAACCCCAGGGAGGCGATCGAGTGCGATTTGAAGCTCGAGCGCGCGGCGCGGTCGGACCTGCGCGAGGCGGTCGCACACTGCGAATCGATCGGTGATTACGTCAGCCGCACGCTGTTCGCCGACATCATGCATTCGGAAGAAGAACATATCGACTGGTTGGAAACCCGGCTCGGCCTGATCGAACAGGTGGGCCTGGAACGCTATCTGCAGACGCAAATCCGCAGTTAGATCCAAGATGGATGCATGCATCCTCGCTCCGCCGGCTGCACGCCGTCGGAGCGACGACAACGCTACGGCCGCTTGTAACGTTCCCGCAATGCCGCCGCTGCGTTCGCGTAAAGCTGCCCCAGCGCGGCGACGCTGTCCGCCGGATTCACCAGCGTGCCGCTGCGCGCGGCTTCTTCCACCTGCCGGGCGCGATTGGCGAGGGGCATGGCGCCGAGGTTGGCGCTCGATGACTTCAACGAATGCGCGAGCTTGCCGACCTCCGTGCTGTCGCCCCGCGCGGCCGCTTCCTGCAGGTTGCGCAGCCGTGCATCGCCGTCGCGCAAATAGGCGTCCACCAGTGTCGCCAATTCGTCGCCCATGATGTCTTCGAGGTCGACGAGCGTTGCGGTATCCAGGGTGTCGGGCGGGGTGGCGGTGTGCATGGCAGGTGCGGAAGCCTCCGATGGGGGCGTGGGCGGATCGTGGGGAACGGGATCGTTCATGGCCGGCGCGGAGTTTGGCGCATGCTGCAGCCAGCGCGACAGCGTCTGCTCCAGGAGCTGGCGGTCCAGCGGCTTGGACAGGTAGTCGTCCATCCCGGCCTGCAGGCAGCGTTCGCGGTCCCCGGACATGGCGTGCGCGGTCATCGCGATCACCGGGGTGCGGGTCTTGCCCTGCTCGGCCTCGATTTCGCGCAGCCGGCGGGTCGCGCTGTAGCCATCGAGCACCGGCATCTGGCAGTCCATCAGGACCATGGCGTAGGGCTGTTCCCGCAAGCGGTCGAGCGCCAGTTCGCCGTTGTCGGCGACGTCCACCGTCAGGCCCAGCCGTTCCAGGAGTTTCCGGGCGACCTTCTGGTTGACCGGATGGTCCTCGACCAGCAGTACCTTCCCGGCGAGCGGCAAGCCGTCGAGGGCGGGACCCGAAGGCAAGGCGGGCACGGTCAGAACCGGCTGCGACCGCGCCTGCGCGCCCAGCCCGAACGCGCTGCGCACGCCCTGGCGTATCGCCGCGTCCGCGGCGCCCGATGGCGCGAGCACGACCCTCGCGTCGGGCGCGTTGTCCAGCCCGAGCGCCATCAGCCGCAGCGAATCGAGCTGGCGGTCGGCCAGCACGCTGCGCAGGAGCTTGCCCGCATCGCCGGTCGCGCTCTCACCGTCGATGATCAGGAGGTCGAACCCGAACGCACGACCCAGCGGGGCGGCCTGGCGGACGCGGTTGAGCGCGGTGGCGGTGTCGGCGACCTGGGCGGCGTCGAGTTCCAGGGCCGCCAGCAGCGGCAGGATGTGCTGGGCGCGCTGCGGACTGGCGACCAGCAGGGCACGCGATCCGGCGATGTGCGGCTGCGGTCCGGCAATGTCGCCTGGCGCCTTCTCGAACGGGATCGTGAACCAGAACACCGAGCCGCGGCCGGGTTCCGAGCGCACCCCGATCCGGCCCCCCATCAGGTCGACCAATTTCTTGCAGATCGTGAGGCCGAGGCCGGTGCCGCCGTAGCGCCGCGTCACCGAGGCGTCGGCCTGGGTGAACGGCTGGAACAGACGCGCCGCCGCATCGGCGGCGAGGCCGATGCCGGTGTCGCGCACGGCGAACAGCAGTTCGTGCTGGGTGGCGGTCTCGTTGCGGCGACTGACCCGCACCGACACGCCGCCGCGCTGGGTGAACTTGATCGCGTTGCTCATCAGGTTGGTCAGGATCTGCCGGATCCGCATCGGATCGCCGCGCACCACCGGCCTGACGTCCGGGTCCACCACCGAGCGCATCGCGAGGCCCTTGGCTTCGGCCGGCTTCTCCAGCAGGCGCTTCACGCTGTCGACCAGCTCGCGGATGTTGATGCTCACCGACTCGAGGACGAGCTTGCCGGCCTCGGCCTTGGAGTAGTCGAGGATGTCGTCGACGATCCGCAGCAATTCCTTGGCCGAGGCGTTCGCGGTGACCAGGTACTCACGCTGGCTCGGCGAAAGGTCGGTGCCGAGCACGATGTCCAGCAACGGCAGGATGCCGTTCAGCGGCGTGCGGATTTCGTGACTCATGCTCGCCAGGAACTCGCTTTTCGCGAGCATCGCGGCTTCCGCGGCCACCTTGGCCGCGAGGAGTTCGCGTTGCACGCCGCGCAGCGAACTCAGCTCCGCCTGCGCGGACGCGAGGCGGGTCCGCATCGCCACGTCCACCGGGTCCTGCAGCGGCATGGTCGTCACCGCGCGTGCGCGTTCGCTCGGCGGCGTCCGCACCAGCCAGATCAGGACCAGTGCCACCAGCAGCAACGCCCAGAGCACGACGACGTGCGGGAACGCCACCCACAGCGCAGCGACGGCGCCGGCGGCGACCAGCGCGAGGCTGCCCGTGACGCGTGACCACGAGACCAGGCTTCCGTCGCGCGGGCTCGCCACGATCAAGGCCCTCCGGTGCGGAATGCCTGGTCGAGCGTGGCAACGGGTGGCTGGAAGTAGTTGCCCTGCAGCAGGTCGACGCCGGCGGCTTGCAGCCGCTCGGCGCGCGCGACCGCGTCGACCTGCGGGGCGATCACGCGCAGCTGCCGCGAATGGGCGGCCGCCACGATGCGTTCGAGGTCCGCATCGCCGACGTCGGGCGCAAGCTTCAGGAAGTCGAGCGGCAGGTCGTCGATCAGCCCGGCGGCGACGGCTTCGGCGTCGATGCCGGCCAGCGACAGGCGCGCGCCCGCCTGCTGGAGCACGCGTGCGAGTTCGGCCCAGGCGTCGGGATGGGCGTGCGCCTCCTCGCAGCGGAACTCGAGCACCAGCACGCCCGTCCCGATGTCCTCGGTGAGGCGGGTGGCAAACTGTTCGCGGCGCGCGCCGTCCTGCCAGCCGCGCAGCGACTGGCTGGCGAACAGGCATACCGGCTCGCCCTCCTGCTGGCGTTCCTCGAGGATGCCGATGCAGCGCTCCACCACCCACGCATCGACCGCCCCGATCGTGCCGGCGCGGATCGCCGCAGGCACCAGTTCGGCGGCGAGGAACTCGCGACCGTCGTGGCGCAGGCGCAGCAACGCCTGGTAATGCGGCCCGGCCGCTCCCCGGATCGGGATGATCGGCTGGAATGCGAGGTCGAACGCGCCATTGTCCAGCGCCGATTCGATGCGCTGGGTGATCGTGTCGGTGCCCGGGGCGAGCCTGGAATGCGCGGCGATGCCGTCGGGAGTCACCCGCGCAGCCCGCAGCGTGTGTTCCACCGCCGCCAGCGCGATCGCGGATTCGCTGGTGTCCGGGTCGAAGCCGCAGGCGGCAAATGCCAGCCGTACCGCCGAAGCCTGGGCGCCGAAGCGCTGGTCGCGGGCGGCGGCGGCCAGTTCCGCGGCCAGTGCCAGCAACTCCCGCTCGTTGCGGGCGGGTGCGAACACCAGGAACCCGGCCTGGCCATGGCGCGCGGTCATTGCGCCGGCACGGGCATTGCGCACGATGAATTCGCCGATCTGCGTCAGCAACTGGTCGAAGCCGATGAGGCCGAGCCGGGTGCGCAACGTCGCGGCGTTTTGCACCTCGATGGCGAGCAGGCCGCCGGGCGCCGCGTAGCCGCCGCCGGCGGCCAGGTGTTCCGACAGCGCATCCAGCACTTGCATACGTTCGTGGAGACCGGTCGACGCATCGCGGCGGCGCTTGCGCCGGCTGCGCGATGCGGCGGCGCGCGCGCGCCGCACGCGGTTGGTGACGGCGGCGACGAGGTGCGCGGGACGGATCGGTTTCATCAGGAAGTCGTCGCCGCCGGCATCCAGCGCCGCGAACTGGCGGTCCTCGTCCTGGTCGCCCGAGAGGAACACGATCGGTGTGTTGACGTAGCCCTCGCGCTCGCGGACCAGGGCAGTCAGCTCGAAACCGTCGCAGTCCGGCATGTTCAAGTCGAGCAGCAGCAGGTCGGGCTGGAAGCGGTCGAGTTCTTCCAGCACCGCCAGCGACTCGCCGAGGACCCGCGTCTCCATGCCGGCCCTGCGCAGGATTGCCTGGGCGAACAGGGCCTGCGGCGCATCGTCGTCGACGATCAGGATCCGGTAAGGCAACTCCTGGTCCACCATCGCGAGTTCGAGCGCCGCGGCGACGGCGTCGCCGGGCGCCGCCGGCATCGCGAGGCAACGGTCGGCGCCGGCGCGCAGCGCACGTAGGCGGAGTTCGACATCGGGATCGCGCAACAACACCAGCAGCCGCACGCGGTGGGCGGGATCGCGACGGGCGTCGCGCAGCACCGGCGTCAACGCTTCCAGCGGCGTGTGCGCGTCGGCCACGACCACCGCGAGGTCCGGCGGCGCGCTGCGCAACTTTTCGGCCAGGTCCTCCACGCGCTCGACCAGCGCCACGTCGCAGCCCTGCTGGTCGAGGCGCACCATCAATTCGTTCACCAGCGGGTCGTCGTCATTGACGATGCGCACGCGCGGACCGCGTGCCGGCTCGGGCAACGGAACCTGCGGCGATTCACTGGCGGCCTCGGGTGCGTCCGCCGCGGCCGCGGCATCCTCGCCGTCGCCGTCGCTGGTGACGAGGCCGAGCTTCACCCGGTAGTTCGAGGGCGGCACTTCGCAGCGCGGGAACGGAGCCTTGGCGGCGGCCGGCGCCGTGTCCTGCGTCCATGCCGTCGAGCCCGGCGCCGTGGACACCTGCTGCAGATGCGGGCGCAAGCTGTCGAGCAATGCATCGATCCTGGCGTTGCTTGCGGCATCCGGAACGTCGTGCGCGGCGAGCGCGGGCGCCAACGCCGATTCCAGCGCCAGCAACCGCTCTCCCGTCTCGAGCATGCCGTAACGGCCGCAGGTTCCCGCCAATTGGGCGATCTCGTCGTGCAGCGATCGCAGCACGTTGCAGTCCCATCCGGCACGGCACTGCGCGCGCGCGCGCCGAAGCAGCGTACGCAGGCGTTGCGGAAGATGGCGGCGAAATGCCGCCTGCAGTTCCGCATCGGGATTCTGCCGGGCCAACAGCGATGCCATGAGGACTCCCCGCTAC
>DASSOQ010000161.1:0-23127 GCA_035700365.1 Rhodanobacteraceae bacterium | reverse complement strand
GTCGCGCTGCACCCGCCGCGCCCAGAACACCTGGCCGTGCGGGTTCAGCAGCACGATGCCCACGTTCAGGCGGTAGCCGTCCACGTCGATCATGGATCGGATTCAAGCACAGCCCGCGAACCCTCGGCAACCCTCCGGCCGGCGGCACCGGCCCGGGCTGCGTTCCGCGCAGTTGCATGTGAGACGCGGGCTGGCTATAAGCGGACGATTCCGCGGGCGCCAGGGCCATGGCTTCGACGATCTTCCATCACTGGCGTGACCAGTTCCGGACACTGCCGAGGACACGGCAGCGCTGGATCCTCGCCGGACTCTGGAGCCTCGGCGTCGCCGTGGTCTTCGTGACGGGCTTCGCGGCCGGCGGCGCCATGGGCGGGCCCGGCGATTTCCGCACCCAGGCGCACCGGCTGGCTGCCCGCAACGCCGCGTTGCAGGACCAGGTGCAGGGCCTTCAGCAGCAGCAGAAAACCACCTCGACCGCACTCGCGGCGCTGCGTGGTTCGCTGGCCAGCCGCGATGCGGAGCTGCAGAAGCTCAAGCAGGAACAGGCGTTCTACGCGAAGCTGATCGGCATCGATGGCGACCGTTCCGGTCTGGGCGTGCACAGCCTCGCCCTGTCGCCGGTCGCGGGCACGCGTGCATGGAACTTCGTGGCGACCCTGGTCAACACCGCGGAGAATGCGGACGCGGCCCGCGGCACCCTGACCCTCGACCTCGAGGGCGTGCGCGAGGGCAAGCTGGCGACGGTCGCGTGGGCGGCCCTCGCCGCGCCGGGCGCCAGGGACGGCGTGCCCTTCGCGTTCAAGTTCTTCCAGCAGGTGCGCGGTTCGATCATGCTGCCCGCGGGGTTCGTGCCGAACCGGGTCACAGTCACGCTGCATCCGCACGGCGGCTCCGAGGTTGCCCGCAGGATCGAATGGAAGGACGCGCTGTCCGACCAGTCCGACGACGCGCCTTGATCGACGCGGTCGGCGCCTCCATCATGGCTTCGAGGTGCCACGCATGTCCCCGACCAGCATCGTTCCCGAGCCTGTCCTGAAGATTTCCGCCGTCGCGCTGGCGCGCGTGCGCGAACTGATCCGCGAGGAAGGCGACCCCGCGCTCAAATTGCGGGTGTTCATCGAGGGCGGTGGCTGCTCGGGCTTCCAGTACGGCTTCAACTTCGAGGCGGAGCGCGCCGAGGACGACATCGTGCTCGACCGCGAGGGCGTCGAGCTGCTCGTCGATCCCCTGAGCATGCAGTACCTCGAGGGTGCCGAGGTGGACTACGTCGAGGAACTCTCGGGCGCGCAATTCGTGATCCACAACCCCAACGCCAAGACCACCTGCGGGTGCGGAAGCTCGTTCACGGCATAGCTGTGCGTTCGTCCATGAACGCTGCCTCGTCGGGCCCCCATTTGCCTGCAGCGCATCCATGCCGGAAACACCAGAACGGCCATCCATGGCCTGACTTTTCACAACAGCCGCCTGGAACGGCCGCGCCAGCATCGCCGTCTCTTGCCGGGATTCCTTCGTGAGTTCGGCCGAACGTTCGCGTCGCAATGCTTTCGCCAACACCCCGCTCGACCGCTGCGGCGAGTTCCGCGGCGATGCGGAGTGGCTGGCCGGACAAGCCGCGGCGCCCGGCGCCCGCTGGCTCGGCTGGGATGCGGAAGGCCGCGCGCCGGTGCGCGACGGTCGCCTGTGCTGGCTCGATTCCGCGGCGGCCGGTTCGGCCGCGCCCGCGAATTTCCTGGGCCGACTCGCGGACACGCCGATCTTCTCGCTGAGGGAGCCGATCCGACACGAGCTGTTTCCGGACGCCGCGTGGCTCGACCTGCGATCCGCCGCAGTCGGCCTCGCCGGGGATGAAGCCGGCCTGTTCGCCTATGCGCGCGGCCTCGCCAACTGGCAGGAGGCGACGCGCTACTGTCCGGTTTGCGGCACGCAACTGCGGCTGGTCGAAGCCGGCCACCGCGCGCATTGCACGGCCTGCGACCGGCTGCATTTCCCGCGCACCGACCCCGCCATCATCGTGATCGTCGAACACGGCGACGCCTGCCTGCTCGGGCGGCAAGCCCACTGGCATCCGAACCAGTTCTCGACGCTGGCCGGATTCGTGGAGCCGGGCGAGTCGCTCGCGGATGCGGTGCGCCGCGAGGTACGCGAGGAAACCGGCATCGAGGTGGTCGACTGCGACTTCCATTCCTCGCAACCGTGGCCGTTTCCCGTATCGCTGATGCTGGGCTTCACCGCCACCGCTGCCGGTCGCGCCATTACCCTCGCCGACGGGGAACTCGAGGACGCACGCTGGTTCACCCCCGGCGACATCGTCACGGGCCTGCGCGACGGTTCGCTGCGGGCATCGTCGCGGTTTTCGATTTCGTATCGCCTGCTGGAGCACTGGCTTCGCACACGCGCGGGAATCGAGCTGTCCGGGCTGCCGCACGCGGAGTGACACTCGCCGCTACACTCGACGGCAATCCCGGAGACCCGAAGAACGGATGGCCATAGAACTCGTCGCCGCGCTGATCGTGTTGCTGGTGTTGCTGTTGTGGCCCGGCAACGTCGCGGGCCTGCGCAGGTTCGGCTGGTATCGGAGCTGGCTCGGCGTCCTCGACTTCGTGGAGGGCGGCGGGCGCGTCGCGCTTGCGCTGGTGTTGCCGGTCGCGGCGTGCGCGGTGGTCGCGCACTTCCTCGAGGGTCGCGTCTACGCGCTCGCCGCGCTGGCGTTCGCGGTGCTGATCCTGTTCTACACGTTCGGGCCGCGCGAGCTGGCGGCCGACTTCGACGCCGTGCTGAACGAGGACGACGTGGTCGCACGCGTGGTGGCGGCGCAGCATCTGCGCAGCGAGCCGGACGGCGCACCGCGTGCCTTCACGTCCGCGGAACTGGTGGAGGCCGCGGTGATGGCCGCGTTGCGGCGCCGCTTCGGAATCCTGTTCTGGTTCTTCCTGCTGGGTCCTGCGGGCGCCCTGGGCTACCGGCTCGCCTGGGTCACGGTCGACAACGGCGATGGGCGCATCGATCCGCGCACCCGTTACGCCGCGCGGCGCTTTGCATTCGCACTCGACTGGGTACCCGCCCACCTGATGGTGCTGGCGATGGCGTTGGTCTCCAACTTCGACGCGGTGATCGGAACCTGGCGGAGGTGGCACGGGCATCCCGCGCGTTCGCCCTGGGACCTCGACCCCGGTTTTCTCGCCGCGGTGGCACGCTCCGGTGTCGATGCCGACATCAGCGCGGGCGATGGAGCAACCACCGACACCCGCGACCCGATCGTGGAACTCGCCGATGCTCGCCGCCTGATGCTGCGGGTGCTGGTCGTGTGGCTCGCGGTCGTGGCCCTGATCGTGCTGGCGGGATGGGTCACGTAGTTCGCCGGAAGGCAGCCTCGCTCGACGACGTGGCATGCGACCGAGGCCGCGGCAGGAAGTCATCCCAGGCATGCGCGCCTGCCTGCACATCCCTGTGCGTGCGTTCGCCGGCGTGACATGCAATGGCGTGTCACGAAAGCTCAGGCTCACCCGCGCAGAAGCTTGCGCACCCCCGGCAGGTTGCGCCGGCTGACTTCCGGCGTCGCCTCGCAGCCGGCGATCAGCGCGCGGACCGAGCCATCCGCCTCCCGCCGGAGCCCGAGCAACCGCTCGACCGGAATCAGGCAGCCGCGATGCACGCGCACGAAGCGGTCGGGGAATGCCTCCTCGATCGACTTCAGCGATTGCTCGGTCAGTGCATCGCCCGCTTCGCGATGCACGGTGACGTACTTGTCGTCGGCACTCAGGTGCGAGACTTCCGATAGCCGGATCCGGACCGGCGCGCCACGCACCTGGACCAGCAGCGTCTCATCCGGCACGGGTTTGCGCTGCCGCAGCGCCTGCGCACGCGCCAGGGCCTCGCGCAGGCGTTCGAGCCGCACCGGTTTCAGCAGGTAATCCGCGGCACGCAATTCGTAGGCGGCCAGAGCGTGCTCCTCGTAGGCCGTGCAGAAAACCAGTTGCGGCGGATTGGACATGCCGGCGAGCCGGCGCGCCACCCCGATGCCGTCGACGCCGGGCATCGCGATGTCGAGCAACAGCAGGTCGGGGTGCATTTCGATGCAGGCCGCCAGCGCCGCCTCGCCGTCACCGACGCTCGCGACCATCTCCGCGCCCTCGCACTCGCGCAGCAGCGCGCCGAGGCGCGCACGCGCGAGCGGTTCGTCGTCAGCAACCAGGATGCGCACGCGGCAACTCCACGACCACTCGATGGATCCCGTCCTCGATCTGGACGTCCAGACGTCCACTTCCGCCGAAATGGTAGGCGATCCGGCGGCGCACGTTTTCCATGCCGTGCCCGCTGCGCGGTGGCGATGCGGCATCGGGCAGCGGATTGTCGATCTCGATTTCCACGCGGTCATCGGTGCAGCGCCCGGCGATGCGCAAGGTGCCGCCGTCGCGGCGCGGCTGGATGCCGTGGTAGACGGCATTCTCGACCAGCGGCTGCAGCAGCAGCGCGGGCAATTCCATGTCCTTCGGAAGCGCACCGAGTTCGCGCTCGACCTTCAGGCGATCGCCGAGGCGCAGTTGCTCGATCGCGAGATAGCGGTCGATGAGGCCGAGCTCGGCACCCAGCGTGCTCGGCTTGTCCTCCGCGCCCAGCGCGGCGCGGAAGAGATCGGCGAGATCCTCCACGGTCCGCTCGGCCGCCGCGGGATCGACCCGCACGAGCGCCGCCACCGTGTTCATGCTGTTGTAGAGGAAGTGCGGGCGGATGCGCGCCTGCAGCGCCTCGAACCGCGCGCGGGCGACGGCCGCGAGGCGCGCGCGCCACTCGGCCAGCACGTAGAAGTAGCGGAGCAGCGCGGCGCCAAGCAGTGCGGCGAGCACCCCGTTGCCGATGACGAACCGCGCCATCGATACCGGCGTCAGGCCGGTGCCGAGGGCGTGGTCCAGCCAGGCGACGACGAGGCTCGCGACGACGACCAGCGACACCAGCGCGCCGAGCGCGAGCAGGTAGGCGGGGGCCTGCGACAGCCGGCCCAGCCGCGGCACCAGCCGGCACAACATCAGCGACGACAGCAGCGCCAGCCACACCACGAACAACGTCGCGGTCGCGAAACCCCGCCAGTGCATCCGCGCATCCGGGGCCAGCGCGTCGATCACCACCACCAGTTCGGCGACCACGACCAGCGTGAACACCGAGGCCATGCTGCAAAAGTCCGGCAGCGTGGCGGCTTCACGCGGGTCCCGTGTCATGGATTCCACCATGGCGCGCAGTATGCCTGCATGCGGCCCGGGCGTCCCGTGACGGCCGCCCCAGACGCACGACGAACTGGCCATTGCCGTCGCACGGGAACATTCGACACGGATCGACCCGGATCGCCACACGCAATCAGGAGCAGTGTCCGACTCCATCCGCGCCGCCCACGGCCGAGGCCGGGATGCCGCCGCGCACCACGCTGCCGCCACGGCTTCGGCGATGCCGGCAGCGTCCCGCCTTCATCCCTGCAGCCAGGGCATCCGACGCGGATTCACCCCGGATGGCCGCCGGATCAGGACCAGTGTCCGCGTCGTTCCGCGTCGAGGGCCGGGCACGCCGTCGCCTACCACACACGCGCCAGGAAGTCGGCAAGATCGGCGATTTCCTGCGGGCATACCTGGTGTGCCATCGGGTAATCGTGCCAGGCCACGGAATAGCCCCAGCGGCGCAGGCGGTCGCGCGAACGCTCACCGAGCACCTTCGGCACCACCGGGTCGAAGGCGCCGTGCGCCATGAATATCGGCGTCGAGGCGTTGGCCTCGCTGCGCTCGCGGCCGATCGCCTCGGCCACCGGGAGATAAGTCGAAAGCGCGACGATCGCCGCGAGCGTGCGCGCATGCCGCAACCCCGCTGCCAGCGCGACCGCGCCACCTTGCGAAAAACCCGCCAGCACCACGCGCTTTGCATCGATGCCGCGCGCGGCTTCCCGTTCGACCAGTGCCTCGATCTCCGTGATCGACGCGCGCACGCCCGTCTCGTCCTGTCGCTGCGAGAGGTCGAAGCCCGCGATGTCGTACCAGCCGCGCATGGGCAGGCCGTTGTTAAGGCTGATCGGCCGGATCGCCGCGTGCGGGAACACGAAGCGCAAGGCCGGCCAGCCCGCCCGCAGCAACTGCGGCACCAGCGGCTCGAAATCGTGGCCGTCGGCGCCGAGGCCGTGCAGCCAGATCACCGCGTGCGTCGGCTGTGGCCGGGTCTCGACCTCCACGCATTCAAGGGTCACCGGCTGGACTCCGTAGGCGCGCAGCCAGGAGCCGCGCGTGGGCGCGGCTCAGGCGTTGGCGCCGGCGCCACGGCGGACACCGGGCCAAGGCCATGACCGGCAGCGGCACGAATCGCGAACATGCTTGGACTCCGAAAGCAATTGGCTCCGCGCAGGGTAGCGCACGCCGCACGCCGCACGCCGCACACGACCCCAGACTTCCGGCGCTTGCGCCTGCATGCGGCGTTTGGCTAGGCTCCGGTCTTTTGCTTGGGGCCACCTTCATGAATCGCACTGCAGTCGCGGGTCTTGCATGCCTACTGGTCGTCAGCGCGGGCGCGTTCGCCGCCGCGCCGCAGAATGCGCCGCCCGCCACGCAGGCCGGCACCCAGAAGCTCACCCTCGAGCAGATCATGGCCGATCCAGACTGGATCGGACCGCCGGTCGAGGATCCCTACTGGAGCATCGACGGCCGCAGCATCTACTTTGAACTGAAGCGCAAGGGCAGTCCCCTGCACGACCTTCATCGGGTCTCGGCGAATGGTGGCACCCCGGTCAAGCTCAGCGACGCGGAACTGGCCACCTCCGACGGTCCGGCGGTCTTCGATCGCGCACATGACCGCGCCGCGTTCCTGCGCCACGGCGACGTGTTCGTGCGCGATGTCGGCAGCGGCGCCACCCGCCAGATCACCCGCAGCGACCCCGGCAAGTCCGGGCTGCAGTTTTCCGCCGACGGCCGGCTGCTGAGCTGGCGGCAGGGCGACGACTGGTATGTGTGGGACGCAAATTCCGGCCTGGTGTCGCAGGCGGCCGCACTGGAAGCCAAGGACGATCCGGCCGATGCAAAGCCGGACCAGCTCGAGCGCCTGCAGCTCCATCTCTTCTCGACGCTGCGCGAGGACAAGGCCGACAAGCAGGCCGTGCGCGAGCGCGAGGACCAACTCGATGCCGAGAACCCGGCACGCGCGCCTGCGCCGTTCTACCTCGGCGATCGGGTCAAGGTCGTGACCACCTCGCTGTCGCCGGACGCGCGCTGGATGGTCGTGGTGACCGAGCCGAAGTCGTACCAGCGCGGCAAGCATCCGGTGGTCGTGCACTACGTCGACGAGTCCGGTTACCCGGAAACCGAGAAGGCCCGCACCTACGTCGGCCGCAATTCGCCGGCACCGCACGCACTGCTGCTGCTGGACCTGCGCGCCCACAAACAATACAAATTGTCGCTCGACGCGCTGCCCGGCATCCACGACGATCCGCTGCACGACCTGCGGACCCGGCGCATCGCCGAGCTGAAGAAGCAGGGCCACGACGATGAGGCGGCTGCGCTGGCCGCGCCGAAGACGCGACCGGTATCGGTGAATTTCATCCCGACCGCCGACGGCTATGGGCCGGCCATCGCCTGGAGCGGCGACGCGAGCAACGTCGCGATCGAACTGGTCGCCACCGACCACAAGGATCGCTGGATCGAAACCATCGATTTCAATGACCACAAGCTGGTCACGCAGGACCGTCTCACCGACCCGGCCTGGATCAACTGGAGCTTCAACGAGCTCGGATGGCTGCCGGACAACCGCACGCTGTGGTTCGAATCCGAGGCCAGCGGCTGGGCGCAGTTGTACGTGAAGCCGCCGGACGGCAAGGCGCGCGCGCTGACCGGGACCCATTACGAAGTGTCCAGCCCGGTGGTGTCGCCGGACGGCAGGTGGTTCTACCTCCTCGCCAACAAGCAGGCGCCGTACGCGTACGACATCTACCGCGTGCCGACCACGGGCGGTGACCTCGAACGCGTCACCCATTTCGAGGGCGTGTCCTGCTCCGAGTGCAGCCGCCTGTTCGAGCTGTCGCCGGACGGCAGCAAGCTCGCGGTGCTGCATTCGAGCGCGTACATCCCGGCGCAACTCGCGGTGGTGAACGCGGACGGCTCGGGCGCGCGCGAGCTCACCGACACCCGCACCCCCGAATACAGGGCACTCTCGTCCACCTGGGTGCAGCCGCAATTCGTGAAGGTTCCGAGCAGCCACGGCGACTTCGGGATCTGGACCAAGTACTACCAGCCCGCCAACTACGACGCTTCGCAAGCCCATCCGGCGGTGATCTTCGTGCACGGCGCGGGCTACCTGCAGGATGTGAGCAAGGGCTGGTCGTACTACTTCCGCGAGCAGATGTTCAACAACCTGCTGACCCAGGAAGGCTATGTGGTGCTCGACATGGACTACCGCGGGTCGGCCGGCTACGGGCGCGACTGGCGCGACGCGATCTACCGGCAGATGGGCCATCCGGAGCTGGAAGACCTGCTCGACGGCAAGGCCTGGATGGTGAAGAACCACCACGTCGATCCCGATCGCATCGGCATCTACGGCGGCTCCTACGGCGGCTTCATGACCGAGATGGCGTTGCTGCGCGCGCCCGGCGAATTCGCCGCGGGCGCGGCCCTGCGGCCGCCGTCGGACTGGACCAGCTACAACGACGGCTACACCTCCGACATCCTCAATACCCCGCAGCTCGATCCGGAGGCGTACCGCATTTCCTCGCCGATCGAATACGCGAAGAACCTCCAGGATCCGCTGCTGATCAGCCACGGGCTGATCGACAACAACGTGATGCCGGCCGACTCGATCCGCCTGTACCAGCGCTTCATCGAGCTGCACAAGAAGAACTTCTGGATGACGCTGTACCCGACCGAGCGCCACGCGTTCGAGCACGCGGATGCCTGGTACGACGAATACCGTCGCATCCACGACCTGTTCACCCGGTTCGTGAAAGACAAGCAGTGAAAGAACGGGGCGTCTCGCGACGCCCCATTTGCTTCATGCGGACAGCTCCAACCCCGCCGCCTGCATCGCCTCGCGGATGTAGGCGAACATCGCGTGGTCCATGCCCTGGGCCGCCATCACCTGCGGCTCCTTGTCATAGGCTTCCTTCATCCGGCGGCCGATCGCGGCATCGCCGCCCGTGAACGCCTGGATCAGGCCGTGCCAGCGGCGGCCCATCTCCTGGACGGCCGGATCGGTCGGCGGCGGCCGGCATCCATCGCCATGCGTACATCGGTGATCAGCCTGGGCCAGGCGGCATTCGCTTGTTGCATGCGTGATTCGCCGAGCTCCTCGGCGCGCCGGCGCATCCGTTCGCGCTCCCCGGGCGTGAAGTGCTTGCCCAGCGTTTCGGCGCGACGCTTGAACTCGGCCATTTCGGTTTTGCTGAATCGCATGTCCAGTTCTTCGTTCATCTGGATGTCCTCCACGAGTTGGTCGATGGTTTGCGATGGCGATGCCAGTCCCCGCCACGCGCGTTCCAGCGCGACAAGCGCACGCGACTTGGCGTCCACCTCGACGCGCAGCACGGCGATCCGCGCTTCCACCAGCGCCGTGGCCGAGCCGTCGTGTTCGAGCAGCTTGCCGATCTCCGCCAGCGTGAAGCCGGCGCGCTTCAACACCCCGATTTCGGCGAGCCGCGTCAACGCCTTTGCTCCGTACAGGCGATAGCCCGCGGCGGACCGGCCATCGGGCACCAGCAGTCCGCGAGCCTCGTACAGGCGCAGGGCCTTGGCGCTGACGCCCGTGCGTTCGGTGATCTGCCCGATCCTCAGGTACTTCATCGTGACGGCTGGTTTCGACATCGCTTGCACACACTACGGCCTGCCCCAAGGACAAGGTCAATAGCCACCGCGCCTCGTACACCGGCGCGCGGCACGCCTTTCGTCACTTGGCGCACGACCAGGCCCGGTGTACGGTGCATCGCTTCACCTTCGCGGACGCCTTCCATGCGTAGACCTTCCACCCATATCGCACTGCTGGCTGCCGGCCTCGCGTTTGTCCTGGCGCCGGCGCTCGCGGCCGCGCCCAAAGACACCCGGAGTGCCAGCATCGAACGGATCCTCGCACAACGTGCGCAGGTGAAGGAGGTGCCGGCGGTCGCCTTGTCCTACGACGGCCAGCACCTCGCGTGGATCAGCTCCAACGGCGACCAAACCACCTTGATGCTCGGCTCCTGGACGGGCCGGAAAGCCCGCGCCATCGAGATCCCCGGCGGCTGCCGGGAAGAAGGCATCCGCTGGGCGCCGCGCTGGAATGAACTGGCGGTGCTGACGCGCTGCAAGGTCGATCCCTCCAACACCAAACCCCTCCGCGGCGCGATCTGGGTCGTCGACGTGCACGCCGGGACGCCGCCGCGCAAGGTCGCGGACATCGATGGCTTTGCGCAAGGCATGCAGTGGTCGCGCGACGGCAAGCAGATCGCATTCCTGTACGTGCCGGGGGCGACGCGGCTGCCGTATGCGACCGCCTCGGGCAATCCGCGGGTCGGCGTGATCGGCGACACCGACGTGGAGGTGCAGCGGATCGCGACGGTCCCGGCCGCCGGCGGCACGCCCGCCATGCTGACGCCCGATGGCTTGTACGTCTACGAGTTCCGGCCCTCGCCGATCGGCAGCCGCGTGGCCTACACCGCCGCGCCGCCGCCCGGCGACAACAACTGGTGGACCGCCAAGCTGTACGTGCAGGACGCGCGCGCCGGCGCCGCGCCGACGATTATCGCCGATCCGACCACCGCAAAAGGATCGCTCAAGGGACTCCAGATCGCGTTGCCGCGGTGGTCGCCCGACACCGCCCGCGTCTTCTTCATCGGCGGGCTGATGAGCGACCGCGGCGCGACCGGCGGCGACATCTACGCCGTGGCGGCGTCCGGCGGGGAGCCCGTCGACCTCACCGAGGGCGTGAAAGTCACGCCCTCGTGGTACACATTCCTCGACGCGCGTTCGCTGCTGGTCAGCCAGATCGCGAGCGGCAAGGTCGAGGTCACCGAATACACGCTCGACGGCAACCGGGCGCGACAGACGCGCACGTGGTTCAACGCGCCGGGGGTGATTGGCGATGGGCGCGCCGCGCTCTCGGTGTCGCTGTCGACGGACTCGCTCCGCCGCATCGCCTACGCCGCCAGTTCCTTCGATCAACCGCCCGAGGTCCACGCAGGCGTGCTCGGCACCCGACCGCCGCCTGCCGTGACCGCGCTCAATGCGGGGCTCGAGCAGACCTGGGGCAAGGCGCGCTCGGTGGAATGGAACCACGACGGCCGCCATGTGCAGGGCTGGCTGATGTATCCGGCGGACTTCGACCCGCACAAGACCTACCCGATGGTCGTGCAGGTCCACGGCGGCCCGTCATGGGCGACCCTGTCCTCGTGGGGCGCGCAGGCGACGGCGCTGTCGCAGTTCGGCTACTTCGTGCTGATGCCCAATCCGCGCGGCAGCTTCGGCGCAGGCGAGGCCTACGCGCAGGCGATCCGCAACCAGATGGGATACGGCGACCTCGACGACATCCTCGCGGGTGTCGACAAGGTCGAGAAGCTCGTTCCGGTCGACGACCAGCGCCTCGGGATGATCGGCTGGAGCTACGGCGGCTTCATGAGCATGTTCGCGCCCACCCGCACCGACCGCTTCAAGGCGGTGGTGGCGGGCGCGGGGATTTCGAATTGGCAGAGCTATTACGGCGAGAACCAGATCGACCAGTGGATGATCCCGTTCTTCGGTGCGTCGCTGTACGACGATCCCGGGGCGTACGCGAAGAGTTCCGCGATCAACTTCATCAAGCGCACCCACACCCCCGCGCTGATCGTGGTGGGCGAGCGCGACGAGGAGTGCCCCGCGCCGCAATCGTTCGAATACTGGCACGCGCTGAAGACCCTCGGCGTGCCGACGACGCTGGTCGTGTACGCGAACCAGGGCCATCACATCGCCGAGCCGAAAGATCAGGAGGACATCCTGCGGCGCACGCTCGACTGGTTCGGCAAGTACCTCGCCCCGAACCCACGCTGACCGCATCTCATCCGGCGGGCGGATCCTTGCGCCGGGTGCGCGCGACCCCGGACAGGATGCCGATTCCGAGCACCACCACGGCACCCGCCACGATCCAGGGACTCGGCACGTGTGCGAGCCAGGCGGCGTAGGCAAGCCCCGCGATCACGACGATCATGCCAATGAGATAGAGCGCAAACGACATCGCTGCACCTCGCTTCCATGGTCGGGTGCCCATCGTGCATGGCCCGTGCGAACGCCGCGTGAATGCGTCCTAGAACAATGTGCCTTGTGGCGATGGCACGCGTGGCGGCACGAAGCGCGTGCAGTCCAGCCGCAGCTCGCGGGTGCGACGGTAGCGGTGCTTGCTGCACGCCACCTCGAAACGGCGCCGCAACAGTTCCGCGAAAGGACCTTGCCCGCGCATGCGGGTGCCGAATTCCGGATCGTTGTCGCGGCCGCCGCGCATCTGGCGGACCAGGCTCATCACGTGTTCGGCGCGCTGCGGAACGTTGAGTTCAAGCCACTCGCGGAACAACGTCTTCAATTCCCACGGCAAGCGCAGGATGGTGTAGCCCGCCACCCGCGCGCCCGCCTGCGACGCCGCTTCCAGCACGTGTTCCATGTCGCGGTCGGTCAGCGCCGGGATGATCGGGGCGACCAGCACGCCGCAGGGCACGCCGGCTTCGTTCAAGGCCTTGATCGCCCGGATGCGCCGGTGCGGCGCCGATGCGCGCGGCTCCAGCCTGGCGGCGAGCTGGTTGTCGAGCTGGGTACAGGAGATGAACACCTGCACCAGTCGCTTCTGCGCCATCGGCGCCAGCAGGTCGAGGTCGCGTTCGACCAGGGCATTCTTGGTGACGATGGTGCAGGGATGATGGGTCGCCGCCAGGACCTCGAGGATCGCGCGGGTCAGGCGATAACGCCGTTCGACAGGCTGGTAGGGATCGGTGTTGGCGCCGAGGTTGATCGGCATGCAGCGGTAGCCCGGCTTGGCGAGCTCGCGCGCCAGTTGTTCCGCTGCATTCGTCTTGGCGAACAACCGGGTCTCGAAATCGAGTCCCGGCGAGAGGTTGAGGTAGCTGTGCGATGGCCGCGCGAAGCAGTAGATGCAGCCGTGCTCGCAGCCGCGGTAGGGATTGATCGACAGCTCGAACGGCACGTCCGGCGAGTCGTTGCGGCTGACGATCGAGCGCGCACGTTCTTCCTTCACTTGCGTACGCGGGCGAGGCGCGGCTTCGTCCAGCAGCGCGCTTTCCCAGCCGTCGTCCTCGGCATGGCGGCGCGTGGTTTCGAAGCGCCCCTCCGGATTGGAGGCTGCGCCGCGGCCCTTGATGCGCCCGGGTGGTGTCGGGTCCATGGAACGGACCAGCATACGCCGGACCGTCTCGGCGTATGCGACAACCCGAAGCCCTCTCGCGCTTGACGCGGAGGCTGTGTATTGGTATATTGATACACATGGACGCTTCACTGCTGGTCATCCAGCCGGCCTCCGCCGAGCCGATCTACCGCCAGATCGTCGAGCAACTGCGCCGGCTGATCGCGAGCGGACAGCTCGCGCCGGGCGATTTGCTGCCATCGGTGCGGGAGGTGGCCGGGCTGCATGCCGTGAACCCGATGACGGTGTCGCGCGCCTACAGCCTCGCCGAAGGCGAGGGCCTGCTGCAGCGACTGCGTGGCAAAGGCATGGCGGTGGCGGCGCAGCGCAATGCCAGCCGCACCGCGGCTCAGCGCCTCGCCTTGTTGGAGCCCCAATTGGCGGCGCTGGCGCGGCAGGCCCGCGAACTGGAGCTTCCCGCCGGACAGGTGTTGCGTCGACTCGACCAGATGATGGGGAATAAAGCGCCATGAATGCTGTTGCACGCAATGTTGCAGCCGAATCGCCCGCGCCGCTGCAGGCCGGCGGGCTCGTCCACCGCTATGACTCGAAGGCCGTGCTCGACCAGGTCAGCCTGTCGCTCGAGCCGGGCAGCGTGCTCGGGCTGATAGGCCGCAACGGCGCCGGCAAGTCCACCCTGATCCGCGCGATGCTGGGACTGCTGGAGCCCGACGCCGGGAGCGCTTTCGTGTTCGGGGAACCGGCGTTGAAACTGCCCGACCACGTCAAGGAGCGGCTGGGTTACGTGCCGCAGCAACCGGATGCCCTGGCGTGGCTGACCGCCACCCAGATGTTCGATTACCTGTCGCGCTTCTATCCGCGCTGGGATGGCAGGTTCGTCGAGAACACGATGCAACGCTGGCGGATCGCGGGCGACAAGGTGATGGCCAAGCTTTCGCCGGGCGAGCGCCAGCGCGTGGACCTCGTGCGCGCGTTGGCGCCGCAGCCCGAATTGCTGGTGCTCGACGAGCCGGCGGCTGCGCTCGATCCGGTCGCGCGCCGCGAGCTGTTGCGCGAGATCGCGTTGCGCGCCGGCGAGTCCGGCACCACCGTGCTGTTTTCGACCCACATCGTCTCGGACCTCGAGCGCGTCGCGTCGGACATCGCCTTCCTGCACGACGGGAAACTGCTGTTGCACTGCCCGGTGGACGACACCAAGGAGCGCTACGCGCGGCTGTGGCTGCCCGCCAACGTCGCCCATGCCGCGCCCGCATCCGTGTTCGGCAAGCGCCGGCACGAGGATGGCAGCGTCAGCGTGATCGTCGAACGCGATTCGCAGGGTGCATGGCCCGATGCGTCGCGCCTGCCCGCCGCCAGGGTCGACGCGCTCGGCCTGGAAGACCTGTTCGTCGAGATCGCGGAGCCATGAACACCCCCGTCGCCGACGTGCCGGCCAGCCGCAAGCCGGCGTTCACCCGGCTCATCGACATTCTCGCCGCGCCCCGCTACGCCACCTCGGCCCCCACGCGCTGGACCAGCGCGGGATTGTTCGTCCTGCTGACGGGCGCCGCGGTGGTCATCGGCATCCTTTCGCACGACCCGAAGGCGCGGTTCGCCGCAGTGATTTGCTACAGTTTCGGGATCACCATGGTGTGGTGGCTGTGGCTCTCGGGCCTGGTGCTGATCGCCCGCGACGGGCGTGGACTCGGCCTGCCCCGGGCCGGCCGCGACAGCGCGTACGCAGCATGCCTGTATGCGGCCGCGATGGTGGCCGCGCCCGCATTGCTGGTCGCCGCGAGCGGCGGGAACGTGGCCGCCGCCGTGCTGTTTCCGGCGTTGGCGATCGCGGGCAGCCTCGCCTGGACGCTGCTGCCGCGCTGGTTCGCGATGTGGTTCGGCTTCATGCCGGCCATCTACATCGGCCTGCACAATGCATTCCACGTGCCCTCGCCCCTCGATCCCCGTTTCCGCCATTGGGCATGGCTGGCGCTGGCGGTGCTGGCGGTGATGGTCGTGTTCCGCTGGCGGCAAATCGCACGCGCAGAGGACAACGACGACAGCCGCTGGTCGAGCGCGATGATCCTGCAGATGCGTCGCCATGCGGTGAGCTGCGACTGGTGGTCGATGGACCGCAACTGGGTGTGGCGACGCTCGCGCGCCCGCAGGATCGACGTCGATTTCCGCGGAATCGGTGCGGCAAATCCGGCCGTGGCGATCCGCGTGGCGCTCGGCGACTGGTACGTGCCGCAATCCTGGCGCAGCCGCGCCGCGACGCTGGCCCGCGTCCTGCTGCCACTGCTGCTGTTCATTCCGCTGATGGTGTTCATGACCATCGGCCGCGACGGCTCGCTCCACAAGGTGTGGAAGGTGCTCGGAATCAGCGGCGGCTTGTGGGTCGGGCTGTTCGGCTCGGCGATGCTGGCGCTTGCCGTCGCCGCACTGGTGCAACGCCGCTGGCGAGGCTCGGCAGACCTCGGTCTGCTGGCCTTGCTGCCCGGCCTCGGCGGTGCGGCGGCGACACCGCACGTCCTGCGCGCTGCCTTGTGGGGGCCCGCCATCGGGTTCATCGCACTGTGGGCGTGCATGCTGGCAGGGATCGCCTTGACCGCGCCGGGCGGTCTCGCGGAGCTGCTGGCCACGCTGTTCGTGCTCGAAATGGCCGCGCTGATGGTGATGGCGGTGCTGGGGTCGATGGCTGGGCTGGGGATGCGGTTGGCGGTGAAGATCGCGATCGGCGTGGTCCTGATCGTGCTCGGCGATTCGGGCTTCACGCTGGCGTTCGTATCGCCGTCCGGTTCGGTCGCGATGGAAGGGGCCGTGGTGCTGGGATGGCTCCTGCTGATCGCGTGGACGGCGCGGCGCGGATGGCTGGCATGGCGCCTGCTGCTGCGCCGCCCGCACCCGTTCCTGGCGAACTCGCCGCAGTAGGCGGACCCTCCGACAGGATCGATCCTGTCTCTCCGAAGTGTGATCGGCGGCCCTCATCGACACGCTGCCTCGTACGGTATGATCCGCCCCCAGGGCTACGTGGTATGAATGCATGATCTGGGGCCTGGCCATCGTTTCGCTGCTTGCGTTCGCGCTGGCGTTCACCAGCCATTCTCCGGGCTGGATGGGGCTGGGCGTCGCGGTGGGCTTCCTGTGCGGCATCGCCGCTGCGCTGGTTTTCATCGACCGGCATTTGCGCGCCAGCTCGCGCCCCGAGCACATGACCGAGCGCGAGATCTCGGCGCTGCGCGACACGGTCCGCAAACCCGAAGAGCCCCAGCGCAAGCTTCCGCCCGGCCCGTCCGCCTGACGGTGGATTGCGACCGGACGTCCCCGCTTTGCTAGGCTTGGCTCCTTGCGTGGCCTGAAGGAGACGTGCGATGAGCAAGGTGCATCCGGTTCCGACCGCATTCGCCGCCGCCGAGCGGATCAAGCCCGGCGAATACGAACGCCGCTACGCCGAATCGCTGCGCGACCCGGAGGCGTTCTGGGCCGAAGCGGCGAAACGGCTGGACTGGATCAAGCCGCCCACGCAGATCCGCGACGTTTCCTTCGACCCGGACGACCTGCACATCCGCTGGTACGCCGACGGCGTCCTGAACCCGACGATCAGTTGCCTCGACCGCCACCTCGGCAAGCGCGGCGACAAGACGGCCCTGTTGTTCGAGGGCGACAATCCCTCCGTTTCCCGCAAGATCAGCTATCGCGAACTGCACGCCGAGGTGTGCCGGTTCGCCAACGCGCTGCGCAACCTCGGCGTGGTGAAGGGCGACCGCATCGCGATCTACATGCCGATGGTTCCGGAAGCCTGCGTGGCGATGCTGGCCTGCGCGCGGATCGGCGCGATCCATTCGGTGGTGTTCGGCGGCTTTTCCCCCGACGCCCTGGCCGGGCGCATCGCCGACTCGGCGTGCAAGCTGGTGATCACCGCCGACGAAGGGGTGCGCGCCAACAAGAAGATCCCGCTGAAGGCGAATGTCGACGAGGCGCTGACCCGCCCGGGAACGACCAGCATCGAAACAGTGGTGGTCGTGCGCCGCACCGGCGGGGCGGTGAACATGCAGTCGCCGCGTGACCGCTGGTGGGACGCGCTGGTCGACGGCCAACCCGACCAGTGCGAGCCCGAACCCATGAACGCGGAGGATCCGCTGTTCATCCTGTATACCTCCGGCAGCACCGGCAAACCGAAGGGCGTGCTGCACACCGTCGGCGGCTACATGGTGTGGGTGTCGCTGACCCACGAGGCGATCTTCGACCTGCGCGAGGACGACATCTACTGGTGCACCGCCGACGTCGGCTGGGTCACCGGGCACAGCTACATCGTGTACGGTCCGCTCGCGAACGGCGCGACCTCGCTGGTGTTCGAGGGCGTGCCGACCTGGCCCGACGCGTCGCGCATGTGGCAGGTGTGCGACAAGCACCAGGTGACGATCCTGTACACTGCGCCGACCGCGATCCGCGCCCTGATGCGTGCGGGCGACGAACCGGTGAAGCAGACCTCGCGCAAGTCGCTGCGGTTGCTCGGCTCGGTCGGCGAACCGATCAACCCGGAAGCCTGGGAGTGGTACTTCAGCGTGGTCGGCGAGGGCCGGTCACCGATCGTCGATACCTGGTGGCAAACCGAAACCGGCGGGATCATGATCTGCCCGCTGCCGGGCTCGACCACCCTGAAACCCGGCGCCGCCATGAAGCCTTTTTTCGGTATCCGTCCCGCGATCCTCGATGCCGGCGGCAGCGCCATCGAAGGCGAGGGGTCCGGCAACCTCGTGATCACCGAGTCCTGGCCCGGGCAGATGCGCACGGTGTACGGCGACCACCAGCGCTTCATCGACACCTATTTCAAGATGTATCCCGGGGTCTACACCACGGGCGACGGCGCCGAGCGCGACGCCGACGGCGACTGGAAGATCACCGGCCGGGTCGACGACGTGATCAACGTGTCCGGCCACCGGATCGGCACGGCCGAAGTCGAAAGCGCCATGATGGCCGACCTCCGCGTGGCCGAAGCCGCGATCGTCGGTTGCCCGCACGACATCAAGGGCACCACCCTGTACGCCTTCGTGACGCCCAAGGAGGGGGTGGCGCCGAGCGACGCGCTGAAGAAGGAACTCATTGCCGGCATCCGCGAACGGATCGGCGCATTCGCGGCACCGGAGTACCTGCAATGGGCGCCGGCGCTCCCGAAGACGCGTTCGGCCAAGACCATGCGCCGGATCCTGCGCAAGATCGCCGAAGCCGGCGCGCACGAAGTCGACCTGGCCGCGCTCGGCGATACCTCGACACTCGCCGATCCCGCGGTCGTCAAGCGCCTGTACGACGAACGCGTGCGCCACTGATACGAGTACCCGAGGACGCCGTTCGATCGTGCACGAGCTGACGTTTGCCGATGCGGATCCCGCCGCCGTGGCGGAGCAACTCGATGGCGGGTCGATCCACCTCTGGCGCGTGCCTTATGCACGGTCGCAGGGGCGCGCGCCGCTGTTGGAGCTGCTGGCCGCCTATCTCGGCACCGCCGCATCGGAGGTCGCCTTGAGACTGGGTCCGCACGGCAAGCCCGGCTTGGCTGGCCGCCAATCGCGGCGGCGCCAGGCGCGTGAGCTCGAGTTCAACTGGTCGCACAGCGGCGACAACGCGCTGGTCGCGCTTGCCAGGGGCCGTCCGGTCGGCGTGGACATCGAGCGCCTGGGCAGGGGCATGCGCGCGCTGGAACTTGCCCGCCGGTTCTTCGATCCGGCCGAGGGCGACGCGCTCGAAACGCTGGCGATGTCCGAGCGCGATTCCGCATTCACGGGATTGTGGTGCGCCAAGGAGGCGGTTTTGAAGGCGGCGGGCGAGGGGCTGTCGTTCGGGCTCGCGCGGCTGGTCTTCGCCCCGCACCCGCGGCGGGGGTGGAAACTTGACCGCCTCGACCCGGCTCTGGGTGGCGGGAACGAGTGGCAGATCATCGGCTTCGATCCCGCGCCGGGCTACCGCGGCGCGCTCGCCTGGCGCGGCCCCGCGCCGCGGATTTTCGCTTTCCGGCCGAGGCCATCCGCCGGAGGCTGAACAAAGCCGTTCGCGACGGAACTCGCCCGCGTACCCGGGGTCTGACAGTTACGGGCAGTCTCCCCGTGGGTTCGCCATCAGACGGTGGGCCATGCACTCTCCGGCGCGAAGTCTCTTCGCGCCGCTTTTTTTGCGCCGTGATCGTGCGATCATCCGTGGGCGGCGCGCGTCGAGCCCGCCTCCGGTGTCGGTGTCTTCGAGGCCGGCGAACATCCGAACGGCCATCCGTGGCCCGATCTTCCGCGAAGCCGTTCCACCGGCAAGTCTCGATGACTGTCCTCAGTGTCAATCTCAACAAGATTGCGGTGCTGCGAAACGCTCGTGGCGGCGCCGAGCCCAGCCTCGCTCGGGCGGCCGAAACCTGCATCGCCGCCGGCTGCGGCGGCCTCACCGTGCATCCCCGCCCGGATCGCCGGCACATCACCCCCGAAGACGTGGCACTGCTGGCGGAACTGACCCGCGGGCGGGTGGAGTTCAACATCGAGGGTAATCCCTTCGCCCCGCCGCGTCCGGGTTACCCCGGAATGCTCGAGCTGGTGCGACAGGCGCGGCCCTCCCAGGCGACGCTGGTCCCGGACTCCGAAGGCCAGCTCACATCCGACCATGGATTCGACCTGGTGCACGATGCGCCGAAGCTGGCGCCCCTGGTCGCCGAACTGGTTTCCGCGGGTTGCCGGGTTTCGCTGTTCGTCGATGCCGGGAGTTCGGAGGGTTTCGACCGTGCCCATGAGCTCGGCGCGGCCCGGGTCGAACTCTATACCGGACCCTATGCCCAAGCCTTCGCGGAAGGCGATGCCACCGCCGAATTGGCGCGTTGCGTCGATACGGCACGGCGGGCTGCGGCTGCAGGCCTCGCGGTGAACGCGGGCCACGACCTCAACCAGCGGAACCTCGGTGCCTTCCGGCGCGCGATCCCCGATCTCGCCGAAGTCTCGATAGGCCACGCGCTGATCGGCGAGGCGCTCTACGAGGGGCTCGACCGCACCGTCCGCAATTACCTCGCCATCCTGTCGCGCGGGCCGGACTGACGCGGGCAGGTGACGGGTGGTCGCCTGGCGAGAGGATTTTGGACACGGGTCGAAACCCGGCAAACATGGGGAACCCTTGCCCGGCTCGCGTGTTTATCCGTGTCGAATGCTCGCCGTCACTTGACCGTCAGAGCCCCGATGGATGCACAATCGGGCGGCGATGACCACGTCCGGGCGGCGGCACCCCTACCTACGAAGGAGGGCGCGCGTCAGTGGACCACCGACCCCGGGACCGCCTTGGCGTTGCCCTGGGTGATGAAGCCGATGTGCACCATGCCCGCGTCCTTCGCCTCCTGCATGACCTTCCAGATGATCTTGTACTGGGTGGTCTTGTCGGCGCGGATGTTCAATTCCGGCTGGGGCTGCACCGTGGCGGCGGCGCGCAGGCGCGCGCTCAACACCGCATCGGAAATCTGGTTGTCGTTCCAGTACAGCGTGCCATCGGGCTCGACCGCGAGATCGATCGGCGGCACCTCCACCACGGAGGGCTTGGTTTCGGGGTTCGCCCGCGGCAGGTCGACCTTGACCTTGTGCGACATCAGCGGTGCCGTGATCATGAAGATGATCAGCAGCACCAGCATCACGTCGGCCAGCGGCGTCACGTTGATTTCGGCCTTGGGGATATCGCTGCCGGTGGTGTCGCCCGTACTCATTGCCATGGCGTCATTCCCTCACTTCTCGAAGCCGATCTTCTGCACGTTGTAGCGCTTGGCTTCGGCCATCACTTGCGCCAGGTAGTTGTACTGGGTTTCGTCGGTGGCCTTGATGTGCACCTGCGGCTGCATGTCGATCGTCTTGGCGCCGATCGTCGCGAACTGCGCCTGCAGCTCGACATTGCTGATCGGCAGGTTGTCCCAGGTCATCGTGCCATCGGCGCGGATGAACAGCGTCTTCGGCGTCGGCGGGTTCTCCGGAGGCTTGACGTTGGGGTTCGGCTGCGGCAGGTCGATCTTGATGTTGTGCTGCACCAGGGGTGCGGTGATCATGAAGATGACCAGCAGCACCAGCATCACGTCGATCAATGGCGTGATGTTGATTTCGGCGACCGGCCCGCCGCCGCTATTGGTACTCATGGCCATGACGAAGCCCTCTTACTTCTTGATCGCCGGCGGGGGCGTGGCCGCGGCCGGACGGGCCATCGCGGGCGCACTGCCTTCGATGCGCGCGCCGGTCGAGAAGAAGTCGTGCAGGTCGTGCGCGAATTCATCGAAGTGCGCGATCGTGGTGCGGTTGGCGCGCGAATAGGCGTTGTACGCGATCACCGCCGGAATCGCCGCGAACAGGCCGATGGCGGTCATGATCAGCGCCTGGCCGACCGGACCCGCCACTGCGGAGATCGAAGACTCGCCGCTGGCGCCGAGGTTGATGAGCGCGTAGTAGATGCCCATGACGGTACCGAGCAGGCCCACGAACACCGCGGCCGAACCGACCGTCGCGAGCAGTGTGAGGCCGCCTTCGAGATTGCGGCTTTCGCGATCGACGGCCTGGCGCAGCGCACGATCCACGAACTCGGAACGGTTCAAGGCCTCGACCATGCGGCTGCCCTCGTGGCGCTGGTGGTGCGCGGCGGCCGACGCGGCTTCGAGCGCGATCTTCGAGAACGGCTCCGAACGCGGCTGCTTTTCCATCACCCGCACGGCGTCCTGGGCGGACGGGGTATCCCAGAACTTCTGGATCACCTTGTCCATGCGCGAACGGATCATCGCGTTGCGGATCGCGATCGCAATGATGAAATACCAGGAGGACACGGACATGATCACCAGCACGATCAGCACCAGAAGGTCGATCGCGTGGGCTGCCGGGTGGGTGACGATTTCGGTAAGGAAATGACTCGCGCCAACCTGCTGGAGGGCTTGCGCTTTGGCATTGCCGACAGGTGCGGCGGCGGCGGAGGCTGCTTCTTGGATCATGGCGCTACCCTTCCTTCAAGTTGTAGCAAAGTGAAACGTGGATGGTCGGACTCTAGCGTAATCGAACCACTGGAGCGTGAAGTTTCTATTGCATGCCGGCGAGGCTGAAGTTCACCGGGACCAGCACGACACCACCCGATGCCTTGCCGTTCTGGATGCCCGGATTGAACCGCCAATGGCGTGCCGCGTCTTCCGCGGCGCGGTCGAGTTCCCGGTAGCCGCTCGACTTCTGCACCTTGACGTCGACGACTTCGCCGGCGGCGTTGATGGTGATCGCCAGCAGCACTTCGCCCTGGTGGCCCTGCCGCAACGCCTGGATCGGGTACTTCGGCGGATTGCGATTCTTGTAGCTGATGTCGACCGAAGGCGCGACGTCGGCGGGCGGCGGCGGCGGGGCCGGCGGACGCGGAGGCGCAGCCGGGGTCGACATGATGGATTCTTCCTGCGGCGGCGGCGGGGCGGGCGGCGGCGGCAGCGGCGGCGGCTTCTCGATCTTGATGACCTTCGGCGGCGGCTGCTTCGGCGGCTCCGGTGGCGGCGGCGGCGGAGGTGGTGGTGGCGGCGGCGGCGGGATGAACTCGACGCGCACGATGTGTTGCTTGGCCTTTTCCTTGGCCTGCGGGGGCGCGGCCGGCGCGAGCAGCATGATGATGATGGCGGCATGCAGCGCAATCGCGAATGCGATCGCAATCGTGCGCCACCAGTTGAACCGTTTGCGGTCTCGAGCCGACGTACGTGCCATCGTAAGTTGAACCAGTCGCTGACCTGTTGGGCCCCACTGCGGCCTGCCCTATCGTCGCCCGATAAGGCCCCGCAACCAAGGCGGCGGAAAAGGGTGAAACGTTACACCAGCG
>DASSOQ010000160.1:0-8272 GCA_035700365.1 Rhodanobacteraceae bacterium | reverse complement strand
GATGCGCGGGTTCGTGTGGGTCATCAAGCCCGACATCGTCGACCCGGACCTGCTGTTCGCGGGCACCGAGTTCGGATTGTGGGTCTCGCCCGACGACGGCGCGCACTGGGCGCAATACAAGGGCGGCGATTTCCCGGACGTGCCGGTGCACGACCTGGTGGTCCAGCCACGCACGAGTGACCTGGTGGTCGCCACGCACGGCCGCGGTATCTGGATCATCGACGACATCACGCCGTTGCGGCACCTGGCCTCCGACGTGTTGAACGCCGACCTCGCTTTCCTTCCGACGCGGCCGGTGGTGCAGCGGATCGAGGCGTTCGGCGGTTGGCCGGAGGGCGACGCATCGTTCGCGGGGCCGAATCCACCGGCCGGCGCGGTGATAACGTACTACCAGAAGAGCCGCCACCTGTTCGGCAAACTGAAGCTCGAGGTTTTCGACAGCAACGGCAGGCTGATCGACACATTGCCGGGCAACGTGCGGCGCGGCATCGCACGCGTGACCTGGAGCATGCATGTCGCGCCTCCGCGCGTGCCGCCCGCCGCGCAGATCGCATTCAATTCGGCGCAGGGGCCGCGCGTGGTGCCCGGTACCTACACCGTCAAGCTGGTCAGCGGCGACAAGAGCTGGACGGAGAAGCTGGACATCGGCCTCGACCCGCGCGATCCGTTCACACTGGCCGATCGAAAGACGCAGTTCGACGCGGCGATGAAAGCCAGCGACCTGTTCGGCCGCATGACCGACCTCGATTACCAGATCGTGGCGGTACGCAAGGCTGCCCAGGCGCGCGCCGAAGGAGCGAAAGGTGATCCGGCTTTGCAGAAGCAGTTGAACGATCTGGCGGGCGACGCCGATGCCATCCGCAAGCAGATCGTCGCGACCACCCTTGGCGGGGCCATAACCGGCGAGCTGCGCCTGCGCGAATACCTCGACGAGGTCTATGGCGCAATCATCAACTACGAGGGGGCGCCGACGGCTTACCAGCTTGCCCGCGTAGACGTGATCGCGCACGAACTGGACGACACCGCCGGGGAATTCGACGTCCTGCGGAAAGGCGCGCTCGCCAAGGCCAATGTCGCGCTGAAGGCCAAAGGCATGCCGGAAATCACCGTGCCGGCACACGCGCCCGCCGGGACGGGCGGGACGCACGGCGAAGCAATGATGGAGCGGGATCGCGACGCACTTTTCGAGCGCGACTGAGCTCGAGAATTCCCGACCGCGAAACGGCTGGGCGCCCGCAGGCACCCGTCCGTTTGCACGTGCACGCCGGCAGCTTGAGCCGCGCACGCCCCTATCATTGGCCCGATGAGTGATCCCAGATTCGCAGGCATCGAACGGTTGTACGGCCGCGACAGTGTCGCGCGGCTGCATCGGGCACGCATCGCCGTGGTCGGTCTTGGCGGGGTGGGGTCGTGGGCGGCGGAGGCGCTGGCGCGCAGCGGCGTGGGGACCCTGACCCTGATCGACGCGGACGAGGTGTGTGTCGCCAACGCCAATCGTCAATTGCATACGTTGACGGATACCCTCGGCAGGGCCAAGGTCGCCGTGATGGCCGAACGCCTGCGCGGCATCAACCCGGACCTCGACGTGCAGGCGGTGGAGCGGTTCGTGACCCCGGGGACGCTGGCGGAACTGCTGGGCGGCGGGTTCGACCTGGTCCTCGATGCCTGCGACGCCTTCCGGGTGAAGGTCGAGATGATCGCGTGGTGCCGACGGCGCAGGCAGCCGCTGATCGTGTGCGGCTCGGCCGGCGGTCGCACCGATCCGACCCAGATCAGGGTGCGCGACCTCTCGCGGACCGAGCACGACGCGTTGCTCGGGCTGGTGCGCCGCAAGCTGCGCCAGGAATTCGGGTTCCCTTCCAACAGGGACCGCTACTTCGGGGTCCCGGCCGTGTATTCGCTGCAGAACGTGCGCTATCCCCAGGCCGATGGTCGGGTCTGCGGTACGCGGCCGGAAGGCTCCGACTCGATGAAGCTGGATTGCGGTGGCGGACTCGGTGCGGCGACCCACGTTACCGGCGCGTTCGGCTTCGCCGCGGTGGGTCGCGCGCTCGAGATGCTCCTGAAGAGCCCGTGCTGAGGCAGCGAATCAGGCGAACAGCCGCCGCGCGTTGGCGGTCGTGGCGCGCGCGATTTCCGCCGGGTCTTCCTGCCGCAACGCCGCGATGCAGTCGAGTACTTCGGGAAGATACGCCGGTTCGTTGCGATCGCCCCGGTGGCTCGAAGACGGCTGGTCGGGCGCGTCGGTTTCCAGCAGCAGGCATTCGATCGGAAGCGAGGCGACCGTTCGCCGCAGCCGCCGTGCGCGCGCGTAGGTCACGGGGCCGCCGATGCCCACCGAGAATCCGAGCCGCGCCAATTCACGAGCCTGCTCGAGACTCCCCGAGAAGCTGTGTACGACCCCGCGCAGCGGCCTGCCGAACGTCCGCAACGCGTCGATCACCTGCGCGAATGCCTGCCGCGCGTGCAGCACGAGTGGCAAGTCGAAGCGATGCGCCAGGTCGAAGTGTCCGTGCAGCAGGCGCAATTGCCGCTCGAAGGCGGCCTCGCCACGGTCGAGTCCGCACTCGCCTACGGCCGCGGCAGGATGGCCGACGAGCCAGTCCTCCAGCCGCGCGAGGTCGTCGTCCGAATGCTCCGAGAGGAAGCACGGATGCAGCCCGTACGCCGGGTGCAACCCGTCACCGGTGGCGCAGAGTTCGTGCAGTTTCGGCCAGCCGGCCGCGCTCACCGCGGGAACGAGGCACTCCGAGACGCCCGCCGCACGGGCGCGCTCCAGAACCTCCGGCCGGTCGCGGTCGAACTCGGCCGCATCCAGGTGGACGTGGCTGTCGAACAGCATGGGCTTGTGCTTGGCCATCAATGTGCTGGCGGAGGATGAAATGCAAGATGAACCGGAAAAGCGATGTTGACCCGCCGTTCATTGTCCGCTTGTTTGAATCAGACTGCCGTGAGGCCGTTGCCGGGAGACCATGATGAAGAGCAAGTCGCGATTGACGAAGGTTGTGCCCGTTTCACTGGCGTTTGCCGTTGCCGCCGCGCTCGCAGGCTGCGGCGGCCAGGGCGATCCCCAGGCGCAAGCGACGCCGGCAAACATGACGACGCCGGCGGCCACGGCTGAACTCCCGCCGGGGGACCAGCTCGCCACGGCCGACGAAGGCGGGGGCGCCGACGCGCAGCCGCGATTTGCCCGGGTCGTGGCGGTGCAGCCGATCACCCAGTCCACCACCACCAGCAAGCCGCGCCAGGTGTGCCGTGACGAGCAGGTCGCGGTCCCCGAGACCTACCAGGACAAGAACCAGGTCGGCGGCGCGGTGATCGGCGGCGTCGTCGGTGCGCTGGCGGGGCACCAGGTCGGCGGCGGCAAGGGCAAGACCCTCGCCACCCTCGGCGGCGCGGCGGCGGGCGCATACGCCGGCCACGAGATCCAGAAGCACCACCAGGAAAACAACCAGACGAAGACGGAAATCCGCAACGTCTGCCACACCGTGACCGACAAGTCCACGTCGACCACGACGGTCGGCTACGACGTGACCTATTCGTTGAACGGCCAGACCGGGCACATCCGCCTGGACCACAAGCCGCAGGTCGGCAGCGGTTTGCCGGTGCGGAACGGGGTGGTCGTCGCCAGCGGTCAGCAGGTGGGCAATTCCAACCAGTGATTTCATCGCACACACCAAAAGGAGTGGAACCATGTGGAAGCGAACATCCAGGCGTCGATTCGCGACGCGGAGCGTGCTTTCGATCGCATGTGCCGCCATCGCGGCATTGTTGATGGCCGGCTGCGCGCCGGCGTACAGCACCCGCCCCGGCTACGGCGCGCCGCCGCCCGGTTACGCGGGTGGGGGCCGGCAGTGTTACCAGGGTTGCGGCTACGTCCGTGACATCCGCGAGGTCCAGCTCGGCAGCAACAGCAGCGGCGCGGCGCTCGGCACCGTGATCGGTGCGGTCGTGGGCGGCCTGGTCGGGCACCAAATCGGTGGTGGCAAGGGCAAGACCGCCGCGACGGTTGCCGGTGCGGTCGGCGGCGGTTTCGCGGGCCACGCGATCGGCGAACGGACCGGCAATGGCGACTACGGATGGCAGATCGTGGTGCAGCTCAACAACGGTCAGTACGCCACGGTCACCCAGCGCAATGCGCCGCAGGTACGGGTCGGCGACTACGTGATGATCCGCGGCGACAACGTGTATCCGTATTAGTGCGATCATCCGTGATCGCGGCGTCGTCCAGCGGCTCCATTTGCGGGACTCCTCGTGCTCGTGAAGCACCAGAACGGCCATCCGCGGCCTGACTTTCCACAAAAGCCGCTTGGCACAGACCATTCGTGTGAATGGTTCAAGAAAAAGCCCTCATATCGAGGGCTTTTTTGATCCAGGTTCGACGGCGTCAATCGACGGCGTAGAACTCGTGGTCGCCGATGGTCGCGATCGGGTTCTTCGCCCAGGTCGCCGTGGAGCCCAGCCGGATGAAATGATTGGCGCCCGGAACCACCAGCTTGCGGTCCTTGCTGGGCTCGTTCCAGATGGCGATGGCCTTGCCGGCGATCTGCCACGCCTTGTTCCAGGCTTTCTGGTTGACGATCCGGAAGTTGGGCGACGTGGTCGTCACCGCGAATTGGTGGGGGGCGGTGACCACTTCGCAGATGGTGTCGCCGTAGCGGCCCATGTCGAGGCGATCCAGCGCCACCTCGGCGACCGCCAACTGGCCGCGGGCCGGCTGGCTGCGTGCCTCCATGTAAACGGTGGCCGCCAGGCAGGTCTGGTCGGCGACCGGCCGCGGAAGTAGTGCGACCATGCTGAGCAACAGGCCCAAGGTCATCGGGTCGTTCTCCTTTGCAAGGCACCACATGCCGGTTCAGGCCGGCACCTGGCTTGGACCACGGCGCGCAAGGCTGCGCCGCGACGGATGGGGCGTTGGCTGGAACCTGGAAGCGGTCGCCGGCGAGGGGCCGGGGCTCGGAGGTTCGCAATGCGCCAACGACGTTCGGCAAACCGGCGAAATCTTCGCCGTATCACGTGATGCGGGATCCGCGAATCGCGTGCTGCCCCCGGGGATGAAGCACGCCCGGGCTCTGGATCGCCGGGAAGCCTAAGGGCGGGTCCGGGCTGGCACAAGTGCCAAACCGTTCACGGAATCCGTGACGTTTAGACTGGGTTGGGGAATGTAGGCGACAATTGACATCAGGATAAGTATTTAACCTATTGAATATGCGTTGCGGCCGATCCCCTGCCGCGCGTGGAGTGATGTGGGAGGGACGGCCACGGGGGTGCGGTAAACGGAGGACATGGACCTTCCCCGACGCGCGGGTCGGGTGGAGGATCAGGGATCGAAGCCGGAAACCACCCGGAAAGGTCCAGCCGCCACCGGGATTTCCTGCGGCAAATCCACCGGGCCGACGACCAGCGCGTCGGTGGTTCCGCCCTCGGTGACCGCGTCCAGGCACGTGGTGCCCTCAGGGAACGCCAGCGCATCGCCCGGCGGCACTGCCGGTGCCTGGAGGTGGTACAGCCGGTGCTTGTGGCCGCCGCGGTAGCGGAGGCGCGCCGCGATTTCCTGGCCGGGATAGCAGCCCTTGTCGAACGACACTGCCTGCAGGTGCTCGAGTCCCAATGCCGGAGGGAGGTACCGGGGTTCGCTCCCCGGGAGACTGGGCCAGCCCTGGCGGATGTCTTCGCGGCGCCAGGCGGTCTGGGCATCGGCGTCGGGCAGCTCCTTGCCCATGGCCGCCAGGCGCAGGCTGCGGGCGCCGTACCCGAGCACGATCTCTCCCTCCTCGGTGGCGACCGTCCCGGGCGCGGCGGGGCCGCCGGCCCTGCATGCGAACGCCTGTACGCCGAGCGTCGCGCGTTGCCGCAACAGGAATCGCGACAGCCCGGCCCGGATGACATCGGCGTCCCCGCCGCGCAACACGGCAAGCAGGCCTCCGCCACCCGCGTCGACGAGGTGCATCAGCGCGGATACGCGCCCCTGCGGGGTGAGCCATGCGTTCCACTGCCAATGCCGCTGCGCGAGCGCATCGACATTGCCGGAGAACTGTGCCTGGGCAAAGCGACGCGCGTCATGGCCTTCGATCACGATGCAACGCGCTTGGCCGATCAAGGGACAGGGACTGGTCATCGCAGGAGGATTCGGAGCGTCGCACTACCGTAGCAGCGTCGCCGATGCGCGGGCGGGTGCGGGGTGCGACAATACCCATTGCATTTCCAGCGATGCACGACGATGGACAAGGATTCCTCCGATACACCAGGGCCGGGCGATCCAGGCACACCGGAATCGCCGCCCGGGTCCGCGCCGCGAGAACGGCCGACGCCGGAAGGCGACGGCCTCGACCCCACGCGCTACGGCGATTGGGAGAAGAACGGTCGCTGCGTCGATTTCTGACCCACCTGACCGATTGATGGCTTGTCGATCGCGCGCAGGCGCACTGCGTTCGAAGGGGTGCACACGCGAACCCTGCAGCGGCGCGCAGCGCGAGCGCCGCGGTGCCGCGAGATCATCCAGGGTCGTTCGCGCGCCCCGCAGGTGTGCGAGACCCTGGACCCGGACATCGCTTCGCGCTTCGCGGGTGGCGAGCACGATCAGGGCTCCGGTCGAGGGCGCGCGGTTTGCCGCGCCGGTTCCGATCGTGTGACCGGGATGCGCCGGATCGCTTGCGGCCGGCGGCCGCGCATGCCCCGAGTGTTCGGAACCTCTTCCCGGGCAACCATGACCTGTGGCGTCCGCCGTTCACAGTGCACGTGCATTCATGCGACAATGGAAAGCGATCATCGGCGTCGAGGCCGACGAGGGGACCATGGTGCTCGCGCAGTGATCAGGACCTGAGAACATGCCTACTACCCGACCGTTGTCACCGCACCTCGGCGTTTACCGCTGGCGCGTCAACATGCTGCAGTCGACGCTGCACCGGCTGACGGGACTGTTCCTGTGCCTGGGTGCGTTGCTGGTGACATGGGCGCTGATCGCCGCCGCCACCGGCCCTTCGGCCTGGGGCGTGTTCGCCGCATTCTGGAACAGCTGGATCGGCGAGGTCCTGCTGTTCCTGTGGCTGTGGTCGTTGTGGTTCCACCTGTGCAACGGCATCCAGCATCTGGCCCGCGACGCCGGATTGAACTACGGCCCGGCCAACCGCGACCGTACGCACAACCCGTCCTACTGGTCCACGGGCTGGATCATCCTCGTCGTCAGCGTCGCGCTCACCGTGCTGGTGTGGGTACTGCTCTCGCTGCGGGTCGCCGGAGGTGGCGCATGAGCGGTTATCCGGGACAGGAGGGCCTGCGCACGCCGCTGAAGGTGGCGCGTGGCCTGGGTTCCTCGAGGAGTGGCGTGCACCACTGGTGGGTGCAGAGGGTCACCGCCGTCGCGCTGGTGCCGCTGTCGATCTGGTTCCTGTTCGTGCTCGGCGGGATGCTGCACACCGCGAACTTCGCGGAGGTGGTCGCGATCATCGCCCAGCCGGTGCACGCGATCTTCCTCATCGTTTTCACGATATGCATGTTCTGGCACGGCGCACTGGGCCTGCAGGTGATCATCGAGGACTACGTGCACACCCGCTGGCTGGAAGTGACACTCGAAATCGCCTTGCGTTTCGGCGCGCTGCTGGGGGCGCTGGCCTGCGTGATGGCGATCGCGGCGCTGTGGCTCAACGGTACGCCCTGACGGTACCGGGGAATCCCTGATCGCCGGGGTTCCCGCGGTGCAGGGACGCGCCGCTGCGGATCGAATGCCCATGGGCGTTCGATCCGGAAGCCGGATCCGGACCGCCGGACCGGCGCGCACCGGCAAGTCCCGGATGACTGCCGGCGCATCGGAACTTGCCCGCACAAGGGATGCACATGCCCAACGAGAGTTACAAGATCGAAACCCATGATTACGACGTGGTCGTGGTCGGCGCCGGCGGCGCGGGCCTGCGCGCCACCTTCGGCCTGGCCGAGAAGGGCCTGAAGGCCGCCTGTATCACCAAGGTCTTCCCGACCCGCTCGCACACCGTCGCGGCGCAGGGCGGCATCTCGGCGGCACTCGGCAACATGGGCCCCGACGACTGGCGCTGGCACATGTACGACACCGTGAAGGGTTCGGACTGGCTCGGCGACCAGGATGCCATCGAATATTTGTGCCGCAATGCGCCTGATGCCGTCTACGAGCTCGAGCACTGGGGCGTGCCGTTCTCGCGCACGGCCGAGGGCAAGATCTACCAGCGCCCGTTCGGCGGCATGACCACCCGGTTCGGCGAAGGCCCGGCGGCGCAACGCACCTGCGCCGCCGCCGACCGCA
>DASSOQ010000159.1:0-34638 GCA_035700365.1 Rhodanobacteraceae bacterium | reverse complement strand
CGGTGTGGCCCCACCCGATCCCATCCCGAACTCGGAAGTGAAACGCATCAGCGCCGATGGTAGTGTGGCATTCGCCATGCGAGAGTAGGACACTGCCAGGGGCTTCAAAAGCAAAAACCCCCGTCGAAAGACGGGGGTTTTCTTTTGCGCAGCATTTTGATCGTTGCTTCAACTGCGCAGCGATGCCGTGTCCGGCTGGCTCGCCGGCATGTTGTTGCCTGCCCGCAGGTGACCTTGTGCAAATCCGTCGCCCTGCTGCTCGCATTCGATGTACTGCGATTCGCAGTAGGCTTCGGTGTTGCCGGAAACCATGACGCAATAGTCGTAATCGATTGCACATGGGTCCGGGCCCCAGGTTCCGGCGGCCACGGCGGACGCCGTGCTGCTGAATGCCAGGCACCCGAGTACCGAGACGCCGAAGACCGACAAAGCCAAAGACGATCGTTTCATTGCAACCCTCCTGTTGGTTACGGATATCCCGGGCGTGTTCGTGCTGAACACGTCAGAACGGTTCGGTCCGGGTCGTTCCGGAGCCGGTCCTGCCGAAAGCTCGCGGCGCGGGCATGCGGCGCACCGCTGCCCCCGACCAGTCAAACGTGATGCTGCGGCTTCCTCCAGGAACCGTGAGCCTGCCGGGGGCGCATGCGCCGTGACCGGAACGGCGTCACATTTCCGGGCGCGTCGAGAGCCGTCGTGGCCGCATCGCCGCCCCGCACGGGCTCGCCACGCCAAGAGCGCCGTTTCGGCCCGGGGTGCCATCCATCCCGCATTCCGAACGCCATGGCCGCGCATATACGGGTGCGTTGGTGCTTGCGTTTCCGGACTTTGTTGATGTGGATCACACGCTGGACGCCCGAAGTGCGCATCCTCCGGCTCGTCTTGGGCCGCTGAAGAAAGACATGGAGGGTGTGATGATGAAGACATATGTTGCGGCGCTGGCCGCCACTGCCACATTGCTGCTTGCTTCGGTGAGCCTCGATGCGAGTGCCTCGGTGACCTACACGTGGTACCCGATCAACGAAAAGGCGCCATATATCCCCGCCGATGGATCGTGCGGATTTGTATTTGATTGCACCGATCGGCTGGAAGTGACGGACGAGGCGTTCAGTTCAGGGAGCATGAGCTACAGCTTCGATCACACCTACCCCGGCGCCTTGGATCCCGGGGCTCCACTGATCGAACTGGATTCCATCGGTCACGCATTGAGACCGTCGGATGACGAAAGCGACTGGGTGTGGTACCTCGACACGGACGTTCGATTCGGCGATTACCTGACCGGCGACTTGAACATCAACGATGGCGAGAACAGCTACTCCATGAGCACATCCGGCGACAGCAAGCTGTGGACGATCTCAGGGTTCCTGTCGGACGACTGGGCGTGGGGATGCTATGACCATCCTTGCTCCGGAGCCCTCGGCTATTGGTCCTCGATTGGCGAAGTCCCGCCAAGGCCGGTACCGGAACCCGACCCGTTCGCAGCTTTCGGCTTCCTCGCGTTCGGCCTGCTCGGGGCCGACGCGGCGCGACGCTGGCGCCGAGCCCGTAGGGAACGATCGGAGGCGCCGGCGTAACCGCCGCCAGCACACGAAGCTTGGCTCATGCGGGGATCGGTGGCCGCGGCACGGTCGCCGCGGCCGCGCTCATACCCATCCCGCCAATTGCCGCAGCGCCATGTCGGCCAGCGCTGACGCATGGGCGGGTGCCTCGTTGAGGGCCGGGATGTAGCGGAACTGCTTGCCGCCCCGGGTCAGGAACGTCGCGCGATACCTGAGCGCGACTTCTTCCAGCGTTTCGAGGCAGTCCACGGCGAAGCCCGGGCAAAGCACGTCCAGGGTTTCGACGTTCTGGCGCGCGAGCTGTTCGACCACCTCGTCGGTATAAGGCCCCAGCCACGGCTGGCGGCCAAGGCGGGACTGGAAGGTCACCAGGAGGTCGTCCCCGGCCACGCCGAGGGCGTCGCCGAGGCGTCGCGCCGTCTCCCGGCACTGGTCCGGATACGGATCGCCGGCGTCCGCGTATTTTTCCGGGATGCCGTGGAAGCTCAGCAGCAGCTTGTCGCCGCGACCGTGCTGGCTCCAGTGGGCCTGCACGCTCCCGACCAGTGCCGCGAGGTAACCGGCGTCCGCATGGTAGTCGTTGACGGTGCGCAGGGCCGGCGGCCAGCGCAGCGTCTGCAGCACGCGGGTGACGGCGTCCAGCGCGGCGCCGGTCGAGGTCGCCGAGTATTGCGGGAACAATGGCAATACCAGCAGGCGGCGCACGCCGCTTCGCATCAAGCCGGCGACCACGCTGCGAGCAGAGGGCTCGCCGTAGGTCATTGCGAGCGCCGTGACCACCTTGCCGTCGGTCCGGCGCGACAGTTCGGAACCGACGGCGACGGCGAGGCGTTCGCTGAACACCCGCAGTGGCGAGCCGTCGTCGCGCCAGACCTTGGCGTAGGCCTCGGCCGACCGCCGCGGCCGGGTGCGCAATATGTACCCGTGCAGTACCGGCCACCATAGCCAGCGCGGCAGTTCAATGACCCGCGGATCGGACAGGAACTCGGCGAGGTATTCGGACACCGCATCGGCGGTCGGCGCTTCCGGGGTTCCTAGGTTGACGAGCAGGACGGCGGTCTCCGCGGCTCCGGGCGGCTGGGGTGCGGCATCGAATCCGAAGTAGCGGGGCATGCTGCGCGGTCCTGGTCGCAAACGCGAAGGCCTGCGCAGTGTGCCACAGCAGCCTGTCACCGGCCGCGACGCCGGGTTCCGCGGGGCTGCTTGGTCGCGGCCGGACGATCTGGCGCTCGAGCCGCTGCACGGTCCGGCGCCGCCGCCTGCGGTACACTGGTCACTGGCGGAAAGCCCGCGCCGCGCCCCGCGGCGTCCGGGCAGGATTCCGCACGAGGTAGTTATGGGTTTTGACAGCATCTGGCATTGGCTGCTCCTGCTCCTGATCGTGCTGGTGATTTTCGGCACCGGGAAGCTGACCAAGATCGGGCCCGATCTCGGCAACGCCATGCGCGGTTTCAAGAAGGCTTTCCACGGCGACGATGAAGAAGAGAAGTCGAAGCCGGCCGACGGCGGCGAGAAGTTGCAGGCGGATCCGCCGGCGGCATCCGCGCCGCACCAGGAACGGCGCGACTCCGCAGAGTCGAAGCGCTCACCCGAATAACCGGGGCGATGGGCCGCGATGATCGAGCTCAGCTTTTCGAAGCTGCTGCTGCTGGCCGTGATCGCGCTGGTGGTGCTTGGGCCTGACAAGCTGCCCAAGGCCGCCCGCATGGTCGGCGCGATGTTGAGGCGCGTGCGCCTGGGTTGGGAGAGCGTGCGCTCGGAAGTCGAGCGCGAACTGGAGATCGAGGAGATCCGGCGCAACGCGCGCGAAGCCGCCGAGCGTGCCGAGTCGCTCCAGCATGCTGCCCGCGATGCCGCCTATTCGGCACGCGCCTCGGTGGAGGAGGCTGCGACCGAGGTGTCGGGCGCGGTCGATGCCGGCAAGGCGAAGGGCCGATCCGATGGCCACGCCTGAGCATGGTCCGGGCGGGGACCCGGACACCGAGTCCGGCTTCGACCTGGAACAGGGCATCTTCTCGCATCTGCTGGAGCTGCGTTCACGCCTGCTGAAGGCAATCGCCTGCGTGATCGTGGTGCTGGCATGCCTGGTGCCGTTCGCCAATCGGCTGTATGCCTGGCTCGCCGAGCCACTGGTCGAGCGCCTGCCGCTCGGCGCGCACCTGATCGCGACCCAGGTCGCCAGCCCCTTCATCACGCCGCTGAAACTCGCGTTCTACGCGGCGCTGTTCATCAGCATGCCGGTGATCGTGTACCAGCTCTGGGCGTTCGTGAGCCCGGGCCTGTACCGCCACGAGAAACGCCTCGCGCGCCCGCTGCTGGTGGCCGCCGTCACGCTGTTCTATTGCGGCTGCGCGTTCGCATACTTCCTGGTATTGCCGGCGGCGTTCCGGTTCCTCACCGCGGTGACGCCGCCGGGTGTCGAGATGATGACCGACATCACGCACTACCTCGATTTCGTGATGCTGGTGTTCTTCGCGTTCGGGCTGTGCTTCGAGATCCCGGTGGTCCAGGTGATCCTTGCGGCGGTGGGCGTGGTCGACCTGCAGAAGCTGAAGAGCTGGCGCCGCTATGCGATCGTCGCCGCCGCCGCGGTTGCGGCGGTGATCACTCCGCCGGACATCACCTCGATGGTGTTGCTGTTGATCCCCATGTGCCTGCTGTACGAGCTCGGCATCATCGCGGTGCGGTTCCTGGTGAAGCCGAAGGTTGCAGAGGACGCGGCGGGACAGGCTTCCTGACGCCGTGGAGGGGCCGCGGCGCAAGATCGTGCACGTGGACATGGACGCGTTCTACGCGTCGGTCGAGCAGCGCGACGATCCGCGCCTGCGCGGCCAGCCGGTGGTGGTGGCATGGAAGGGCGCGCGATCGGTCGTGTGCGCGGCGAGTTACGAGGCCCGTCGGTTCGGGGTGCATTCGGCAATGCCGGCGCTGCGTGCCGAGCGGCTGTGTCCGCACGCGGTATTCGTGCCGCCGGACTTCGTTCGCTACAAGGCGGTATCGCGGCAGGTGCGGGAGATCTTCGCGCGCCACACCGACTCGATCGAGCCGTTGTCGCTGGACGAGGCGTATCTGGACGTCACCGAACCGAAGTCGGGCCTCGCTTCGGCCACCGCGGTTGCCGAAGCGATTCGCGCCGCCATCCGCGCGGAAACCCGGCTCACCGCCTCCGCCGGCGTCGCACCCAACAAGTTCCTGGCCAAGATCGCATCGGACTTCAGGAAGCCGGACGGCTTGTTCGTGGTGCGGCCCCGGGACGTGCTCGATTTCCTGGCGCCGCTGCCGGTCGAGCGCCTGCCGGGGGTCGGCAAGGTGATGCAGCGGAAGCTCGCCGAACTCGGCATTGCGACTGTCACCGACCTGCGAGCGCATGATGCGGCTGCGCTGGAGCGCCGGTTCGGGCGCTACGGCAAGCGCCTGCACGAGCTGTCCCTTGGCATCGACGAGCGGCCGGTGACGCCGGACCGCCCGACGCTGCAGATTTCAAGCGAAGACACCTTCGAGGACGACCTGACGCTGGACGAACTCACGCCGCACATCGAGCGGCTGGCGGAAAAAACCTGGGCCGCGCATCGGCGCGAGGCGGAAGCGCCGCACGCCCGCATCGCCCGCAGCGTGGTGCTGAAGCTGAAAACCGCCGACTTCCGGATTCTGACGCGGACGCTGACCCCGCCGGAGCGGCCGGAGTCCGCGCGTGCATTGGCGGAGATCGCATGCGCCCTGCGCACGCGGGTCGCGCTCCCCGCACGCACCCGCTATCGGTTGGTAGGCGTCGGCCTCGCCGGCTTCGTCGATCGCGACAGCTACGAGGCGCAAGCCGAACTGTTCGCCGAAGAGTGACGAACGTCGCCGGCATGGCCGGCTCCCACGAAAGCACGTAGCCCGGATGGAGCGTAGCGGAATCCGGGATGGTCCTCCCGGATTGCGGCGCTGCGCGCCTTTATCCGGGCTACACACTTTCTCGGCGCCTACTTCTTCTTCGGGATGTACAGGTCGGTGATGGTGCCTTCGGCGACTTCCGCCGCCATGCCGATCGATTCGCCCAGCGTCGGGTGCGGGTGGATGGTGAGCGCAATGTCGCCGATTTCGGCGCCCATTTCGATGGCCAGCGCGATCTCCGAAATCAAGTCGCCGGCGTGCACCCCGACGATGCCGCCGCCGATCACGCGATGGGTCGCTTTGTCGTGGATCAGCTTGGTGAAGCCTTCCGCGCGGTCCATGCCCAGCGCGCGCCCGGAGGCCGCCCACGGGAACTTGCCGACGCCGACGTCGAGGTTCTTTTCCTTCGCCTCGCGTTCGGTCACGCCGACCCATGCGATCTCGGGATCGGTGTATGCCACCGACGGCACCACGCGGGCATCGAAGTGCCGCTTCTGGCCGGCCGCGGCTTCCGCGGCGGCGTGACCTTCGTGCACCGCCTTGTGCGCGAGCATGGGCTGGCCGACCAGGTCGCCGATCGCGAAGATGTGCGGGACGTTGGTGCGCATCTGCGTGTCCACCGGAATCAATCCGCGTTCGGTAACGCTGACACCGGCCTTGTCGGCGCCGATCGCGTTGCCGTTGGCGCTGCGGCCGACCGACACCAGCACACGGTCGAAGGTCTTTTCCTGGGGGATGCTGTCGCCCTCGAACTCGCAGGTGATGCCGTTCTTCTGCGCCCTGGCGGCGGTGACCTTGGTCTTGAGGTGCACTGCGACGCCCTGGTTCTTCAAGCGAGCGGCGAGCGGACGCACGAGATCCGCGTCCGCGCCCGGCATCAACTGGGCCATGAATTCGACCACGGTGACGTTGCTGCCGAACGCGCGGTACACCGTCGCCATTTCCAGCCCGATGATGCCGCCGCCGACCACCAGCAGGCTTTTCGGCACGTCGCGCAGTTGCAGCGCGCCGGTGGAATCCATCACGCGCTCGTCGTCCCACGGGAACATCGGCAAATGCACGGCCTGCGAGCCGGCCGCGATGATGGCCTGGTCGAAACGGATCAGTTTCTTGTCGTCGCCGTTGACGACTTCCAGTTCGTGCGGCGACACGAAGGCGCCGGTTCCTTGCACGGCGCGCACCTTGCGTTGTCTGGCCATGAAGGTCAATCCGCCGGTGAGCTTGCCGACGGTCTTGTCCTTGAAGTCGCGCAGCTTGTCCAGGTCGATCTTCGGCTTGCCGAATGCGATGCCGTGCGTGTCCATCAGTTCGGCCGCATCGATCACTTCGGCCGCGTGCAGCAAGGCCTTCGACGGGATGCAGCCGACGTTGAGGCAGACCCCGCCGAGCGTGCCGTAGCGCTCGACCAGCACGGTATCGAGGCCGAGGTCGGCCGCGCGGAACGCCGCGCTGTAACCGCCGGGACCGGAACCGAGCACCAGCACCCGGCATTCGAGGTCCGGCTTGCGCCCGGTTTCACTGGCGGGTGAGGGTGCGGTCGAGGGGGGTAACCGTCCCTGGTGCGGAGCGCCGGTGCCGGCGTCCCTGACCGTCCGTTCGGGGCCGCGCGGCTTCTCAACCTCGCTCCGGACCGCTGCCCCGGCGGGGTCGGGCGCAGAAGCGTTGCCCGTGCCCGGATGCTTTTCCGATCCGGGAATTTGTTCGGCTTCGACCACCGCAATCACCGAACCCTGCTCGACGTTGTCGCCCACCTTCACCCTGACCTCCTTGACGATCCCGGCGTTCGATGCAGGCACCTCCATCGTGGCCTTCGCGGATTCCAGGGTGACGAGGCCCTGGTCCTTCTCGACACGGTCGCCGGGCTCCACCATCACCTCGATCACCGGCACGTCGTGGAAATCGCCGATGTCGGGCACCTTCAATTCAATCGTCTGGGCCATCGTTGTGGTTCCTTGCTTCCTGATCGTGTAAGGCGTTCCAGCCACGCACGCGCACCTCGCGTTGCGGGACCGGGATTTCGATGCCGTATTTCTCCAGTGCGTCGTGCAGCGCCCAGTTGTAGGCGGCCGCGACGCCGCGTACCCGCTTGGTGGCTTCGGCCGTCAGCCATACCACCAGCGCAAAGCTCATGGAATACTCGTCGAATGCCATCAGCCAGACCTGCGGCCCGCGTGCCCCGCCCAGCGACTGGGTGAACGGCACCGCGGCGGCTGCTTCCAGTCCGGCCTTTTGCACCAGCGCCTTGTCGGTACCGTAGGCGACCTTGAACGGCACGTGCAGCCGTCGCGACACTTCGCGCAGGGTCCAGTTGACCAGTTTCGCGCTGACGAATTCGGAGTTCGGTACCAGGATATCGATGTTGTCGTTGGTGGTGATGCGGGTTGCGCGGATCTGGATGTCGCGTACGGTGCCGTGGACGCCGGACGCCAGTTCGACGAAATCGCCGACCTTGAGGTTGCGTTCGAACAGGATGATCAGTCCCGACACGAAATTGTTGAAGATCGTCTGCAGGCCGAATCCGAGGCCGACGCCCAGCGCGCCGATGAATAGCCCGAACTTGCTCATCGGCACGCCGGCCACGGCGAGGGCGACGAGGACGCCGACGATCAGCAACAGGTAATTGGTGACCCGCGATGCCGTGTAGGCCAATGCGTGGTGGGTGCTCTGGTGCCGCGCGCCGTAGCGGGCGAACGCCCGGCCCACGATCCGCGTGAGGATCCACACCGCCACCAGGATCAGGATTCCCGCCAGCAGGGTTCCGACGGTAACCTCGATGCCGCTGGCATCGATCAGCCGGAAGCCGAGGATGTCGTTCAACTTCGGGAAGGCGCCGGCCACGCTGTGGGGCGCGTCACCCCCGGAAGCGGATGGCGCGTCCTGCAGTGGCGTGGCGCGCGCCGCGGCCATGGTTTTCCTACAGCAGCGCGCGCCGCATGTCGGCGAGCAGTTGCGCGAGATAGGTGGCGAACCGCGCCGCCGCCGCCCCGTCGATCACGCGATGGTCGTAGGACAGCGACAGCGGCAGGATCAGGCGCGGCGCGAACTCCTCGCCGTTCCACACCGGCTGCATCGACGAGCGCGACACGCCGAGGATCGCGACTTCGGGCGCGTTGATGATGGGCGTGAACGCGGATCCGCCGATCCCGCCGAGCGACGAGATCGAGAAGCATCCGCCCGACATCTCGCCCGGCGACAGCTTGCCGTCGCGCGCCTTCTTCGCGAGCGTCGACATTTCCCGGGCGATCTCGAGCACGCCCTTCTGGTCGCAGTCGCGGATCACCGGGACCACGAGGCCGTTCGGCGTGTCGGCGGCGAAGCCGATGTGGAAATACTTCTTCACCACCAGGTTTTCGCCGGACGCGTCGAGCGAGGAATTGAAGTCGGGGTACTTCCGGATCGCCGCGACCGAGGCCTTGATCAGGAATGCGAGCAGGGTGACCTTGGTGCCTTCCTTTTCGTGCTCCTTGTTGAGCTTGACGCGCAGCGCTTCCAGGTCGGTGATGTCGGCATCCTCGAACTGGGTGACGTGCGGAATCATCACCCAGTTGCGCGCGAGGTTCGGGCCCGACAGCTTCTGGATCCGCGTCAGCGGACGGGTCTCGATTTCGCCGAACTTGGAGAAGTCGACCTGCGGCCACGGCGGCAGGTTCAGTCCGCCGCCGCCGCCAGCCGCTGGCCGGGCGCCGCCGCTCATCGCCGCCTTCACGAACTTCTGCACGTCCTCGCGGCTGATGCGGCCACCGCGCTCGCTGCCGGAGACCTGCGCGAGGTCGACGCCCAGTTCACGGGCGAAGGCGCGCACGACCGGGCTTGCGTACGGGACCTTGCCGGGCATCACCGATTCGGCATCGAACGGGATCGGCGGCGTGCGCGGCGCGCCCGCGTTCTCGCCGCTGCGGCGCGCGGCGGCGGGCGTTCCCGACGCCCAAGTGTCGTCGTGTTCCGCTGGCGGCGCTTCTTCGCGCGGATGCGCGACGGGCGTCGCTTCCTTCCGGGGCGGCGCCGCTTGTTCTTCCTTCGTTTGTGCGGGCTTTTCGGCTTGGCCGGATTCCGGCGAGCCGGCTTTTCCGCCGCCTTCTGCCGGCGCCGGTTCTCCGTTGCCGCTGCCGGCGTCGTCGGCCTCGATCGTGGCGATCACATCGCCCTGCGAGACTTCATCGTTCACCTTGACCTTGACGTCGCGGACGGTGCCCGCCAGCGGCGAGGGCACTTCCATCGTGGCCTTCGCCGATTCAAGCGTGACCAGGCCCTGGTCCTTTTCGACATGGTCGCCCGGCTTGACGATGACCTCGATCACCGGGACTCCCTGGAAATCCCCGATGTCGGGTACCTTCACCTCGCGTGTCTCGGCCATGCCGGGCTCCTCAGGTTCTCGATCTGCAAGACGCCCAGTTTCGCGCATTTGCGCGGCCGCGTCATGTAGCGGTCAATGGATGGCAAGCCGCGCCTCCGCGCGCATGGCATCACGGCCCGTGGCCGAAAGTCACCGTGACCTGTGGCCGATGGACAGGCATTGCGCCCGGCGGGCAGACTGCCAGGCAACCTCTCCACCGCGCGCCCGGAGCCGACGGATGCTGACCATTCGCAACCTCTCCAAGACCTATCCCAACGGCGTCCGCGCGTTGCAGGAGGTCTCGCTGGACATCCCCAACGGCATGTTCGGGCTGCTGGGTCCGAACGGGGCGGGCAAATCGACGCTGATGCGGACGATCGCGACGCTGCAGGACCCCGATTCCGGCACGATCCGCCTCGGCAACCTGGACGTATTGGCGGACAAGCCCGCGACGCGGCAGGTGCTGGGCTACCTGCCGCAGGAGTTCGGCGTGTATCCGAGGGTGTCCGCCGAGGCGATGCTGGACCATTTCGCGGTCCTGAAGGGGGTCACCCGGCGTGGCGAGCGGCGCGACCTCGTGGCCGCACTCCTGAAGCAGGTGAACCTCTACGACGCCCGCAAGCGCAAGCTGGGCGGCTTTTCCGGCGGCATGCGCCAGCGCTTCGGGATCGCGCAGGCGCTGATCGGCGATCCCAAGCTCGTGATCGTCGACGAGCCCACGGCCGGCCTCGACCCGGAGGAGCGCCAGCGCTTCCTCAACCTGCTGGCGGAAATCGGTGAGCGGGTGGTGGTGATCCTCTCCACCCACATCGTGGAAGACGTGACCGAGCTGTGCCCGCGGATGGCGATCATCGCGGGGGGGCAGGTGCGCCTGACGGGCGAACCGCGCGAAAGCATTCGTTCGCTGGAGGGCCGGGTGTGGCGGCGCGCGATCGACAAGGCGGCGCTCCCCCACTACCGCGCACGCATGACCGTGTTGTCGACGCGGCTCGCCGGTGGCGCGACCTTGATCCACGTGCTCGCCGACGCGATGCCCGAGCAGGGTTTCGAATGCGTGCCGCCGGACCTCGAAGACGTCTATTTCGGCCAGTTGCACCACGCCGCCTCGAGCAAGGCTGCCTGACGTGTTCCGCGAGATCTTCCGCTTCGAGTTGCGCCAGCAACTCAGAACCCCGCTGTTCTGGCTGGTCGCCATCGCCTTGGCGGCGGTGGCATTCGGGGCGGCCTGTTCCGACCAGATCCAGATCGGCGGCGGCGTCGGCAACATCCACCGCAACGCCCCGTATGTCGTGGTCCAGATGCTGGGCATCTTCTCCGTGCTCGGCCTGTTCCTGATCCCGATCTTCGTGGTCGGGGCGGCGCTCCGCGATTTCGGCGCGGGAACCGCCGACATGATGTTCGCCACGCCGATGTCGCGGATCGCGTACCTCGGCGGCCGCTTCGCCGCCGGCTGGCTGATCAGCATCGCCATCCTCATCGCCGTGGCCGTCGGGTACTGGCTGGGCTCGCAGATGCCCTGGCTGGATCCGGCGCGGCTGGGACCCACCCCGTGGGGCGCCTACGGCTGGGCACTCGGCGTACTCGTGCTGCCCAACCTGCTGTTCCTGGCCGCGCTGTTGTTCCTGCTGGCGACGGTCACGCGGTCGATGCTCGGCGCCTACGTAGGCGTGCTCGCGTTCTTCATGTTGTGGACCATTGCCGGCGTCACGCTGCGCGGCGGCAACATCGATCACCAGACAACCGGCGCGCTGATCGACCCTTTCGGCATGGGCGCGGTGGACCTGGTGACGCGCTACTGGACCCCGGCCGACCGCAACACGCGGATCCCCGAACTGACCGGCCTGCTGCTGGGTAATCGCGCATTGTGGATCGCGGTGGGTGCGGCGCTGCTCGCCGCCGCCTTCTGGCTGTTCAAGCCCGATCACGAGGGGCTGCGGTGGTTCCGTCGCCGCAAACGCGCCACCGCCCCGGACGTACCCGGCCCGGCCCCGGCCGCGAACATCGTGCTGCCGGTGGTGACGCTGCGCAGCGGCTTCGCCGCCCGCTGCCGGCAGTTCGCGAAGCTCGCATGGTTCGACGCCCGCGGCGTGCTGCTCGGCGTCCCGTTCCTGATCATGCTGGGCTTCGGCCTGATGAACCTCGGCGCCATGCTTGCGCTCAGCGGGGACATGTACGGCACCAGCACCCTGCCGGTCACGCACGGGATGGCCGAGGTCATGACGGGCAGTTACACGTGGCTGCTGCTGCTCGTGGTGTTCTTCTATGCAGGCGAGCTGGTGTGGCGCGAACGGGAAAGCCGCGTCAGCGAAGTGGTGGACGCTTTCCCGACGCCCGACTGGATCCCGTTGCTTTCCAAGGTCGCGGCGCTCGCGGCGGTGATCGTGGTGTTCCTCGCGGCCGGCACGCTCGCGTGCATGGGCAACCAGTTGATCCGCGGCTACCACGAGCTGCAACCGGTGCTGTACCTCCAGTTCATCGGCCTGGACCTGTTGCAGTTCCTGCTGGTCGGCATCCTCGCCGTGGTGTTCCAGGCCTGGGCCGGCAACAAGTTCGTCGGTTACGCGCTGATCGTCGGTTGGATCATCCTGACGATCGTCCTGGGGCAATTCCATTTCGCGGACCACCTGTACCGCTACGGCAGCGCCCCGGGCACGCCCTATTCGGACATGAACGGCTTCGGCTCGTTCTGGATCGGAACCCTGTGGTTTCGCGCCTACTGGGGCGCCTTCGCGATCGCCCTGCTGGTCGTGGCGGCGCTGTACTGGCCGCGCGGCAATGCCGCCGGCTGGCGGGCGCGCGCCCGTGTCGCGCGGCGCCGCCTGGGCGTGCCCACGGCGGCTTTGCTGGCGTGCGCCCTGGCCGGCTTCATCGCCATCGGCGTGTGGAATTTCCGCAACACCCACGGGCATTATCGCTACCAGACCTACGACGCGGGCCAGCAGCTCGCCGCCCGGTACGAGAAGGACTACCACAAGTACATGGGCATGCCCCAGCCGCGCATCACCGATGTCAACGTGAGCGTGGCGATGCACCCCGCAGCGCGCCGCATCGATGTCGACGGCCATTACGTGCTGGTGAACAAGCACGCCCGGCCGATCGACGAACTGCTGGTGCAACTTCCGACCTTTTCGACGAAGGACTACTCGTTCGATCTCGACTTCCCGGCGCACAGGATCGAGCACGCCGACGAGCAGCAGGGCTTCTACCTGTACAAGCTGGACACCCCGCTGGCACCCGGCGCCTCGATGGATTTCGGGTTCAGGATGCACGTCGCCTACAACGGCTTCGCCAACGAACCGGCCGGCGAACAGGTCGTGCACAACGGTACCTTCATCAACAGTTTCGCGTTCCCGCATTTCTGCTACGACAAGGGCCGCGAGCTGACCGACAACAACGACCGCCGCAAGTACGGGCTTGGTCCCGCCGAGCGGCTGCCCAGCCGCGATGATGCCGCGGCGCACGCGAACAACCTGATCTCCTGCGACGCAGACTGGGTGCACTTCCAGGCAACGCTCTCCACTCGCGCCGACCAGATCGCGCTCGCGCCGGGATATCTCCAGAAAACCTGGATCGAAGGCGACAGGCGCTATTTCCACTACGTGCAGGACACGCCGATCCTGGACTTCTTCTCGTTCCAGTCGGCGCGCTACGAGGTCGCGCGGGACAAGTGGCACGACGTGAACCTGGAGATCTACCACGACCCGCAGCATCCCTACAACATCCCGCGCATGTTCAAGGCAATGAAGCTGTCGCTGGACTACTACACCCGGCACTTCGGCCCGTACCAGTTCCAACAGTTGCGGATCCTCGAGTTCCCGGACTATTCCAGCTTCGCGCAGTCGTTCGCCAACACGATTCCGTTCTCCGAATCGATCGGCTTCATCGCCGACCTGCGCAAGCCGTCCGACATCGACTACGTGACCTACGTGACGGCGCACGAGATCGGCCACCAGTGGTGGGCGCACCAGGCGATCGGCGCCCGGGTGCAGGGCGTCACGATGCTGGACGAGTCGCTGGCCCAGTACTCGGCGCTGATGGTGATGAAGCACCTGTACGGACCGACGAAGATGCGCAAGTTCCTGAAGTACGAGCTGGACAACTACCTGCGCGGCCGCGGCGGCGAGCGCGTCGAGGAAGAGCCGCTGGCGCTGGTCGAGAACCAGCCCTACATCCGTTACCGCAAGGCTTCGGTGATCTTCTATGCGCTCGCCGACTACATCGGCGAGGACAAGGTCAACACCGCGCTGCGCACCTGGCTCGGCAAGGTCCGCTTCCAGCAGCCGCCCTACACCGACACCCGCGAGCTGATCGCGGACCTGCGCGCCCAGGCTGGCCCGCAATACCAGGCCCTCATCACCGACTTCTTCGACAGGATCACCCTGTTCGACGATCGCATGGTTTCGGCGACTGCCAAGAAGCTGCCCGGCGGCAAATACGAAGTCACGATGCACGTGCATGCCGCCAAGTACTACGCGGACGGCAAGGGCAAGGAGACCCGCGCGAAGGTCGACATCCCGATCGAGCTCGGGATATTCGCCAAGGCGAAGAACGGCGAGGAGGAGGACGAGCAGCCGCTGTACCTCGCGAAACACCCGGTCGAGGACGGTGACAGCACCATCACCATGACGGTGGATGGCGTGCCCTACCAGGCCGGGATCGATCCCTTCAACGAACTTGTCGACCGTGTCTCCGACGACAACCGCACGCAGGTGACGATCCAATGAGGTCCGGCGTTCAGGCGATGAACGCTTCTGTTTGAACCCATCCACACTCCAGCCCCTCGCGCATCCTGCGCTCGCGAGCCCGGTCCGCACTTCCCTGTGCGGCCGTTCAGCGGCGCGCGAACCTGCGGTTCGCAAACGCGCCGCTTCGCCCCCTTGAAGGGGAGGGAGCAAAATGCCGCGGCGATGACATGGGCGCTGCGATGCGCGAGCTTTTCTCCTTCCCCTTCAGGGGGAAGGTCGGGATGGGGGTGGGTTGGCTGCACGCCGTGTAACCCACCCCCACCGCACGTTCAGGCAATGGTCTTCTTCGAAAGCTTGTCGATCAGCTTAACGACGATGGTGCCGCCCGGAACCACGATCCCGGCGAAATCAGCCCCGAGGTCGAACAGCGTGTCGCGGTTCCCGAGGCGGCGGACCGCGCCGCCGAGCATGTTGCCTTCCTTGTTCACGCGGCCCGACAAGCCGTCGATCTCGATCACCCCGGTCTTGTCCTTCCAGGTGAACTGGAACGCATACACCGGGCGGTAGAACAACGTCAGCGAGGTGATGTCGAGTTCGTCACTGGTGATCGCGTCCGCCTGCACCGGCGCGGACAGGCGTGACTTCACCTGCTGCAATACCGAAGCGGCGGTCAGGGTGGGCACGATGAAGCGCGGTTCGCTGCTGTCGGCGATTTCCTGGAACGGAAACCGCCCGGCGTAATCGACCAGCGTCTTTTCCGGCGTCTCGTGGCCGAGCGCGTCGGCATAGTGGACGAGCGAGGTGGTGCTTTCGCATTCCTCCACCGCCGGCAGTTGCAGCTCGCGGCGCGCATCGACCGGGAACTTGCGATCGAACAGTCCCACGGTGGCCACGTGCGCGTCTTCGACCTTGACGCGGTAGACGACCTTGCGGATGTACGAGGTGCGCCGCGCGGCCCTGGCCATCCAGAAAGGCTCGTAGCGCTTCTCGGTGTTGGCCAGCGCGACCTCGGACTCCTTGGGGCGGTCCCACAGCTTCATGCGCGCGAACATGCCGAAGGCGCCGAGCTTCTCGTGCTCGGCCTGCGCGCGGGCCGAGGTGTCGTTGTACACGTCCTCGAAGACGCAGATCTTCTCGTCCATGCCCCCTCCACGAGTGCCGGAGCGCTGCTGCCGTTCACGCATCATGCGCGAGCGGTCCGCCGGTTTCAATGGGCTCCGCGCCGGCAACCGGCCCCGCGGCCTACTTCTTCGGCAGCGGCTTGAACTTCGACGGCTCGAAGCCGCCGACCTCGAACTTCAGCGTTTGCTTGCCGCGGTCCTTCGACTCGACGTCCATCGTGATGACCCTGGCCTTCTCGAGCATCGCGAGGAAGCGCTTGTCGTCCTCGATGAACATCGCCGGCTCGCCGGTCTTCGGCAGGTAGGCCTTCCAGGTTTGGCGCTTGCCATCGACGTGCATCACGATCTTGCACGTGCCCTTGCACACGAAGCCCTTGCTGCCGACCGGCGCGAACAGGTAGACGCTCTGGCTCCACTTCCGGTGGCGGCGAAGCACCAGCCTCGTGGCCTCGCTGCGCGGCTTGCCCGATGCGTAGATGCTGGCGGTGTGCTGCAGGCCGTCCATGTCCGCGGTCTGGTAGTACCAGAGGTTCGCGAGGCGGTCGTGCTCGGCCTTGGCCTTGGCACGAGCCGCGACCTGGGGGAGGGTCTTCTGCACCTCGGCCGCCGCGGAGGTATCCGGGTACTTCCGCACGATCTCCTGGCCGACCGGCGCGGCCAGCTCATCACTGTGTTCGTCCAGCATCTGCTGGTAAAGCTTGAGTTCGCTCTGCGCGGCGGCTTCGTTGGCCGTGGCCTGGGCGGAGGCCGAGGGCGCGGCGGGCGGTGCCGGCGACTGCGAGCAGGCCGCCACAAGCGCAGCGGCCGACGCGAGCGCGGCCAGCATGACGACACTTCGGACGGGCAGGTTCATGTGCCGGAGTGTACCCGCCGCGCCCGCCGCCTGCCCATCGGCGGGTGCCGATGCCGGACCCACCGTGGCGCGCCGCGCCGGCTGCATGCCTCACGCCGGGTGCACGAGGTCGGCAAGGGCCAGGAGGACGATCACGGGGGTCACGATCCAGATCGGGGCCAACGTCAGCCACTCCGAAGCGCCAAGCAGGCTCCGTCTCCGATGCCTGTGCGGAGGAGCGGCCATTGGCGCGGCGCCTCCGCATGCAGCCGACTGGATCGGCCGGACGACCGCTGCGTGGCCCTGCATCAACAACAATCCTTGCCACAGCTTCGATAGTTCCTTCAACATGGGACACCTCCGACGAAGTTGCAAAAATGCCCTGTGGACCGCAACAATAGGGACGTTGCGGGTGCAGCGGTAGCGATCAATCTTCAAGCCAGACTTGAGGTATTTCGAACATGACTCGCACTCCGATGAACGCCCTGCAGACCTTCGTCGCAGCCGCGCGGGCGAAGAACCTCACCCGCGCCGCCGAGCGTCTGCATCTGACCGTGAGCGCACTCAGCCACCAGATCCGCTCGCTCGAGGAGCGTGTCGACCGTCGGTTGTTCGTGCGCGGCCCGCGCGGGCTGAAACTCACCACGGACGGCCAACGCCTGCTCGACAACGTCGCGCCGCACCTGGACGCGATCGAGGAGGCAATGAAACCGCTCTGCGCGCGCAACGACACCGCGCTGTCGCTGTCGGCGATGCCGTCCATGGCCACGAGCTGGCTGCTGCCGCGACTGCCGGCCTTCGTCTCCCGGCACCCGGAGATCGAGCTCAACCTCGATTCTTCGATCGAGCTGGTGGATTTCGCCGACGGCCGCCACGATGCGGCGTTGCGATACGGGGTCGGCGAGTGGCCCGGACTGGTGGTCGAGTCGCTGCTGGAGGAATGGTTGACGCCGGTCGCGAGTCCGGCGCTGCTCGCCGGTCGCAAGCCCCCGAGGTTGGAGGATCTCGGCGATCTGCCGTTGCTGTGCCCCGAGGACCCGTGGCCGGAATGGTTCGCCCTGCACGGCGGCACGCCTCCGCGCCGTTACGCTGCCTCGTTCAGCGATTCGGAATCGCGCCAGCGCGCGGCGGTCGAGGGTCTCGGCGTCGCGTTGGGACGGACCACGATGGTCAGGCCGCTCATCGAAACCGGGCAGCTGGTGGCGCTGTTCCCCCAGTTGATGAAAGCCCGGCGGTGGCATTTCCTCGTGTACCCGGAGCGTTCCCGCAAGCACGCCGCATTCATGGCATTCCGCGAATGGCTGCTCGAGGAAGCGGCGCGATTCCGTGCGGCCCCCGTCACCGGCGTCGCAGGGTCACGGCTTCGTGCCCGCGATCCTCGTCCGCGTGGGCCGCGGAAAAGGGTTTCATGACCCCCGGCCTGCAAACGTCAGAAGCCCGAGCACGGATCGCGCCCCATGAGATGGTCGTAGGTGGAGACGTGCGCATCGCGGCGATGCCCGTCGCGCACCGCCGCACCGGCGGAGTGGATGCGCCGGCAAGCCTCGGCGCGCGGGATCTCCACGCCGCGCACCGATACGGAGCCCCAGGCGTTGCGACGGCGACGCGAACGCTTGCCGGAGGACGAGTCGCCGCCGTCCTGCCATCGCACCACGCCGTCGCCCGGCACCGAGCCGGGGCAGCCGGTGTGCCGGTAGAAAACCTCGCCATCGGTGGCGCGGCATTCCCAGGACATCGGCTGCTTGCGCGGGCGTTTCCTGGCCGATCGACGGCGGGTCCGGCGGTGCGCGGAGGATCGTGTCGTGCGCGATGCAGCGGCATGCCGTGGCGCGCCCGGATCCATCAGCGGCAGTCCGGACACGTTCAATTTCGTTTGCCGCGCGTCAGCCGCGCAGGGCGTGTCGCGGAACGCGAGCCGGCCATCGGCGGCGACGCACTTGTAGATGGAGGCCGCGTGCGCGCCGGTGGCGAGCAGGAGCAACCCCGCACAAGCTGCATGCGCGAGCAACGCCCGATGACGGAACAGGCTGCGGGGTGGCTGGGTTGGATGGTCCATGGCGGCTTCCCTCGCGGCGATGAAGGAATGTTCGGCCGCGGGCCGATCGTCGCACCAGCGGGCGCCGCCGCCGGAACGTGTAGGGAAATGCCGATGGCCACGCATGGTTGCGTGTGCGGGTGCCTCGGTGGGCGGTCCCGCCACTGATACCGACGCACAAAAAAGCCGGCGCAACGTGCGCCGGCTTTTCGAGCCTTGATCCGCGCCGGGCGTGCGTCAATCGTGATCGGAGGCGACCACGCTGCCGTCGTCCGGATCGACCAGGAGGTCGACATCCTGGCCCTGCGGATCCTTGGCGTCGGCGCTCCACAGACCCTCGTCGAACTCGACGTCGTGGATGTTCTGGTAGCCCTGCGACGTGAGCTTGGCCTTGATTTCGTCTGCGTTGAGACGCGACGGAGCATCGGCCTGGTAGACCTTGCCGGTGGTCGGGCCCACCTTGATGCTCACCCAGTTGTCGTTGCCGCCGCGCGCCTTGGCCTGCCACACGCCGTCTTCGAACTCGAGGCCCGAAACTTCCTTATAACCGGCATTGGCGATGTCGGCCTTGATCTGCTCTTCGGTGAGCGCGCCGGGCACCGTCGAAACCGTGGTGGTCGTGGTGGTGGTCTGGGTGGCCTGCACCGGCGGGGTCTGCGCGCAGGCCATGCCCGCCGCGCACAACAGGGCCGCTGCCAGCGCCGCCGAAAGCTTGTGCTTCTCCATGATCGCATTCCTCCGTTTGGACGTGCGATTCAGCTTGGATGGAGCGGGATCAACGGCTGGTGAACCCGGCGGAGGCCCGTCAGCGATCGTTCATTTGCCGTCGCCTGCTACGCTGCGTCATTTTCGGAAGCGTTGGCATGGGCCGGCCGGCAACCATCTCGTTCCACCACCCTGCCGCCTTCTGGCTGGGTTGCCTCGCGGTCGCGGCCGGCGTGTGCCTGCACCTGCCGATGTACGTGATGGCCGCACCGATGCACTTCCACCTGGCCGGCATGCCGATGGATCCGGAGATGCTGATCGGCATGGTGCTGATCCCGGGCGGCGTGCTGCTCGCGGGGTACGGACTGATGCCGCGCCTCGAGCAGGTGCGGATGACGACGCGCCATGGCGAACGGCTGCATTTCCATGTCGCCGACGGAGTGCCGCTCAACCACCAGCACTGGCGGCTGGTCGTGGTGCTGGCCATCGCGTTGACGATCGATGTGATGAAGCCTGCCTCGATCGCGTTCGTGATGCCGGGAATGGCGCGCGAATACGGCATCGGCATGGACCGCGCGGGTTACCTGGCGTTGTCGGCGCTGATCGGCACCGCGGTCGGATCGGTGGTGTGGGGCCGCCTTGCCGACGTCTTCGGGCGGCGCGCGGCGATCCTGCTCTCGGCGCTGATGTTCATGGGCACCGCGATCTGCGGCACGATGCCTTCGTTTCGCTGGAACCTCGCCATGTGCTTCATGATGGGCGCGGCGGCCGGGGGCATGTTGCCGATCGCGTTCACCCTGATGGCGGAAACCGTGCCCGCCCGCCATCGCGGCTGGCTGCTGGTCGCCCTCGGCGGCATCGGCACCTCGGCCGGTTACCTCGCCGCGTCGGGCGCGGCCACGTTGCTGGAGCCCGCATTCAGTTGGCGGGCGCTGTGGCTGTTGAACCTGCCGACCGGGGCGTTGATCGTGCTGCTCAACCGCTACATCCCGGAGTCGCCGCGATTCCTTGCCAGCGCCGGCTTGCCCGAACAGGCGCGCGCGGTGCTCGCGCGTTTTGCCGGCGATGCGGGCAAGCTGGTGCGCGAAGATGACGGCCCGGTTGCACACCCGCCTGCGCCCGGCCAGCCAAGCGGTGGCGCGCTCGAATTGCTGCGGGGCCGCCATGGACGCATCACCGTTGCGCTGATGGTGTGCGGGCTCGCGTGGGGGCTTGTCAACTTCGGCTTCGTGCTGTGGCTGCCCGCGAACCTGCAGCGGCTGGGGCTGGATGCCCGCGCGGCGAGCGCGCTGATGGCGCAATCGGCGGTGCTCGCGATTCCCGGGACGGTGTTGGTGGTCTGGCTGTACCAGCGCTGGAGCAGTTTCCGGTCGCTGGTGCTGTTCGTGGCACTGACGGTGCTGGCACTGCTGTCATTCGCGGCAATCGGCGTCGCCGGCATCCGCAGCGATTCGGTGACGATTGCGGCGACGGTGGCGTTGCTGGTCGCCATCAGCGGCGTGATCGCGACCATGATTCCGTATGCCGCCGAAATCTACCCGGTGCACCTGCGTGGGACCGGCTCGGGACTGGTTGCCGCGGGCTCCAAGGCGGGAGGCATCCTGGGTGCGCTGCTGGGGGTGTCCGGCCTGTTCGACAGCTTCCTGTGGTCGGCGCTGGTGATCGCGGTGCCGATGACGATTTCGGGCGTGATGCTGTGGCGCGGTGGTGTCGAAACCAGCGGCCACGAATTGGAAGCGATCCAGCGAAGGTTGCGCGGAGCCAGTTGATCCGGGCGAGCCGGGCGAACCCGCGGAGCGGTTTCCGGCGAATCGGCTTCAGTGCGCGCTGGATGCGCCTGCGGGCACGTGCCGCGCCATCGCGAGTCCCTGGAGCACGTGCAAGGCTTCCGAGAGCGCGTAGTCCTGGATCGCGAGATCGCCCGCATCCGGATTGGCGGTCGCGGCTTCGGTGCCGGCCAGGTGGTTGGGCAGGTCGCCTTCGTGTTCGTCGTCGATGATCTCCGCCTTGCGGTCGGCCTTGACGGTGACATTGCCGAGCGCGATGTCCGGCGTGATCCCGGCCACCTGGATCGAGGTGCCGTCCGGCGTGTAGTAGCGGGCGGTGGTGAGCTTCAGCGCATCGCCGTTGCCGAGCGGCAGGATGGTCTGCACCGAGCCCTTGCCGAAGGTCCGCCGTCCCATCACCAGCGCGCGATGGTTGTCCTTCAATGCGCCGGTGACGATTTCCGCCGCGGATGCGGTGCCGTTGTCGACCAGCACCACCATCGGTGCGCCATTCAGGAGGTCGCCCGGGGTGGCACCGAACTTGAGGTCCGCCTGCGACAGCCGGCCGCGGGTGCTGACGATCGGGCCCCCGTCGAGGAAATCATCGGCGACGCCGACGGCGCTGGTGACAAGGCCTCCGGGATTGGAACGCAGGTCGAGAACCGCGCCGCGCAGCGGACCGTGTTCCTTCTGCAGTTTCTCGAGGGCGTCGGTGAGCTCGTCGGCGGTGTCCTCCTGGAATTCGCTGATGCGCACGTAGGCGAAACCGGGCGCCAGCATCCGCGCGTCCACGCTGGCGATCCGGATCCGCTGGCGCACCAGCGGGACCTTCACGGGCTTGCTGCCGTCGGGGTGCAGGATCGACAACGTGATCTTCGAGCCGATCGGCCCGCGCAGCTTGGTGACCGCCGCGTCGATGGCGTCGGGCTGCACCGGCACGCCGTCGATCGCCTCGATCACGTCGCCGGGCTGGATGCCCGCGGCCTTGGCCGGGCCGCCGTCCAGGGGCGCCACGATCACCAACTGGTGCTTGACCTGCGCGACCTCGATGCCGAGCCCCGAATACGCGCCCGAAGTGTCCTCGGTGAGGTCCTTGAGATCATGCACGTCGAGGAAATCGCTGTGCGGGTCGAGGCCGGCCAGCATTCCGCGGATCGCCGAATCCATTAACTGCCGGTTGCCGACCGGTGCCACGTAGGCCTGCTTGATCAACTCGAAGGCACGGGTGAAGGTCTGGATTTCCTCCAGGCTCGGGATATCGCCGGCCGTGTTCGCGATCGACGAGGCCTCGGTCGGCGTGGCCACGCTGGTGGCAGGCGCGGGCGCGGGGTGCGGCGGCTTGGCCGGCGGTGCGGCGAACGTGGGGCCGCCGGACAACGCCAGCAGGCACCCCAGCCGAATTTGCCAGTTTCGAATCATTGCGGCACCGTTGGTGGACAGGAATCAGGACCGCGCGAAGGGGCGGTGGTTCATTGTAGGCGCTTCGCCGCCGGTCAGCGCCGGGACGCGAACCAGCCCTGCGGATCGACCGGCTTGCCATCCTTGCGCAGCCCGAACCACGCGCCACCCTGTTCCGGGTCGCGGCCGACGGTCGCCACCGGTTGGCCCGGCCGCACCCAGTCGCCCGCGGAAACCAGCGCCGACTCGTTGCCGCCGTACAGGCTCATCCAGCCGCCGCCGTGGTCGATGATCACCAGCATTCCGTAGCCGCGCATGAAGTCGGCCCACGCGACCCGTCCGTAGGCGACCGCGTGCACGTCGGAGCCGGGCTCGGCCGCGATCACGACGCCGTTCGCCAGAAGCCCTGTGCCCTCCCGCGGCGCGCCCGCCACCGGCCACGCGAGCTTCCCGCGCAATTTCGCGAACGGGGCGCTCTTGCCGAGTTGCGCCGGAATGTCCGCGAAGACATCCTGGAGTTGCTTGAGCAAGCGGGCGAGCGCCTCGGCATCGTGCTTCAGGGATGCGAGTTTGCCCTTCTGCTGCGCCAATCGCGCGTCCGCTTCGGCGAGCAGCTTCTTCTGTGCGTCCCGTTGCTGCTCGAGCGCGGCGCTCCGGGTGGCGCGCTCGTCGCGCTGCCGTTGCATGGCCTGGGCTTCGGCTTCGATCGAGCTGCGGATCGCGTCGAGCTGCGCGACCTCGCCGAGCAGGCCACGGATGCGTCCGACGCGATCCCGCTGGAAATAGCGCGAGTAGGCGAGCGCGCGATCGATTCGCGCCAGGTCGTTGTCGCCCAGCAGCAGCGGGAGCTCCGAACCCCTGTCCAGCGTGTAGACCGCACGCAGCAATTCCGCCAGCGCCTCGCGCTGGCCGGCGAGCCTGGCTTCGAGCTGCGCGCGTTGCGTCTGCAGGTCCGCGAGCGCGGCGGTCCTGGCGGCGATCGCGGCATCGGCCGCACGCAGCGCCTTCGCGGCGTCATCGAGCTGGGCGGCCTGTTGGGCGAGCTTCGCATTGATCGCGTCGCGTTGCGTCGCCGCCGCGTGTTGCTCCTCCACAAGCTTCGCGATTTCGGCACGCACCTCGGCGAGTTGCGCGCGGGTGGCGGCCTCGCGGCTGGAACTCGCGGCGGCGGGTCCCGGCGAGGCAGCGTGCGCAGGTGGTGCGGCCGCGAATTGGGGGATCGCCATCAGCAGCAGCGCGATTCCACCGCTCCGGACGGCGACGTTGACGCGGGCGAGACACATGGGCCGCGATTATCGCCGCGCATGCACGCGCGCGGGGGAGGTGTCGACGTGCCCGATGGAATCCACATGCGCTAGGCTGTCCGGATGTGCGTGCTCGCATTCGCGTGGAACGTCCACCCGCAATGGCGGTTGCTGCTGGTGGGCAACCGCGACGAATTGCACGCGCGCCCCTCGGCTCCGTTGGCGTGCTGGCCCGATGCGCCGGGCGTGATCGCCGGACGCGACCTCGAAGCCGGCGGAACCTGGATGGGCGTGCGCCCGCCCGGCCGTGCCGCGGTGGTGACGAACATGCGCGATCCGCGGCTGCCGCACGACGGACTGTCGCGCGGAAGGCTGGTGACCGACTTCCTGTGCGGAGCGGATGGACTTGGAGCGCACGTCAAGGAACTCGCGACGAGTGCCGCTCGCTATCGGCCATTCAACCTTCTGTTGTTCGATCGGGGGGAGGCGTACTTCGCATCGAATGCGCCGGAGGTGCGAGAACACACTCTCGCCGCGGGCGTATACGGGCTGTCGAATGGCGGCCTGGATGCGCCCTGGCCGAAACTGGCGCGCGCCACCGCGGCGCTGCGCGACTGGCTCGGTGCCGGCAAGGTCGGCTTCGCCGATCTGCTCGACGCGTTCGCGGACGACACCATCGCGCCGGACGCGGCGCTGCCGGACACCGGCGTCGGCATCGACAGGGAGCGGCAGTTGTCGCCGGTGTTCGTCCGCGGCGCGCGATACGGCACGCGGGCCACCACGTTGATCGCATTGGATTGCGACGGAGGCGGCTGCATCATCGAACGCCGGTTCGGACCGTCGGGCGTCGCCCAGGGCGAGACCACACTGCGCTTCGGCAGCGGCGCATGAGCCGCGCCCTTCGAGGAGAGGGTCGGATGGGGATGGGTCCACGGCCCTGACGGCAAGACAGATCCCCCGCCCGGTCTTTCGCTTGAAAGGGAACGAGGAGCGGATGGCCATCCGCTGCGGGCGGAAGAGGCTAGTGCGCGGTCGTCGCCGCTGCCGGTGCGGGCGCTGCGGAGCCCGCTGGCGCGGCCTGCCCGTGCAGGACAGGCGCCTGGCCCAGCAGCAGGGCGCGAATGCTGCGCAACCTGGATTTCAATTCGCGTTCGTGGTCGGGTCCGATCCGGATCATCAGTTTCTGGCCCACCGACAGCGCCTCCCAGGTCGGGTCGGCGAACATGTAGTGGCCGTCCTGCGTCTTCACGAGTCGCGGCGGCCGCTGCACGTTCGGCGCGGCCAGCATGTTGTCGATGGCCTGGATCAAGCGGTCGTTGAAGTAGCCGCGCGGGTACCCCAGTTGCTCGTACGCCTTCTGGAACAATGGATACCAGTGCACGTACCAGGTGACCAGCGTGCGCGGGTCCACATCCTGCACGATCTTCATGTAGGCGTCGTAGCGCTTGTAGTTGTCCGTGGCGATGGCCGGCTGCTCGCCGCTGGTATCCACCGCGAAACTGCCGGACGGGGTCTTCAGCGGCAGGATGCTCGCGCCGATCTCGTGGCGGGGCAACGCATCGACCGTTGCGACGACATGGGGAACCAGCCCGCGCGCGAGCAGCAGTTGGGCGAGGCCTTCCGCGCCCGGAATTTCGGAGAGTGCCTTCGCGAAGGCGTCGTCGCTGGCATCCAGCGGCGGCAGTGGCGAGGTGGTGGCCGGCGCCGGGACCGTCTGCGCCTGGCTGATCGGATGCTCGACGGGCGCGGGCGCAGTGCTGCCGGGAGCCGGTGCGGACGGCGCGGGGCCATGCCGCGAAAAGTCCACGCCCGGCACGCGCGTGAAATACCACCACGCCGCGATCGCGACGATGACGATCACCACGATCGAGCCGATGATCCAGCCTTTCGCCGATCTGCCTTGATTCATGCCTCTGCCTTGTTCAGCAAACCTTTAGGCTTCGATACCCCATTGTACGAATGGTTCCGCGCCGGTGCAGCCGTGCCACGGCAGCAGGCATGCTCGCCGACCTCCCGGTGGTTCTTCTTGCCGACGCTCGTCCGGAATGACGTCATGCCTGGCACGCGACACCGGTGGGCTGTCCCGCATGAACCTTGACATCGTCATTCCGGGCCCGTGCCGGCTTTGCCGGTACGGGAACCCGGAATCCATGCTCCGCCCCCGCAGGAAAACCTGGATTCCGGATCGCGCCGACGTCGTGCACCCGTCAGGAATGACGAATGACTTTCGGGACACACACCAGGTCGGGTTGACTCCAGGTCCATTCCGGAGGAAGTCCAACATGCCAGCGTCCGCAGGGTTGCGGTCCACCCCCAGGGCTCCGGGCTCAACCAGCCTGCGTTCGCTGCGACGCACTCACCGGTCGCCGAGGTAATCCTTCTTGCCGATCTGGGCGCCGGCCACGCGCAGGATGTCGTAGGCGGTGGTGCAGTGGAAGAAGAGGTTGGGCAGCGCATATTCGGTCAAATAGGCGAGGCCGACGAAGTCCACGTCGCCGTGGCGGGTCTTCATCACGACCTTGCGGTCTTCGCTGCCGTCGATCTGGTCGGCCTTGAACGACTTGATGTAGTCGATGGTACGTGCGATGCGATCGAGCGCCTGCGCGAGTGTCGTCTCGTTGTCGGGGAACGACTGCGGCTCGGCGCCGGCGAGCCGCGCCGCGCCGCGGGCGGCGGTGTCGCAGGCGATCTGGATCTGCTTGATGAGCGGCAGCATGTCGAAGATGAGCCGTTGCTGCAGCAGGTTGTCCGGATCGACGCCCTTGTCCTTCGCGTGCGCTTCGCCCTTCTTCAGGACGTCCGACAAATTGGCGAGCGCGCGGGCGAACACGGGGACCGACGCCTGGTACATGGAAATCGTCATGATTGCTCCTGTAGGTGGATTGCGGATGGGAAAGTCTTCAATCGTTGGTGTCGAGCGTGGCAATGCGCAGCTTCGCGAAGTCGAAACGCCGAGGCGTGACCCGGCGTCCCCGGCTTCGCGCCTTCGGCGCTGGCGTTCAGGGCGACCGGGATCTTCTGTCGTGGCGGTGCGTCACGTGCGGCTGGGGCCGCGCAGCATGCGCCCGGGCAGACCGAGCAATCCGCGCAGCAGGTCGAACACGCCGTCCACGGCGATCCCGACCAGCCGGAACGGCAGCAGGACCAGCCAGAACAATGGGTAGAGAATCAGTGCCAGCAGCGCGAGCGGCCAGCAGAAGATCAGCAACAGCAACCACAACAGGAAGGTGGCCATGTCATGCATCCCGGCAGGTGACAGCGGTGCAAATGGTAGTGGCCGGCCGCGATCACAAGGGTGGATCGACGTCGGCTGCGGCGCGCGCGGGTGCCGGACGGCGGAATGCCGTCCCGCGCGTCGCGTATGCCGTCAGTGCCAGCGCGGCGATCATCAGCAGCGCGGCCAGCGCGAAAGCGATGCCCGAAAAATCCTCCACGGGTGCGTGATTGCTGATGAACAGCGCGAACAGGTTGGCGAACAGCAGCGGTCCAAAGATGCCCGCCAGGCTGCGCAGGCTTGAAAGCGCGCCCTGGAGCCGGCCCTGCTCCGCGGGATCGACCTGGTGCGTCATCACCGTTTGCGCGGGCGGGCCGGCAAGGCCGCCGAGGCAGAGGAACGGGATGCCGATCCAGAACAGCCATGCCACCGGCGCGAAGCCGAAGATCGCATAGCCGGCCACCGCGAGCACCAGGCCCACCAGCATCAGGCGACGGTCGCCCAGCCGGGGGGCCAGCGGCCGCACCAGTCCCGCCTGCACGATCGCCGTGCACAGGCCGACCAGTCCGAGCGCAAGGCCGACCGTCTTGGTGCCCCAGCCGAAACGGTAGTCGGTGTACAGCACGAACGTGGCATTGAGCGAATACTGCGCCAGCGAGATCAGGAAGAACACCGCAGCCAGCGCGAACACCTGCGGGTAGCGTTTCAGCAGCAGCAGCGAACCCAGCGGATTGGCATGCTTCCACTCCAGGCGCCGGGTGCGGCGTTCGACCGGCAGCGATTCCGGCAACACGAACAAGCCGTAACAGAAGTTCGCCAGCGACAGGGCGGCGGCGACCCAGAATGGCAGCCGGATCCAGAGGTGGCCGAGGAAACCGCCCAGCGCCGGCCCGATGATGAAGCCGAGCCCGAATGCCGCGCCCAGAAAGCCGAACGCCGCGGAGCGCTTTTCCCGCGGCGTGATGTCGGCGATGTAGGCGTTGGCGGTGGTGAAACTGGCGGCGCAGACGCCGGAGATCGCGCGGCCGATGAACAGCAGCCACAACATCGGGGCCAGCGCCATCACGATGAAGTCGGCGCCAAGGCCGCAGCAGGAAATCAGGATCACCGCGCGCCGGCCGAAGCGGTCCGAGAGCGCGCCCTGGATGGGCGAGAACAGGAACTGCATCAGCATGAACGCGGTGCCGAAGCCGCTGGCCCACACCGCCGCGCGTGCAATGCTCCCGCCGACCAGTTCCACGATCAGGTGCGGCAGCACCGGGATGATGATCCCGAAGCTCAGCATGTCGATCAGCACCGTGACGAAGATGAAGGCCACGGCCGCGCGGCGGCGCGGGTGCTCGATGTGCTGGAGTTCTGTCATCGAACCTGCCGCGGAAAGGCAAACAAAGGGTCCATTCTAGCGGCGGGGCGTCGGAGCGGCTGTTGGGGATGGTCCGGCCAATCAAGGCCGCCTTTGCGTACGCACGGCGAAGCGCATCGAGCGCATGATCGGCAGGCTTGGGTCATGGACAGTAGTCACCACCACCGGGTGCTTCGCAAAGGGCATGACAATCATGACGCCATTCGGGACGCCGGGCAGCGGCGATCCGGAACGGCGACAGGTTGAAGGCCGTCACGCGCTCCCGGCCCTCGACTAGTGCCCGCTGTCGATCCCGATGAAATTGAGGAACTCCGCGCGGGTGCGGGCGTCCTCGCGGAAGCTTCCCAGCATCTGGCTGGTGATCATCGAGACGCCGCGCTTGTGCACGCCGCGGGTGGTCATGCACTGGTGGGTGGCATCCACCACCACGCCCACGCCGCGCGGGTTCAGCACGGTCTGGATGCAGGTGGCGATCTGCGCCGTCAGCTTTTCCTGCACCTGCATCCGGTGCGCGAAGGCGTCCACCACGCGCGCGAGTTTCGAGATGCCGACCACCTTGCCGTCCGGCAGGTAGCCCACGTGCACCCGTCCGATGATGGGTGCGAGGTGGTGTTCGCAGTGCGATTCGAATTCGATGTCGCGCAGCACGATCATCTCGTCGTAGCCGGCAACCTCCTTGAAAGTGCGGCGCAGGAAATCCTCGGGATCCTCCGAATAGCCGGAGAACCACTCGCTGTACGCGTCGACGACCCGCTTGGGCGTGTCGCGCAGGCCCTCGCGGGTGGGCTCGTCACCCGCCCAGCGCAGCAGCGTGCGCACCGCATCCAGCGCCTGCTCGCGACTGACCTCGGGTGAGGTCGGCTTGCTGGCGGCGCACAGGGAAGGCTTTTCGGTCTCGCTCATCGGATGGCCTCGTTGCACGTCGAGCCCGTCAGTGTAGCGCGCGCCTTGCGCGGGCGGCCCGCGGCATGGGTCAAGCCGGCCCCGCGGGCATTTCGTCCTCGTCCGTCTCCTCGGACCCGGCGCCGGTGTCGCTTCCGAGCAGTGCCTGCGCATCCGGCGTGCTCAGGGCTTCGACCCCGCGCAGCCTGCGGCCGATGGTGGTGGTCTTGCCGGTCGCCTTCTTCAGGGTGTTGCGCACCGTGTCGACCTGGCGGATCGCGGAGTCGAGCATGCCCCCGAACTTGCCGAACTCGGTCTTGACCGCGCCGAGGATCTGCCACACCTCGCTGCTGCGCTGCTCGATCGCAAGCGTGCGGAAACCCATCTGCAATGCGTTGAGGATCGCCGCGAGCGTGGTCGGGCCTGCCACGGTGATGTGGTGTTCGCGCTGCAACTTCTCGAAGAGTCCGGGCCGCCGGATCACCTCGGCGTAAAGGCCTTCGGTGGGCAGGAACAGCAGGGCGAAATCGGTGGTGTGCGGCGGCGCGACGTACTTGTCGCGGATCCGTTTGGCCTCGACTTCCACGCAGCGTTGCAGCGCCGCGGCCGCGGCGTTGGTGGCGTCGACGTCGGCCGCCTCCTGCGCGTCCAGCAGCCGCTGGTAATCCTCGACCGGAAACTTGCAGTCGATCGGCAGCCACACGGGCGCATCGCTCGCCTGTCCCGGCAGCCGGATCGCGTATTCCACCCGTTCGCTGGAATGCGGCACCACGGCCACGTTGGAGGCGTACTGGTCGGTGGTGAGTATCTGTTCCAGCAGCGCGCCGAGTCGGACTTCGCCGAACGCACCGCGCGTCTTCACGTTGCTGAGCACGCGCTTCAGGTCGCCCACGCCGGTCGCCAGCGTCTGCATTTCACCAAGGCCGCGCTGCACCGCGCCGAGCTGGTCGGAAATCTGCTTGAACGACGCAGACAAGCGCGCTTCCAGCGTCTTCTGCAGCTTCTCGTCCACCACCTCGCGCATCTTGTCGAGCTGGGCGGCGTTGTCCGTCTGCAGTGCCTTCAGTTGTGCGTCGAGGGTGCCGCGCACCTCGGCGAGGCGCTTTTCGTTGTCGCCGGTCAGGGCCTTGAGCGATGCCTGCAACTGCTCGCTGAAGCGTTGCAGCGACGCCTGGCCTTCCTCGCGCGCCTTGCGGGCATCGTCGATCAACTGGTTGCGCAGCGACTCGCCGCCGCGGTCGGTGCGTTCGATGAGCTGCGTGAGCCGGGTGGAAAACTCCTCGATGCGCTGGCGCTGCTGGGCGCTGACGGTGTCCAGTTGCGCTTGCACGTGGCCGCGGAACTGTTCGAACGACTGCGCGAGTTCCGCACGTCCTGCGCGCTGTTCCTCCCGCAGTGTGCGCTCGACGCGTTCGTTGTCGCCGCGCAGGGCGTCCAGCCGCTCGCGCACGCCCGCATCGCCGCGCGGGCGCAGCAGCAGCATGACCAGCAGCAGCACCGCCAGCGCCACCAGGGCGACGAGTACGTAAAGCAGGGTCGTATCCATGCGGGAATTCTAGAGCGGGGATGGACGCAACGTTATGCCAGTGCGGTCTCGCGTGCCGAGACATGGCTGCATTGTCGTCGCGCGGCATTCCTCCACCCTGCGCATGAGGGCGGCAGACGTCGCCGCTGGGCGGAACCCGCGAAGCGGTTTGCGCCGGATCAGCCTGGCGCGCCGCGCGGCGGACGGTGTCCGCCTTGCGCTGTCTTCGGCGCCACCGCCCGCTGCGGCACGACCGCCATCGTGAGCCGCGAAATGCAGGTCGGGTTGCCCGCCTCGTTGGCGATGCGGATTTCCCACACCTGGGTGCTGCGGCCGATGTGGACCGGCCGCGCGACGCCGGTCACCGTGCCTTCGCGCACGGCGCGCAGATGGTTGGCGTTGATGTCGAGTCCCACCGCGGCGGTTCCCTCCTCACAGCACAGCATCGCGGCGGTCGAGCCGAGGGTTTCCGCGAGCGCCACCGAGGCGCCGCCGTGCAGGATTCCGTACGGCTGCCGGGTGCGCTCGTCCACCGGCATCGTGCCCGCGAGGAAATCGTCGCCGATTTCGGTGATGCGGATACCGATCGCCTGCATCAGCGTCCCCGTGCTCCAGGCGTTGACGGTGGCGAGATCCGCTTGCTGTTTCCAGATTGCCATGGCGGGCATTCGTCCCCGGTTTTCGCTTGCGCGTGGCGCGTTTGCCGGCCCCGTCGATTGATGGGCTAGCTAGCGCACAGGCCCGGAGGGTTCGCCCGGCAGCCGCGGCACGCCGTGCTCGTCGCGCTCCTCGGGCGTGACGGGTGCGGTGTCGATGCCGCCCTCGTGCGGCCCGGGCGCGATTTCGCGACCCTGGGCGCAGTGCCAGGCATTGGCGAAGCAGCGGGTCGCATCGGCGGTTTCGCCCGTCGCCGATTGCACATCGCCGAGCGCCGCCCACGCGCCGGCGGTCGGCTTCGCCGACAGCGAGCGCACCAGGTATTCCCGTGCCGCACGCGGGTCGGCGGCACGCATCGACAGGACGCCGAGTGTCCGCAGCAGCGTTTCGTCCCCCGGATGCGCGTCGAGCCAACGGCTGGCGTTGTGCAGGCGCACGCCGGCCTCGGCGGGCGGCGTCGCGTTGCCGTAGGCGGCGACCAGCGCGGGATTCCATTCGCGCTTCAGGGCTTCCTCGATGGCGACCAGCGCGTCGTGCGAAACGCCGAGCTCGTACGCGCGGCTGGCGTAGGCCTCCACGACCGCCGGAACCTGGCGCTGCGGTCGGATGGCGCGTTTCCACAAGTCCTGCAGGGCCGCGGCGTCCGGTGCCAGCCGCAACGACTGGCCCAGCACGTCGGCCACGAGGTCGGCCTGGCCCTGCGCCCCGAGCATGTCGGACTTGCGCAGCGGTTCCAGTGCGGCACGGGCCTTGTCCGGCTGCCGGGTCGCAAGGGCGGCCAGCGCGTATTCGTACCAGCCGGCAGGCGGCAGCTTTCCGGCTTCCGCGCCCGGCGCCAGCAACTGCATGGCCTCTTCGGCGCGGCCGCTTTCGCGCAGCACCCGCGCGCGCAGGATGCGCGCGGCTTCCGGCGCATGCTGGGCGGCCTCGTCCAGCGATTCCAGCGCGCGGGTGGTGTCGCCGTGGCGATGCGCGGCTTCCGCGGCGGCCAGCAGGGCGGGGGAACGCAAGCTCGAATACTGTGCGGCGCGCTGCAGGGTGCGGTTGGCCTCGACATTGCGGCCTTCGGTCATCGCCACCAGTCCGTCGCGGAGGCGCTCGTGGCTGATCCGGCGGTGCCGGCGCGACAACGCCCCGAACGGCCAGCGCAGCAGCCACCAGATGATGCCGAGCGCGATCCAGGCGGCGATCAGGATCGCCACCGCGCCGACGACCGTCGTCTCGATCTGCCAGCCACGGAAGAGGATCTTCACGTAGCCGGGATCGGAAGCCAGCCATACGAACAGCGCCGCGAGCAGGACGATGATGATCAGCGCGAAGACGAGCCAGCGTTTGCCCTTCATGGCCGATCGACTCCCGTGCTCGTGGCGGACGCAGGCGCGCCGAGCGGCGCCTGCCTGGCGCGCAGCCTCTGCAGTTGCGCGAGGGCGGCGCCAAGCCGGGGCGCCGCGCCGCTGCCGTGCCACGCCAGCATGTCGGCGATTTCGGCGCGGGCGCGCTTGACGCCGGCATCGTTCGCGTCGAACTGCGCTGCGAGCGCAGCGTCGGCGCGCTGCAACGCGGCGCGGTAGCTGGCCTCGTCGAACGCCAGCAGCGCTTCCTGCGCCTGCGCGAGATCCAGCGCCAGGGCCTGCCGCGCGAAACCCGTGTCGGTGGGCGGCGTGACGCTGCCATTGTCACGGGTGACCCTGACGATCCCGCCGAACGAGTGCGCGACGCGGGACCAGAATCCGGGGCTGGAGGACGTCGCGCTGGCGGGCGCGGGCGCCGCGAGGGGCCACGAAGTGATTTCGCTGCGGAGCCGCGAAAGCGTATCGAGGGAAGCCTGCCGCGCCGGCGGGGCGGCCGCGGCCAGGTCGCTGCGCTCGGCAGCCGCGCTGGCGCGCACCGGCGCATAGGCGGGATTCTGCACCTGGCCGAGGACTTCGAGCGCCTGCGAATAGGCTTTGAGGGCACCGGTGCTGTCGTGGAACAATTCGTAGCGTTGCCGGGCCGTGCGCAGCAGCATTTCGGCGTCATCGAGCAGCAACATGTCCTGGCCGGATTGCTGCTGGCCGCTCAGGTTCGACACTGCATCCTCGAGATTGGACGCGCGGCTCTCGAGTCCGCGCTGGCCGGCGCGCAGGTCGTCCAGCCCCTGCGCCAGCGTCGCGGTCCGCTGGTTGCCGGCCTGCGAGCGCTGGTTGCTCGCGGCCAGCTGGCTCCGCAGATCGGCCAGCGCGGCGGCCTCCTGCCTGCTCGCCGCACTGGCGGCCTCGAGCGTGCGTTGCAGCCGCCAGGTGTTCCAGGCGGCAAGCCCGAGGGCAATGATTGCGATGACGGCGGCGATGCCGGCAAGGCCCACGGCGCCGCCGCGTGGTCGGCGCGGCCGGGGGGGCGTGGAGGCGTCGTCGCCGGGATCGGGCTGGTCGATCATGCGCGCATGCTAGCAGGGTAGCTGTGTGCCGCTGCGCGGCAGGCTGGCAGCCGGGAACACTGGCGTCGGATTGCCATGGCATTGCGGGCGACGCACCATGTCGGTATTACGGATTGTTGGCGATGATGGCGGCGAGCATGTCATCGGCGCGCGCCGATGACGTGCGCAGCTTGCGGGTGAAGCCGGCCCCGGATGCGGCCCGTTCCAGGCGCGCGCTGCTGACGACCGCGATACCCCCGAGCAAGGCACGTCGCGCGGCATCGGGCAGGGCGGCGAGGATGTTGCCCAGCGCTTCGGCGCTCGACAGCAGGACGTACGGCGGTCGCTGCGGCTTGCGCAGCAGGGCGATCGCGTGGCGCCGGTCGAGGCGGGCGGGCAGGCGTTCGTAGACGTGCGCGTGCAGGACCTCGGCGCCGCGGGTGGCGAGTGCGCTTGTCAGCAGGCCGCGCCCGCCGGCGGCGCCGACGATGCCGACACGCCGGCCGCGCACGTGTCCGAGGACCGGGAGCGCGAGGATCCCTTCGCTGTCTTCGCGGGCCGGCGCCCGTGCGTCGGCGAGCCCTGCACGTTGCAGCGCCCGACGCGTGCCGCTGCCCGGCGCGACGACCGTCGCGCGGCTGCGCAGCGGCGCAAGTCCCCGCGCAAAACGTACTGCGGCGGGGCTGGTGAAGATCACCACCTCGCAAGCCAGCGCTGCCTGCAATGCCTTGCACGCCTTCGCCGGGTCGGCGGTGGCGCGCAGGCTCGATCCCGGCAACAGGATCGGTTTGCCGCCGAGGTTCCGCACCCGGCGCGCGAGCGCCGCACCGGTTCCCGCCGGACGGGTGATCACGACGCGGATGCCGCCAAGCGGTTGCGTTCTGGCCATCCAGCGATGATAGGCGAGCTGCGCGCCGCCTTGTCGCATCGGTCGCGAAACCGCACACTAGGCGAATGGATGTGGAAGACAACGGCGCGGCGACGCTCGAGGCCGAAATCCTAGAACGCATCCCGCTGGCGCGGGCGATGCAGCTCGCGCTGACACGCTATA
>DASSOQ010000158.1:0-4334 GCA_035700365.1 Rhodanobacteraceae bacterium | reverse complement strand
GAGACTGCGTGCTCGCCACCACGGAGCACGCCATGCTGACCCTGTACGACTATCCCGCTTCGCAAAACGCCTGGAAAGTGCGCCTGCTGCTCCACCACCTGGGGCGCCCGTACCGCACCGAAATCGTGAGCATCTTCGAGGGCGAAGGACGCAGCGCGGAATATCTCGCGCTCAGCCCTACCGGTACGGTGCCGGCGATCCGGCTGGACGACGGCCGCACACTCGCGGAATCCAACGCAATACTGTCCTATCTCGCCGACGGCACGCCCTATCTGCCGTCGGACGCCTTCGAGCGCGCCAAGATCCAGCAGTGGCTGCACTTCGAGCAGGAGCGGGTGGAGTCGGTGATCGGTTCGCTGCGCTACTGGACCCTCACCGGCAAGCTGGCCCGGCGGCCGCCTGCGCTGGTCGAGATGAAACGCCGGGGTGCACTGCACACGCTCGAAATCGTGGAGCGCGAACTCGGCGAGTGTTCGTTCCTCGCCAACGATCGCTACAGCATCGCCGACATGTCGGTGTTCGCGTACGCCAGTCGCGCGGAAGAAGCGGGGATTCCGCTGGGCCCTTATCCGAACTTTCGCGCCTGGATCGCGCGCGTGCAGGCGCAACCCGGGTTCCTCGCCACGATGCATCCCTACAGCGACGACCCGCACAGCGCGGGCGAGCTGCCGTGATGGCGGACCGCGTCAAGCCGCGCGAAGATCCTCGGTGATCGTGCCCCAGTTCGCCACCTCGGCTTCGTGGGCGGCGTCGCGCCAGGTTTCCGCGAGTGCCGAGGCGTACCAGTCGCGCATCGACGGGAGCGCGAGCAGGCGTTGCGCGTAGGCGTTCGCGGCAGCGTCGAGCGGCGGCGAGTAGGTCTGGATGCGGAAGGCGACCGGCGCGTAGAACGCATCGGCCGCGGTGAATTCGGCGCCGGCGAGGAACGGTCCGCCAAAGCGCCGCAGGCCTTCGTTCCACAGCTCATTGACCCGTGCGAGGTCGCGCGACAGGGCGTCGTCGATCCGGCGCAGTTGCACCCGGATTCCGCAATTCATGGTGCACTGCTCCCGTAGCGCGGGGAATCCCGAATGCATTTCCGCGGCGGCCGAGCGCGCGAACGCCCGCGCCTCCCTGTCGGCCGGCCATGCGCCGGGGTTGCTTTCGGCGACGTACTCGGCGATCGCCAGCGAGTCCCACACCACCGTGCCGCCATCGACGAGGCAGGGCACCTTGCCGCTGGGCGAGAACTTGCGGAATGCCTTCCAGCTCGAGCCGGTTTCGAACCGCACCAGTTCCTCCTTGAACGCGATGCCGCGCTCACGCAGCAGTACCCACGGGCGCAGCGACCACGAAGAGTAGTTCTTGTTGGCGACGTAGAGGGTGTACATGGGAGGCTCCCGGTGGCGAAGCGCCGGATTCTACGCTGCACCCGGGAACCCGCGGCACCCGGCGGCGGCATGCGCAGGCACCGCGGTCGGATGGCATACTGACCGTTTCCCTGATCGACAGGAGCGCCGCGATGCGCCTTCTTTCCACCCTCGCCCTGGGCGCATTCGTGCTTCCGGTCGCCGCGCAGGCCGCCGATCCGCATTCCTACGCGCAGCCACACGACGTCCTGGTCAAGCACCTCGAATTGAACCTCGACGTCGACTTCGCCCACGAGCAGCTCGACGGCGTCGCGACCCTCACGCTCGACTGGAAGAATCCCGGGGCCCGGGAACTGGTGCTGGACACCAGTGCGCTGCAGATCGCCTCCGTGGAGGCGCTGGATGCGCAGGGCCATGCGCACACCTTGCCGTTCGAGCTCGCCGAGCCGGTCACGGCGATGGGGGCGAAACTCACGATCGAGGCCCCGAAGCAGCCGCACGAAGTCCGGATCGCGTACAAGACCTCGCCCAACGCCTCCGGCCTGCAATGGCTCGATCCGGCGCAGACCGCCGGCAAGCACCACCCGTTCCTGTTCTCGCAGTCCGAGTCGGTGCATGCACGCTCGTGGATCCCGTTGCAGGACTCTCCGGCGGTTCGCTTCACGTGGCACGCGCAGGTCCACGCGCCGAAGGACCTGCGGGTGGTGATGAGCGCGCCCAACGATCCGAAGCACCCGCTCGACGGTTCCTTCGAGTTCACCCAGACCCATCCCGTGCCCTCGTACCTGATGGCGATCGCCGCCGGTGACCTGGAGGTGCGCGAAACCGGTCCGCGCAGTGCGGTGTACGCCGAGCCGTCGATCGTCGACAAGGCCGCACACGAATTCGAAGACACCGAGAAGATGATCGAGACCGCCGAGTCGCTGTACGGCCCGTACCGCTGGGGCCGCTACGACATCCTGGTCCTGCCGCCGTCCTTCCCGTACGGTGGCATGGAAAATCCGAACATGACCTTCGCGACGCCCACCGTGCTGGTTGGCGACAAGTCGCTGGTGTCGCTGGTCGCCCACGAACTCGCGCATTCCTGGTCGGGCAACCTGGTGACCGCCGCGTCGTGGCGGGACATCTGGCTCAACGAAGGCATCACGACCTACGTGCAGGGCCGGATCACCGAGGCCCTGTATGGCGAGCGCCAAGCAACCGAGGAAACCCTGCTCGCGATCCGCAACCTCGAAAAGAACATCGGCAAAATGCCCGAGAACGCGCAGCGCCTCGCGCCCGAGCCGCGCAAGATCGAAGCCGACGACGAGCTTTCCGACGTCGCCTATGACAAGGGCTCATGGTTCATGCGGACGCTCGAGCAAAAGTTCGGCCGCCAGGATTTCGACCGCTACCTCGAGGGCTATTTCAACCACTTCGCCTGGCACAGCATCACGACCGAGCAGATGCTGGCGTACCTCAAAGCCAACCTGATCGAAAAATACCCCGGCAAGATGGGCTGGGGCGAGGTCGAGGCCTGGGTGTACGGCACAGGCATCCCGAAGGATGCGCCGATCCCCGACTCGCCCCGTTTCGATGCCATCGACGGGGAGCGTTCGGAATTCCTCGATGGCAAGCTGGCCGCCGACCAGCTCGACGCGAAGGATTGGAACACCCAGGAATGGATGTACTTCCTCGATCGCCTGCCCGACCAGCCGCCGCTCGACAGGATGCAGGCGCTGGACGCCGCGTGGCACCTGACCGGGACGCGCAACGCCGAGATCGGGATGCGCTGGTACGTGCATGCGATCAGGGCCGGCGACAAGGCGGTGTGGCCGGCCGCCGCGGAGCACATGACGCGAATCGGTCGGCTCTACCTCACGATGCCGGTGTACAAGGCGTTCGTGCAGACGCCGGATGGCTTCGCCCACGCCGAAAAGGTATATGCGGGCGCGAAGGACGGCTACCACCCGCTGACCCGGATGGCGGTCGAGCGGCTGTTCGAGAAGACGCGCGCTGGCGAGGGCAAGGACCACGCCGGGGCGGGCGGCACCTGACGCGGCATGGCGAAGGATCCTGCACGCAACGTGCTGCTGGCGCGCGTCGGGCGGCGCCTCAAGATCCTGGGCATCGCGATCGTCGCGGTGGCGGTGGTCGCGCTTGCCGTGTACCTGATCGCGCCACGCGTGGTGCTGCAGGGCGCGATCGCGTGGCAGACGTGGCGCGACGGGCTGCACGAGGAGACGGTTCAGGTTGGCGATACCCGCTGGGTGTACCTCGCGGGCGGCAAGAAGGATGGCCCGCCACTGGTGCTGCTGCACGGCTACGGCGGTTCCAGCGCCAACTGGTTGCTGGCGGCGCGCTACCTCACCGGCAACTTCCGGTTGATCGTTCCCGACCTGCCGGGCTGGGGCGAATCCACCCGCCTGCCGAATGCCGACTACGGCTATGCCGCCGAGGTGGATCGCCTGCACGGATTCGTCGATGCGTTGCACCTTCGCCGGATTGCATTGGCCGGCCATTCGATGGGCGGCGCGATCGCGGGCCTTTACGCCGCGAAATACCCGCGGGACGTCGCGGCCCTGGTGCTGATCGACAGCTCCGGCGTCCGGTTCAAGAAGAACGCTTTCGTCCGCGAGCTCGAAGCCGGGAAGAGTCCGTTCGATATCGACGATCGCGCCGGATTCCAGCACCTCGAATCGATGTTGTTCGACGACCCGCCCCTGGTACCGCCGCGGATCCAGGACGTGTTCGTCGAGCGCTCGCAGCAGAATCGTGCGTTCCGGGACAAGGTGATGCGGGAGATCACCGCGCCCGATGCGCGCTTCGCGCTCGAGCCGAAGCTGCCCGGCATCACCGCGCCCACGCTCGCGATCTGGTGCATGCAGGATGCGATCATCGATCCGTCGGCCCTGGATGCCATCCGCAAGGGCCTCACGCATTCGCCTGACATCGGCGTCACGCAATTGCATGGTTGCGGACACATGTCGATCATGGAAAAGCCGC
>DASSOQ010000157.1:0-8490 GCA_035700365.1 Rhodanobacteraceae bacterium | reverse complement strand
GCCTCGGCGACGCGCGCCATTTCCTCGAGGTAACGATCCTGCATTGCCGGCGGGACGCGCGCCAGGCAATACGTCTCGTACGCGCGCAGGAAACACCAGCACCCGGCGCAGTGCACCCACGTGAGCAGGTGGGGATCGTCGGCGCTGTAGGCGCGGCCATCGGGCGCGGTGCCGCGCACCGTGCGGTGGATGGCAAGCACCCGTTCGATGGCGGCCTCGGCGGGTGCGCGCGGTGCGTAGGTCGTGCGGCCGACGAACGCCGTGGTGTTGCGCAGGCGGCCCAGGGTATCGGTGCGGAACGCGGAATGGTCCCACACGCCTGCCAGCGCCAGCGGATGCAGCGCCTGCAGCATCAGCGAAGCGAGGCCACCTGCCATCATCGACGGAAAATCCGCATGGATTTTCCAGGTCACGCTGTCCGGACCGAACAGGCCCGGATCGCCGAGCGGCGCGTCGTAATCCGGCGCCGGCGCATCCCGGCTCAATACCGCCAGCACCTGGCGCCGCAGGTGCCGGCGCGCGGGGCGCGGCAGCAGCTTCACGCCCGGAAGCCGCGCGCGTGGCGCACCTCCGTCGCCGCGGCGCGCACGTCCATCGAGCGGCATGTCGTCGGGTTTGCGCATGCAAGCAACTGTACACCGCGGTCCGTGACACGGGCCTTGACGCCAATTCAACCCCTGCGCCAGTAGATTCCGGGGCGACCGCATGCAATGTGGCGATCACGCCGGGCGGGCGCAATCACGCGATCGAGCTGCCCGCGCCGATCGCCGGCCGCGACGGCAGCCCGGGATCCGGACGCAGGGAGACGCAGGACCATGCAACGCGAAGATCCCGGCGGTCCACCCGACGATGCCATTCCGCGCGGACTTCGCATCGGTGCCGCATTCACCTGGCGGCTGCTGGTCATCGCTGCGGCCATCGTGGGCGTCGGGCTGGCCGCCCGCACCCTCTCCGAAATCGTCATTCCGTTCCTGATCGCGGTCATCATCGCGGCACTGCTGGTGCCGCTCTCGAAATTCCTGCAGCGCCACCGCTGGCCGAAATGGCTGGCGATCCTCGCCTCCATGCTGCTCGGCGCGGCCGTGGTCGTCGGGCTGGTGCTGCTGGTGACCGATCGCGTGCTCACCACCCTGCCCCGGCTGGAGCGCCAGGTCAGCGCCCTCGGCGATTCGCTGGACACCCTGCTGGCGCGACACCCCTTCGGCATCACCCCGGAAAAGATCAACGGCTACCTGTCGGAACTGATGCTGTGGGTGCAACACAACGCCTCGCATGTCGCGCAACGCGCCGCGAGCGCAGGCAAGCACCTGGTGAAAGTGCTGCAGGGCATCTTCATCGTCATCTTCGCGACCCTGTTCTTCCTGATCGACGGCGCGGCGATCTGGGCGTGGGTGACGCGGCTGTTCCCCCGCCGCGCGCGCCCGCGCATCGATGCGGCAGGCCGGGCCGGTTGGCACACGCTGACGGAATTTTCCCGGATCCAGCTGGTGGTGGCGGCGATCGACGCCGTCGCGATCGGGTTCGGCGCGTGGCTGCTGGGGGTGCCGCTCGCGACGCCGATTGCCGCCATCGTGTTCTTCGGCGCGCTGGTACCCATCATCGGCTCGATCGTCGCGGGCGCCGCCGCCGTGATCATCGCGCTTCTGTTCAACGGCCTGACCGACGCCCTGATCATGCTGGGCATCGTGCTGCTGGTGAACCAACTCGAAGGCAACGTCCTGCACCCACTGATCACCGGCAGCGTGGTGCGGGTACACCCGCTGGCGGTCGTCCTCGGCGTCACGGCCGGCGCGGTCGTCGCCGGCATCGCGGGCGCCTTCTTTGCCGTGCCCCTGATCGCCACCGCGAACGCGATGATCAATGCCGCCGCACGCTATCCGCTGGGGGCGAACGATCCCGATATATCCGGGCGCGGTCCGGCGAACCCATGACCCAGGCATCGAACGGGCGCCCCCCGGCGCCCGTTCGATTCCATCATTCCGAAAAAAGGCGTTACTGGACGCTGATCGATCCGTGCATCAGCGCGGAATGGCCCGGGAAGCTGCAGAAGAACACGTACGGGCCGCCATCCTTGATCTTGCTGACCGGGAAGCTGACCGAGGTGGTCTCGCCGCCACCGATCAACTTGGTATGCGCGATCACGCGTGGATCGTTGGGCTTGAGATAGCCGTTGTCCAGGCCCGCCGCCGCGGCGTCCTTGTCCACGGCCTCCATGTCGGACTGCTTGGTGATGACGACGTCGTGCCCCATCGACGCGACCGGCAGGTTGCCGGTGTGCTTCAGGGTGATCTTGAAATCGGTGCAGGAGGACGGCACCACGATCGATCCCACGTTGTACTGGATCTGGTCATTGGCCTCGATTTCGGTGCTGCAGTTGGTGACGACGGCCGCGGGCTTGCCGGCCGGGGCCATCGCGCCACCGGGCGCCGTCGCGGTGGTGGCCGGCATGCCGGCCATGCCCGCCGTCATCGCGGGCGCCGCGGTCATCGGTGCCGCCGCCGTCGCGGCAGGCATCGGGCTGGTGGTGCCCGGTGCCGGTTGGTTCGAAGCGGAATTGTTGTTGCCGCCGCAGGCCGCGAGGGCCAGCGTGCAGGCAGCGACGGGGGCGAGCATCTTGAGGTTCATCGTCCGGTCTCCTTTGCCAAAGCTCCGGATTATCGGCACGCAAAGCTTCACATCGCGTGAAGATGGGTCGAGCCCGCGCCAGGCGGATGCAGGCAACCGCGCCTCCTCAATGATCGACGCCCGCTTGTGCGGCCGGCACGATCCGCCAGATCACGTTGCCGACGTCGTCGGCCACCAGCAGCGCGCCGGCCTGATCCACGGCGACGCCGACCGGGCGCCCGTACGCCTTTCCATCCGGGGCAACGAATCCCGTCAGGAACTCTTCCGGCGGACCGGCGGGTTTGCCGTCGGCGAAGGGAACGAAGACCACCGCGTAGCCGCTGCGCGGTCGCCGGTTCCACGATCCGTGTTCGCCGACGAAGGCACCATTGCGGTAGCGCTCCGGCAACAGATCGCCCGTGTAGAACGCAAGCCCCAGCGGTGCCACATGGGAGCCGAGTGCATAGTCGGGAACGATGGCGCGCGCGACCAGGTCCGGCCGCTGCGGCTCCACCCGCGGATCCACGTGCCGGCCGTAGTAACTGTATGGCCAGCCGTAGAAGCCGCCGGGCGTCACTCGGGTCAGGTAATCGGGAACGAGGTCGCCGCCCAGCTCGTCGCGTTCATTGACGACCACCCACAGTGCGCCGGTTCCCGGCTGCACGGCCATGCCGACCGGATTGCGCATGCCGAAGGCGAACATGCGCGTGTCGCCGGTTCCGGGATCGACCTGGACGATGCGGGCGCGCCCTTCCTCGACCGCCATGCCGCGGTCGCCGACGTTGCTGTTGGAGCCGACGGATACATACAGCACGTCGCCGGCGGCGCCAGCGACGACATTCTTGGTCCAGTGGTAGTTGATCGGCCCCGCGGGAAGATCCGCCACTTTCTCCGCGCTGGCGGAAATCGACGTTTCACCCTCTCGGTACGGGAAGCGCAGCAGCGCATCGGTGTCGGCGACATACAGCGACCCGCCCACCAGCACCATCCCGAACGGCGAGTGCAGGTGATCGAGGAACACGCTGCGAACGTCCGCGACGCCGTCGCCATTGCGGTCGCGCAGCAGCACGATGCGATCCGGGCTCGGCACCCCGGCGCCCGCGCGCTTCATCAGCCGCTTCATGACCCAGCCCTTGAGGCCGCCCAGCCCGTTCGACTCGGCCGGGGTGTTGGTTTCGGCGACCAGCACGTCGCCGTTCGGCAGCACGTACAGCCAGCGCGGGTGGTCGAGCCCGCGCGCGAACGCGTCCACCTCGAACCCGGCCGCCGCGACGGGCCGGGCACCGCCCGTCCAGCCCGTGGCCGGTGCGATGTTCACGGTCGGGATGGTCTCCGGATCCGGCGGCGGCAGCTGCGGATCGGGACCGGTCTGCGCCCGAACGGGCAACGTCGCATTGGCGCCGCAGCCCGCGAGCGCCAGCAGCGCCGCCAAGGCAACGAGCGGTCGCAACGCACGCGACGCGTCGCGACGTCCTGGCGCCGACCTGCCACGCCCGCCATGGATCTTGCGATCCTTCATCACCCGCTTGCATAGGCGCGTTGCCATGAATCGAGCCTGAGCGTTCCGCGGACGGCCTTCGTGCCCGCCGTGACGGTCGTGCGGAGGGCGCTGCCGCAGCCGAACCCGTGCGTCACCCTCTCGATCCCGCGCGGGAACGGCGCATGGCCGCCACCAATTTTCGTCCCGCGCTGGCACCGCCCATGCCCGGGCTACACTGCGCGGACACCCGCAGGAATCTTGCCGTGAAATTGCACACGAAGATGGGAATCGGCTTCGCGGTGGGCCTGGTCGGCGGCCTGGCCGTGCACGCCGCGACCGGCGGCCGGGCGCCGTGGCTGGATTGGCTCACCACATGGATCACGGTGCCCGCCGGACAGGTCTTCCTGCGCCTCCTGTTCATGCTTGTGCTGCCGTTGCTGTTTTCCGCGCTGGTGATCGGCATCTCCGAAATGGGCAGCATGCGCGCGCTCGGGCGCATCGGCTGGAAAACGCTCGCTTACACGATCGTGGTTTCGGCCGTCGCGGTCGTGATCGGCGTCGTGCTCGTCAACCTGTTCCAGCCGGGCGGCAACGTCGACCCCGCCGCCGCCAACGACCTGCTGGCCCACGCCTCCTCGCGCGCCGGTGCGATCATCGAATCGAGCCGAACCCAACCCGAGGGCCTGCAGATGCTGCTCGGCATCATTCCGGGCAACGTGTTCGCGGCCGCGGCCGGCAACGACATCCTGGCGGTGATGTTCTTCGCGGTGATGGTCGGTGTCGGCATCGTGCTCAATGGCAGGGCCCCTGCGAAGCGCTTCAAGGACGTCATCGAAGGCCTGTTCGAGATCTCCATGACGCTGATCGACCTGGTGATCCGGCTCGCGCCCTACGCCGTGGCTTGCCTGGTGTTCAACCTCGCCGCGCTGTTCGGCTGGGAACTGATCCTGACCCTGGCCGGCTACGTCGGCGTCGCATTGCTGGCGATGGCACTGCACATGTTCGTGGTGTATCCGCTCGCGGTGAAGGTGCTGGGCGGAATGGGGCCCTTGCGCTTCTTCCGTGGCGTGCAGGAAGCCATGCTGATGGCGTTCTCGACCGCGTCGAGCAACGCCACCCTGCCGACCGCGCTGAAGGTCGCCAACGAAGACCTGAAGCTGCCGCCGCGCGTGTCGCGCTTCGTGCTGACCATCGGCGCGACCGCCAACCAGAACGGTACCGCGCTGTTCGAAGGGGTCACCGTGCTGTTCCTGGCCCAGTTCTTCGGCATCGAATTGAGCCTGCTGCAACAGGTGACGGTGATGTTCGTGGCCATCCTCGGCGGCATCGGCACCGCGGGTGTGCCGGCCGGCTCGCTGCCGGTGGTCGCGCTGATCTGCGCGATGGTCGGCGTTCCGCCCGAGGGCATCGGCCTGATCCTGGGCGTCGACCGCCTGCTCGACATGTGCCGCACCACCCTCAACGTGACCGGTGACCTGGCCGCCGCGGTGGTCGTGTCGCGGGGAGAAGGCGACATCCCGGCAAGCGCGGCCCTGGTGGAGAACGAAGGCTGATGGCACTTCGAGCGGGGCGGCGCGCCCCCGCCAGCTTCTGGTACAGCATGTCGCCCACGTGGAAGGTCAGCCCGGCATCACCAGGCTGATGATCCGCGCCAGCGGCGGCGAACCGCGATCCGTCGAAGGGGTGCCAACCGAGCCCTCCGAACTGCGGCCGGGTTCACCTTCCGGGAGGCCGGATCGCGCTTCCGGCGGGTGGCGTGCCCCCCGCATGCCGAAAACCCGCCGACACCGACCGGCCGGTCACAGGGTGCGGCCGAACAGCGCCAGCATTTCCGACCAGCCGCGCTCGGCCGCCGCTTCGTCGTAGACCGGAAAATCCGGCTTCATCCAGCCGTGCGAGGCGCCGCGGTAGGTCTCGCAGCGATAACGCACGCCCGCGTCGTCCAGCGCCTTGGTGAAACGCTCGACCATTTCCGGCGGACAACTGCGGTCGTTGTCGGCAACGGCGACGTACAACTCGGCGCGGATCTTCGGCGCCAGCAGGTGCGGACTCGCCGCATCGTCCGTGGCCAGGCGGCCGCCATGGAAGCTGATCGCAGCCGCGATGCGATCCGGATACGTCCCCGCCGCGGTGATCGCCATGCCGCCGCCCATGCAGAAGCCGACCGTCCCGACCTTGCCGGTGACGTCGTCGCGCGTGTCGAGGTAGGCCAGCAGTGCCTCGGTGTCCTGCGCGGCCCGGGCATTGTCGGTGGTCGCCATCAGCGGCCCGACCGTGCCGCGGAAGTCGCCGGCGAACGCTTCCTTCGGATCCAGTGGACCGTACGCGCCGTAGCGATAGAAGAGGTCCGGCACCAACACCACGTAGCCGCCGCCGGCGAGGCGCTCGCCGAGTTGCATCAAAGCCGGGCGGATGCCGAAGGCGTCCATGTACACGATCACCGCCGGCCAGGGACCTTCACCGCCGGGCGTGAAGACATGCACCGGGCATTGCCCGTCGCGCGTGCGGACGGTGACCTCCTCGTGCTTCATCATGCGTGCTCCCGTTGCCATGAACGATGCGGTGTCGCTGCGACGAGCGCCGCGCACGCATCCGGGCCATGATAGCGCCCGGCAAGTGCCCGCTCTTGGTCGTCGTCCCGGCGCGGTCCGGGATCCGGTGCCTTGCGACGCGCAGCCGGTCAACGCGAAACGATGATGTAGATCGCATGGATCAGGCCAGGTATGTAACCGAGCAAGGTCAGCAGGATGTTGAGCCAGAATTGCAGGCCGAACCCCACCTGCAGGAACACGCCGACGGGTGGAATGATGACCGACAGGATGATGCGGATGACGTCCATGGAATGTTGCTCCCACAATGCTCCCCGCACCCTATCCGCCACGCGGTGAAGGCGGCATGATGTGGCGCGCGGGACGCAAGGCCACGGAAACCGGCGGCGAAGCCGCATTCCTGCAGCGCGGCCGGCGTGCCCTTGCAGGTCGGTGTTGAGCCCGGGGTTTGACCCGGGGAAGCCCAACGACTGGTGCCTTCGGTTCGACCACGATGAGGTGATGCCATGCTGCGATTGCGCAACCTGTTGCCGTTCCTCGTCCTGGCGCTGGCCTGCGGCGCCGCCGGCGCGGCGGAAACGAAGCCCTTCTTCAACCTGCATGAAGTCGGCAAGGGTGTATGGGCCGCGATTGCGGTCTCCGGCAGTGGCGCCGGCAGCAACTCCGGCTTCATCGTCGGCGACGACGGCGTGCTGGTCGTGGACAGCTTCGAGGACGCCGATGCCGCGAAGGCGCTGCTGGACGTCATCCACGAGAAGACGTCCCTGCCGGTGCGTTACCTCGTCAACACCCATTACCACCTCGACCATGTCGCCGGGAATGGCGTCTTCCGGGCCGCGGGTGCCGTGATCATGGCGCAGCGCAACGTTCGCGCGTGGGAGCGGACCGAAAACCTCAAATTCTTCGGCGACAAGATCACGCCGGCACAGCGGAAGATGGTGCAGTCCTACGTGCTGCCCGGCGTCCTCTACCAGGACGGCATCGACGTTTACCTCGGCAACCGCAAGGTGGTGGTGCGGGTGTTGCCCGGACATACCGGTGGCGATTCGATCGTGGTGGTACCCGATGCGGACGTGGTGTTCACCGGCGACCTCTTTTGGGACCACAGCCTGCCGAACCTGATCGATGCGAACACCCTCGCGCAGATCCACACCAACGGAGTGTTCCTCACCGACTACCCGACCGCCACGTTCGTGCCGGGCCACGGCAGCATTGGCACGGCCTCCGACGTCCGTGCATTCCGCGACTACCTCGTGGCGTTGCGGCAGGCCATCACGACGGCCGAGCAGAACGGCGAATCCGGAACGCCGTTGCACCAGGATGTGCTGCACCAGTTGCAAGGCACCTACGGCACCTGGAACCACTTCGACCATTTCGCGCCGCGCAACATAACGCAGACGATCGCGGAGCTCGCCGGCAAAAAACCCCTGCCGGAATCCGTGCCCTAGCAACCGGCCCGACGCCACGCGAGGCCCGCGTTCGTCGGCTTCGGTCCAAACCCGCTTTCGCAGGTTGGCGCTGAGCACAGCGAAGCCCAACGGGAAGACGCGCCGGCGTCACAATGCTCTCGCGCCCTGCACCCCGTTCCGCAGCCGGCACGCGCGCGCCGCCCGATTATCGGTTATGCTTGCCGGGCAGCGTTTGGGGCAACTTCGAATGCACTGCACACCTTGCGGCGAGTTCGCCCCACTCGATGCCGCAATCCATCCACGTTTTTCAAAGGTTATGTGTAATGTCGGATCGACAGAGCGGCACGGTCAAATGGTTCAACGATGCCAAGGGCTTCGGCTTCATCACCCCGGAAAGTGGTGACGACTTGTTCGTCCACTTCCGCGCCATCCAGGGCGACGGTTTCAA
>DASSOQ010000156.1:0-2340 GCA_035700365.1 Rhodanobacteraceae bacterium | reverse complement strand
CGCCAGCACGATGCCGAGCGCGGCGGGATTGCCGGTGAGCTTCAGTACCAGCCAGGGCAGCGCCACCAGCGTGAACTGGTCGCCGAACGCCGAGATCGAACTGCCGCCGAACAGCAGGCTGAAATCGCGGTTGGCGAAGAGTGACTTGCGCGCGGGCGTGGCTGCCGCGGGGGAGGCGGTGTTCATGACGGTGCCTGCTGGAGTGCGGCGCGCAGTTTAACGACTCCGCCGCTTGCCGGATGGTTTTGACTACGCGGCGGCCCAGCCGACCCCATTGCCGACCTTTCGCGAAGACCGGCGCACGTGCGATCGCATCCGCGCAAGCGCGTTGCGGCGAAGCGCACGCGATGCGGTTTTTGGCGAGGCCTGTCGGCGCTGCCCGTCCACGCCGTCTTGCTCCGTCGTGACCAGGATCAATGCGTCCCGGCCCGCGCATCCGACAATGGCGGGAGCCTGGGTTTCCAGGGAGGTCCAGCAAGATGGAATTCCGGATCAGGACGAACGGGGTGCAACCCGATCTCGACGCGATCAACGACGCGCTCACCGCGGTGGACCCCTCGGCACTGGCCGACGTGGAACCCGCCACGGCGACGTTGCGGGTTTCCGTTGCGCTGGGTTCGCACGACCTGCTCGCGGTGCTCGCGCAGGCGGGCTACCCCGCCAACAGGAAGCAGTTGGAAGAAGTGGCGCCGGTCTGCTGCGGCGGGTGCGGCGGGTAGGAAAGCCAACCGGCGAAACCGCACCCGCACGACCCTGCCCCGTTCCCCGCGCGCTGCCGGGCGAAAGGGCGGGTCGCCGCAACTCGGCGAACCCGCCCCCGTCCCGTTACTCCGCCGTAGCGAGCAGCTTCGGATCGCCGACCTTCACCGGCTCGCCGATGTCCAGCGTTTGCACGCCGGCGGACTTCGCCTGCTTGTTGAAGTCGAGCACCGCCTGGCGCAGCGAACCGTTGAAGGTGTCGAGCTTCGGCTGGAGGCCCGCTTCCTGCTCGGCGATGTACTGCTGCTGGCTGGCGTTGGGCGCCTGCTCCGGTCCCATGCGCGAGGCGCTGCGGTACACACCGAAGAAGGTCATGCCCCACGGCGAGAGCTCGTGCAGGTCGTCTTCCGGCACCTTGTACTGGATGCTGGGGACCCAGAAGTCCTTCGAGAAATCGCCGAGCGTTGCCTTCAGCGTTTCGGCACTGGCGTGCACGTTCGCCTTCGCGCTGCCGGCCGGGGCGTCCTTCGTCGAATCCAGCACCTTGTCCAGCGTCTGCATCATGTCGTAGCTGCGGCCGATCATCGCCACGTCCGCGGCGGCTTCGCCCCGCAGGCGCATCGCGGTGTCGAAGGCCGCACGCTGCACGTCCATCGGCGGATTGACGCGCGGATCGGCGACCACCTGCACGGTTTCCGTCGCGCTGTGGCGGTTGGCCTCGACCTTCACCTGGTACGAGCCCGGCAACGCCAGCGGGCCCTTGGGCTGGTCGTTTTCATCCGGCCGTTCCTGCGCGCGCAATGCCTTCGGCATTTCCACGCCGGCGTAGCGCATGTTCCAGGACGCCACATTGATGCCGGCCTTGCCCGGCGCGTGGAAGGTCGCGACCGGCTTGCCGGCACTGTCGGTCACGGTGACGACGACCGGGTTGCACTGCTCGAATGACGGCTTCTTCTCCTTGGCCGGCTTCTTCTCGCCCTTTTGCTGCGTGTCGCCGCGCTGTTGCGGCTGCGTCGCGGACTGCGCAGTGTCGTCCTCGGCCTTGGCCTTGTCTTCATCCTTGGCGCAGGCCTTGGGAACGTCGATCGCCTTGGCGAGCGAATAGACGATCGTCGGCCCGCTCGGCGGATTGGACGTCTTGAACTCGCCCGGCGCCGGGCCGATGTGGCGGCCGCCGAACTCGATCCATTCCGTGCCCTGCGCGGACGGGAACAGATGCAGCGCGGCATCGGCCAGCTTCGGCTGCCACTGCTCCAGCGCCTCGATGTTGTCGAGGATCCACAAGCCGCGCCCGTGCGTGGCAAGCACCAGGTCGTGCGGCGACTTGGTGAACTTGATGTCCCACACCGCCATCGTTGGCAGGTTGCCGGTCATCGGCTGCCAGTGCGCGCCGTCGTCGAAGGACAGATACAGGCCGCGCATCGTGCCCAGCGCCAGCAGGCCCTTGCGGTTCGGATCCTCCCGCACCACCACCGCGGCATAGTCGTCCGGCAGGCCGTTGCTGATGCTGGTCCAGTGCGCGCCGTAATCGCGGGTCTTCAGCACGTAGGGATGTTCGTCGCCCAGCATGTGGCCGTCCACCGCGATGTAGGCGGTGCCGGCGTCGAACGGCGATACGCCGATCTGGTAGATGCGGCCCAG
>DASSOQ010000155.1:0-6357 GCA_035700365.1 Rhodanobacteraceae bacterium | reverse complement strand
CGCGATCATCGCCGCGCGCACCAGGATCGTGGAAGGCGCGGTCAGCATGGTCGAAATGGCGCTGGCGCATTTGAACGAGCACAACATCGTGCAGCTCGACGAAGAACGCAAGGCCGCGATGGTGTCCAACCTGCTGGTGGTACTGTGCGGTGAGCGCGGCACGCAGCCGGTGCTGAACACGGGAAGTCTGTATCAGTGACCAGCCGTGACCACGGAAATCGGAAGGCGGCTGTCCATGGCCGGCTTTCCGCGACAGCGTAGGTGCCGATGCGCATGAGCACCGACAAGGACAAGAAGGCCTACCCGCTGCGGATCAACGCCGAAGTGCTGGACGCGATGCAGCGCTGGTCCAACGACGAGTTGCGTTCGCTCAACGCGCAGATCGAATACGTGCTGCGCGACGCACTGCGCAAGGCCGGCCGGCTGAAAACCACCACCGGGCACCGCCCACCGTCATCCAGATGAGAAGAGGCCATGAATCCCGACACGCGCTGGAGCTACAAGGTCGTCCGCTTCAAGTCCTCGAAGTTCTTCAAGCTGCACCCCGATCCCGAGGAGGTCACCGAGTTGCTGAACCAGCTCGGTCGCGATGGCTGGGAACTGGTCCACGTGGTCGAGGGCCACGGCGTGCCCTCGCCCGTGCTCTATCTGAAACGCCCCGCCTGACGGCACATGGGACAGATCATGGAAAGCGCCGCTGACAACACCCGGGCCGCCGGAACACGCTGGGCGCGATCCCTGCGGACCGGCCGCAATGTCGTATCCGTTGCGTTGGTCGCCGTGGGCGCATGGCACGTCACGGAGGGTTCCCGCGCGCTCGATGCGCTGGATGTGCGGCACGTCGTTGTCGGCGTGGCACTGATCGCGCTCGGGCTGTTCGGCGTGCTGCGGCACGCATCGCGATTGCGCAAACCGGCGCCAGAGGCACGCGCGTCGGGGGCAACGCAGGATCCCGGATTGCCGCTTCGAATTCCCCAGTCGAAGCGCGCAACCACGCGCCTCCTCGTCGCTGGCGGCTGGATGTGCGCATTGTCGGTCGCGGTCATGGTCCTCCCGTGGCTGCTTGCACCGGCCCATGGACACGCGCCCCACCCGCTCGTTTTGTCGTCGATCGGGCTTGCCGGCCTGCTGTTCTTCGGAACCTGCCTCTTCTGGATCGCACGGCGACGCCTGGATGGAGGCGATGCGCTGGTCGCCGACCGGCTGGGCCTCTGCGATCGCAGCAATGCCACCGGGGACGAAGAGCGGGTGCCGTGGCGCGACATCGGCGGGTTTCGCGTGGTGGCAGTCCTGGGGCAACGCTTTGTCGCGGTGGACCTGCTGGATCCCGGCAAATTCGTCGACCGCGCGCACGGCTGGCGCCGGCTCGCACGTTCGGCCAACCGGCGCCTGACCGGCTCGCCCTGGTGCATCACGCCGACCGTGCTCGACTGGAGCGCGCCTGACCTCGCCGAGCGGCTGGAAGCGCAGCGCGCGCGGCAGCTTGCATCGCATTGATCAGCCCATTGCCAAGGAGCCGTCCATGCATCGCCCACTGATCGTCATCGCGTTGCTCGCCGCGCCCGCCTTCGCCGCCAGCCAGACGCCCGCCGCGGAGGCCAGCGCGCATCCCGCCTCGCGTGCCCATGACAACGCCATGGCGGCGCAGGCCGATGCCGCCCTCATCGAAGCCTGCAGCCATGCCGCGCGTGGATTCCTGGATGATCTCGAAAAGGGCGATTTCAAGACCGCGACCGCGAACTTCGACGGCCAGATGGAAGCCGCCGTCAGCCCGGACAAGCTCGGCGAAACCTGGAAGTCGCTGGCCGCCCGATTCGGCCGACTCGAGTCGCGCGGCAACCCGCAGACCGTGATGTATCGGGACATGCCGGTCGTCACCACGCCGTTGCATTTCGCGAAGGGCGACCTCGTGTCGCAACTCGCGTGCGACAGCGAAGGCAGGATTGCCGGGTTCTACGTCCGGCCGGTGCCCGGCGCGAGCGTGGCACCCGAAGCTTCGCCGGAGTGATGGCCACGTGGTCCGGCAGCCCGGCCAACCCGCCGATCGTGCGCCGCCGCCGCGCTGCGGCGACGGCGCCGAGCGCCGACGATTGATCGAGCGCGCCTTTGCGCTTGGCGTGCCGCGCGATTACGGCCGCACCCGGCATTTGCGCCTGCAGCGCGAGCCGGCGCGGCTGGTGTCGATCGGCAGCGACATCCATGGCCGCGAACAATGGTTGCAGCCCGGTGCGGCGCGCGCGCTCGCGCGGATGCGCGAGGCGGCGTCGCGGGACGGCGTCGAACTGCAGGTGGTCTCCGCCTTCCGCTCGATCGAATACCAACTCGGCATCCTCGAGCGCAAACTCGCACGCGGGTTGACCATGGGCCGGATCCTCGAGGCCAGCGCGGCGCCCGGCTACAGCGAACACCACAGCGGCCGCTGCGTCGATCTCACGACGCCCGGCTGTGCACCGGTGGAAGAGGAATTCCACGATTCGCCTGCCTTCGCATGGCTGCAGCACAACGCCGCCCGCTTCGCGTTCGCGCTCTCCTACCCCCGCGACAACCGCCACGGGATCGCGTACGAACCCTGGCACTGGTGCTGGCACGCCGAGCCGCGCCACGCGCTGCGGGCGCGCCGGCCGTGATCTCCCGGCAGGCTGTTCATCCGGGGCGGACCCGAAAGGCTGGAGGTGCGAACCCATCGACCCTTCAGGAGCCCCGGATGAACATGCATGGATGTGCCCGGTTGGCGCCCTGTGGCCGAGCCCTTGTTGTGAAGCGGCTCCGCGTCCGCCCGGAATTGCGTCGTTTGAAAGGTAAATGAAAGGTTCCTCTGTTACGCGCACGCACGTGCCGTCCGGCATCGTCGAGATCAAGGCTTGACCCGCCGTCGCGTATGGTTCTATTCATGGCTACGTCGATGGCTATGGACAGGGGACAATGACGAAACGAATGAATTGGCTGATCGGGGCGCTGGTGCTGGTGCTGGCGCCGGTGGCGGGCGGCGCATGGGCTGCGCCCGGTGCGCAGGATGCGAACGTCGCGCGCGCGACGCTGGACAACGGCCTGCGCGTGGTGGTGGTGCGCGACGCCCTGGCGCCGGTGGTGACGACCGAGATGAATTACCTCGCCGGCTCCAACGAGGCGCCGCAGGGGTTCCCCGGCACCGCGCATGCGGTCGAGCACATGATGTTCCGCGGCAGCCCGGGCCTGTCCCGCGACCAGTTGCTGGCGATCGCTTCGAACATGGGCGGCGCATTCAACGCGGTCACCCACGAGGGCGTCACCCAGTACTACTTCACGACGCCGGCGCAGGATCTCGACGTCGCCCTGCGGGTCGCGGCGAGCCGGATGCGCGGCATCGACATGAGCCCGGCCGGTTGGGCGAAGGAGCGTGGGGCGATCGAGCAGGAAGTCTCGCGCGACAATTCCAGCCCGATCTACAAGTTCGTGACCCAGTTGCGCGCGCAGATGTTCACCGGCACCCCTTATGCGTGGACCGGGCTCGGCACGCGGCCGTCGTTCGACAAGACCACGGCCGCGGCGCTCAAGAAGTTCCACGACACGTGGTACGCGCCCAACAATGCGATCCTGGTGGTCGCCGGCGACGTGGATCCGGCGGCGACGCTGCACAAGGTCAAGGACCTGTTCGCCGACATCCCGCGCAAGAGCCTGCCCGCACGCCCGGACTTCGACTTCAAGCCGATGCAGGCGAAGACCGTCAACTTGCCCACGGACCTGCCTGTCGGCGTGGTGGCGCTTGCGTGGCGGATGCCGGGACTGCGCGACGATGATTACGCGACGGCACTGGTACTCGCCGACGCGATGGCATCCAAACGCGCGGCGCTGTTCGAAATGGGCCTGACGGGCAAGGCGCTGTTCGGCCAGTTCGAGGGCTCTTTCATGCCCCATGCGGGCATCGCCTTTGCGTTGGCGGGCTTTCCGCGCGGCGGCGACTCGGCAACGGTGTTGAAGAACCTGCAGGCCATCATGACCACGGCGGCATCCAGGGGCATTCCGTCGGAGCTCGTGGCGGCCGCCAAGGACAAGGCCATCGCAAGCCTCGAATTCCAGCGGAATTCGGTGCCGGGGCTGGCGAATGCTTGGTCCGAGGCGCTCGCATTCCGTGGCGGTACCTCGCCCGACGACATCCGCGCCGCGATTGCCGCGGTCACGCCCGCCGAGGTCGATGCGCTGGCCAAGCGCATCTTCGATCCCGCCCACGCGCTCACGGCCGTGCTGACGCCGGAATCGTCCGGCAAGCCCTCCGCGAGCAAGGGGTTCGGTGGCACCGAAACCTTCGGCGGCCAGCCGAGCGGTTCGGTAACGCTGCCCGATTGGGCGAAAGCCGCCTTCGCCAAGCTTGAGTTGCCGAAGTTCGCGACCAATCCGGCTTCGTTCACCCTGTCCAACGGCATGCGCGTGATCGTCCAGCCCGAATCGGTCAGCAAGACCGTGGAGGTGTACGGGCAAGTCGAAACGAACCAGGACATGCAGGCGCCGAAGGGCCAGGAGGGCGTGGCTTCCGTGTTGGACGCCCTGTTCAACTTCGGCACCACGGGCATGAATCGCCTGCAGTTCCAGGCCGCGGTGGATGCGATCAGCGCCGAGGAGAATGCGGGAACCAGCTTCTCGCTGAAGGTGCCGTCGGCGAACTTTGCCAAGGGCATGCAGCTTCTCGCTGCCAATGAGCTCGATCCGGCGATGCCGCAACAGGCGTTCACGGTGATGCAGCGCAACCAGCAAGGTGCGGTCGCGGGGATGATCCAGTCGCCGGGCTTCCTGCACACGCTCCACCTGGACCAGGCGCTCTATCCCGCGGGCGATCCCGACCTCCGCCATGCGACGCCGCAGACCGTGGGGGCCCTGACGCTCCAGGACGTCCGGAATTATTACGGGCAGGTCTTCCGGCCGGACATGACCACGCTCGTCGTCATCGGCGACGTGACGCCCGACCAGGTGCGCAAGGTGGCCGAGTCGGCATTCGGCAAATGGAAGGCCACCGGCCCGCAGCCGGCCACGCACTATCCGGCGGTACCTCCCAACGAGCCCAGCCAGTTCCGCACGCCCGACAAGTCGGCGGTGCAGGATTCGGTGACGCTGGCCGAGACGATCCCGCTCAACGAAAACAGTCCGGATCGCTACGCGATGAATCTCGGCGACCAGATCCTCGGCGGTGGATTCGATTCGCGGCTGATGCAGGACCTGCGCGTCAAGGGAGGCCTGGTCTACGGCGTCTCCAGCAGCGTGGGCCTGCAGAAGAACCGCGGCGTGTTCAGCGTCGACTACGGCAGCGACCCTGGCAAGGTCGCGCAGGCGCGCGCCATGGTGATCCGCGACATCAAGCAGATGCAGGCCACGCCGGTGTCCGATACGGAACTCCACGCGGCGAAGGGCAAGATGCTGCGACAGCTGGCGTTGGGCCAGTCCAGCTTCGGTTCCATTGCCGGAACGCTGCTCAGCCTCGCGATGCAGGACAAGCCGCTCGACTCGGACGCGATCGCCGCCCGCAAATACATGGCGCTGACGGCGAAGGACATCCAGGCGGAGTTCCGGAAGGACCTGCGACCCGATGCATTCGTCACGGCGGTGAAGGGGCCCGCGGCCAAGCCATAGCGGTCGCCCGGTGTCGCCGGGTCGACCGGCGACACCGGCAAACCGGACATGGGCCGCGCCCGCGGGCGCGGCTCAATCCTGCGAGCGCCTGGTGGGCTTGGCGCCGGGCTTCGGCGGGTTGGCGGCTTCGACGATCTTCCAGAGGTAGAAGCTCGCCAGCGTGCGGTACGGCCCCCACAGCGCGCCGAATTCCTGCAGCGCGAGCGGCGCCGGAAGTTCGTCGAATCCGTGCACGATCTGCGCGCCCTTGCGGATGCCGAGGTCGTGGATCGGCAGCACGTCCGGACGGCCCAGCCGGAACATCAGCAGCATCTCGACCGTCCAGCGCCCGATGCCGCGCACCTGGATCAGGTGGTCGATCAGGTCCTGGTCGGGCATGCGCGCCAGCCGCGCGGGTGTCGGCACGATCCCTTCGTGCGATTTCGCGGCGAGGTCACGCAACGCCGCGACCTTGTTGCGCGACACGCCCGCCGCGCGCAGCGAAGCGTCGTCCACGCTGTCGAGGCCGCGCGCCGTGATCCGCCGACCGCGCGGCATCAACGCCTCGACGCGGCCGGCGATCGTCGCCGCGGCCTTTCCGGACAGCTGCTGGTAGAGGATCGAATGCGCAAGCGCGTCGACCGGGTCGAAACGCTGCTCGAAGTCGCGCTCGATCGGTCCGATCCGGCGCATCCACCTGGCCAGCTTGCGGTCGCGCTTCCCCAGGTGCGCGGCAGCCGCCTGCACGTCGAACCCGCGTGCGATCACCACCGATTTCAT
>DASSOQ010000154.1:0-47345 GCA_035700365.1 Rhodanobacteraceae bacterium | reverse complement strand
AGCGAAAGCTGCGCACCAAGGCGCAGCTCCCGATGTGCCGCGATGACGTCGATTGCGCTGCCGCGAGGCATGCGGCAATCGCGGTCAGGACTTGACGTGCGCCTTGACGTAGTCCACCGCCTGCTGCACGGTGGTGATCTTTTCGGCTTCCTCGTCGGGGATTTCGGTTTCGAATTCCTCTTCGAGGGCCATCACCAGTTCCACCGTATCCAGCGAGTCCGCGCCCAGATCGTCAACGAACGAAGCGTTTGGCGTGACGTCTTCTTCCTTGACCCCCAATTGATCGACCACGATCTTCTTGACGCGCTCTTCGATGCTGCTCATGTGACAGTGCCTCCCGGGACAAATGCGTTCGAGGACGGGCCCTGCCCCTCCCCACTACCCCATGCGCGACCTTGTGGATACGCAGGGTACAAGTTCGAGTCGGACCACGACATTCGACGTGGAATTCCGCGACGGCCTTCCACGCTCCGGCCGCGGCACGAAAGACGCCATATTACCCGGTTCGGGCGGTCAATAGAACCACGCCGGGCGAACGCCGATCTCGTGCTGCCGCCCCGGAATCCGCACGCGCCGCGGGGCGATGCAGCCGTGCACCCGGCGCTCACGCGCTGCTACCCTCGCTGCAGCCCATCCACCATGTCCGCGGGAACCGGCGTGCGCCCGACCCGGAATCGGAAGCGCCCTTGCCGTGAATCTTGATTGGCTGCATCCACTGAGCTGGCCCTCGGTCCAGGCCGGTATCGTCGGCGCCATCGGCCTGCTGTCGCTCGCCCTGAGGCGCTATCGCACCGGCGCCTTCCTGGTGTTGCTTGGCGCGGCGTGGCTCTGGCTGTGCGCCACCCCCGCGTTCGCCACCTGGCTGCACCATGGCCTGCAAGACGGGTATCCGCCTCGGGCCGCGCACGTCTACCCGAAGGCCCAGGCGATCGTGGTGCTTGGCGGCTCCGACTTGCTGCGATCTTCCGGGCACCCGCGCGCGCATCGCCGATCGGCGCCGCCCAGCCGCCCCGGGTTCGGGCTCGCGCTGTACCACGCGCAGCGCGCGCCCATCGTGCTTCTCTCGGGCGGCGGCGGCGCTGCACTCAAGATGGCCACGACGCTCCGCCGCGACGGCGTGCCTCCGGACGCGCTGCAGACGGAGACGCGCAGCGGCAACACCCACCAGAACGCGCTGTACTCCGCGGCGATCCTGCGACGCGAACACAAGCACCGCATCCTGCTGGTGACCTCGGCGATGGACATGCCGCGCGCCGCCGCCAGCTTCGAACGCCAGGGTCTCACGGTGATTCCGGCACCGGTGCCCTACGATCCGGAGTGGCTGGGCGAAACGCGGCACGACTGGTGGCCGCAGCATCGCGCCCTGTATCTCACCAGCCGCTGCCTGCACGAAATCGTGGGATTGTGGGTCTACGAGCTGCTCGGGTGGGCGTGAGCGAACGACGCCCGCCGCCTGGGCGCTTTTCGCGTACTCGCCCGGGCGGACGGGACAACTTGCACGGCAGTTCCTTTCGCCGACCCGTTGTTCGGCGCCGCGATCGGACGATCGCAAGCGCTACGCCATGTACATGCCGCCGTTCACGTGCAAGGTCTCGCCTGTGATGTAGGCGGCGGCGGGCGATGCGAGGAAGGCCACCGCGTGCGCGATGTCGCTGGCTGCGCCGAGGCGGCCCAGCGCGATCGACGCCTCCAGCGCCTTGCGCTGCTCTTCGCCGAGCGCCCGGGTCATGTCGGTGTCGATGAACCCGGGCGCGACCACGTTGACGGTGATGCCGCGCGAGCCGACTTCGCGCGCCAGCGATTTGGAGAACGCGATGATTCCGGCCTTGGCGGCGGCGTAGTTCGTCTGCCCCGGATTGCCGGTGACACCAACCACCGAGGCGATGTTGATGATGCGTCCCCTGCGGGCCTTCATCATCGTGCGCATGACGGCCTTCGACGTGCGATAGACCGAGGTGAGGTTGGTGTCGAGGATGGCCTGCCAGTCCTCGTCCTTCATCCGCATCAGCAACTGGTCGCGGGTGATGCCGGCGTTGTTGACCAGGATCGAGAGGCCGGCGTGGTCCCTGACGATCGTCTCGATCAACGCCTCCACCGCCTTGCCGTCGGTCACGTCGAGCACGCGGCCTTCGCCACCGGATCCCGAGAGCCGCTGCGTGATCGCCTGCGCGCCGGACTCGGAGGTCGCGGTGCCGATCACCTTGGCGCCCTGTGCGGCCAGCTCGTCGGCGATCGCGGCACCGATGCCGCGCGAGGCACCCGTCACCAGTGCGATTTCGCCTTCCAGCAATCCGCTCATGGCTTGAACTCCGCAAGCGCCGCGCGCAGCTCGGTGGGCGTGCCGAGCGGCCGGGCATCGAGCGACTTGTCGATGCGCTTGCACAACCCCGCGAGCACCTTGCCCGGGCCGCATTCGAGGATGTGTGTCACGCCGCTGCGAACCAGCGATTGCACGATGTCGGTCCACAACACCGGCATGTACAACTGGCGCTCCAGCGCCGCGCGGATGAATTCGATGCCGACGTGGCCCTTGGCGTCGGCATTCTGCAGGACGGGAATCACCGGCACCTGCCACGGCAGCTCGGCCATTTTCGCCGCGAGCTGATGCGCGGCATCGCGCATCAACGGCGTATGCGAAGGCACCGATACCGCGAGCTTGACGACCTTGCGCACGCCGCGTTCGGAAAGCCGCTGGATGGCGCGCTCGACGGCGGCGGCGTGGCCCGCGATCACCAATTGGCCCGGACTGTTGTAGTTCGCGGGGGTGACGATTTCCGCACCGGAAACTTCCCGGCACACCTCCAGGATCAGTTCGTCGTCGGCGCCCAGCACCGCCGCCATGGAACCCGTGCCGGCGGGAACCGCCGCCTGCATCAGCCGGCCCCGTTCGGCGACGAGTGCCGCGGCTTCGCGCAATTGCAGCGCGTTCGCGCACACCAGCGCCGCGTATTCGCCGAGGCTGTGGCCGGCCATCTGGCCAGGCACGGGACCGCCCTGCGCCAACCATACCCGCCAGGTGGCGACGCTCGCCGCCAGCAGCGCCGGCTGGGTATTTTCGGTCCTGCCGAGTTCGTCCTCCGGCCCTTCCTGCGACAACGCCCACAGGTCGATGCCCGCGCCCTCGGATGCCTCATCGAAGGTCATGCGGACTTCCGGAAACTCGGCAGCGAGCTCGGCCAGCATCCCCACCGACTGCGAACCCTGGCCGGGGAAGACGAAGGCAAGAGCAGGGAGCGGAGAGGAGGGAGCGGAGGGGGGAACCGACGTGTTCATTGCGTGGTAGCTCTGACTGTCAAAAGAACCCGGTACTGAATGAGCCGCGATGCGCTGCAGGTACTCTCCCTGCTCCCTGCTCCCTGTTTCCTGCTCCCTGCCGTCTCAATACCGCACCATCGCCGAGGCCCAGGTGAAGCCGCCGCCGAAGGCTTCCAGCAACACGTTCTGGCCGCGCCTGATCTTGCCCGAGCGCACGGCAGCGTCCAGCGCCAGCGGCACCGAGCCCGAAGAGGTATTGGCGTGCTTGTCGACGGTGACGATCACCTGCTCCATCGACATGTCGAGGCGTTTGGCGGTGGCTTCGATGATCCTGAGGTTGGCCTGGTGCGGGATCAGCCAGTCGATCTGATCGGCGTGCATGTTCGCCGCCTGCAGGGTTTCGTCCACCAGCGCATCGAGGGTCTTCACCGCGATCTTGAAGACCTCGCGGCCGCTCATGCGGATCCGCACGCCGTGGTTCTTCTCGTGCTTGAACCCGGCCGACACGCCGACCGGGTTGTACAGGAGATGCTTGTAGCCACCGTCGGCGTGCAGGCAGGTGGCGATCACGCCCGGCTCGTCGGCTGCTTCCAGCACCACCGCGCCGGCGCCATCGCCGAACAGCACGCAGGTTTCGCGCTCATTCCAGTCGATCATGCGGCTCAGCGTTTCCGCACCCATCACGAGCGCGCGCTTCACCTGCCCCGTGCGGATGAAGTTGTTGGCGACACCGAGCGCGTACATGAAGCCGGAGCACGCCGCGTTCACGTCGAACGCCATGCAGCCGTTCGCGCCCAGCCGGTTCTGGATCAGGCACGCGGTCGCCGGGAAGATGATGTCGGGCGTGGTGGTGCCGAGCACCACCATGTCGAGGTCGGACGCCTTCACGCCCGCATCGGCCAGCGCCTGCTGCGCGGCGCGCAGCGCCAGGTCACCCGTGGTCTCGCCGTCGGCCGCGATCCGGCGTTCGCGGATCCCGGTGCGGGTGCGGATCCACTCGTCGCTGGTGTCGACGATCTTCGCGAGATCGTCATTGGTGACCACGCGTTCGGGCAACGCGCTGCCGGTGGCGAGGATGCGGGCGTAGGTCAAGGTACGGGTCCCCATTCAAGAATTGCGCGCGCAAAAAAACGCGGCGGCGCTGATCGCGCCGCGCGCCTTTTCTGCAGCCACGTGCACAAGGACCTCAGTCCTCGTCGACGATCGCCTGCTTGTCCTCGATCACCTTGCGGCCGCGGTAATAGCCGTCCTTGGTGATGTGGTGGCGGCGATGGACCTCGCCCGACGTGGGGTCGGTCGCGAGCTGCACCTTGTTCAGCGCGTCGTGCGAACGGCGCATGCCGCGACGCGACGGGGATTTGCGGCTCTTGGCAACGGCCATGATGGCTCTCCTGAATGCTTCAACTTCAACGATGTTTCCGTTCGCGGGCTTTCAGCAAGTCGCGCAGTTCCGCGAACGGGTGCGTGACGGGCTCCTCCGGCGCCGCGTCCTGCGGACCTTGCGCGGTAGCGAACCATTCGCCCCGCAATGCTTCGCTGCCGGGCTTGACGGGCACCAGCGGCAACGCCAGCAACAGTTCGTCCTCGATGACCCGCCGCGGCGACAACGTGCCACCTTCAAGCAGCAACGGATCGCAGTCGGCCGGCAGCGCCGCGGCTTCGTCCTCGTCCGCCAGCAGCCCCAGCCGCGCATCCACCGCGGCCGGCCATTCGAACGTCTCGAGCGTACGCTGGCATTCGAGCATCAGGCCCGCCCGCAGGCGCACGTGCAATTGCGGGCCGCCCAGTTCGCCCTGCTCGAAGTCCAACCGGTAGCCGATCTCGCCGCGATCGTCCGCCAGCGCCTCCACCAGCCGCGGCAATTCCGCGACCGGCAAGGTACCGTCGAAAGACCGCCGTCCAGCCACCATGCGTTCGGCGTCCACACTCGCTGGCAGGGACGCGGACATAAGCGGGGAATGCTAGATTCCGCGGTGCACAAAGTCAACAACGACAGCGGGGAAACGGGCGCTCGCCGCGCTCGTCAAACGAAGATGCATACCTGTCTCCCTCTTTCCATCTTCCCGTCGGCGATTCGCCCGTTTCACCGTCTCCCCGCCCATCCATTTGGCCCGTATCATGCTTGCTGATATCCAAGCCACGACGCCAGCGCGCACTTGACTCCCCTGCCCACCATGCTGCTCGCCATTGTCCTGCCCATCGGGGTGGCATTGGTGGCCTGCGCGGCGATCATTTACGTGCTGCTTCGCCAGGTGCGCCACCAGCGTGCCCTGCGCACCCTGTACCTGGAGGCGGACGGCCTCGAGCACGATCTCAAGGAATGCCGCTCACGGCTCGCTCGGGCGCATGCCTCGATGTCGATGGGGCCGAACCAGCCGGCGGCCGGCGAGGCCGAAGCGCGGATCGCGGTCGACGCCGCGCTTCGCGAGCTGCTGGCCCACCGCCTGTGGCTGCGCGACGAGGCCGACGGCGCCAACCAGCGCGAACTGGACGCTGCCGTCAGCGCGATCGGCAAGGCCCGGGGGGCGCTGGGGCGGCAACTCCTGGAGCTGGATTCCGCGCAGCGCGCGCTGGAGACCGCGGTGCGCGAGAAGATCGAGGATCTTTCCCAGCAATGAGTGCCCCGCGGATCGTACTGGCATCGACCTCGCGCTATCGGGCCGAGCTGCTGCGACGGCTGCTGGACGATTTCGAGCAGTCGGCGCCTGAGGTCGATGAACAGGCGTTGCCCGGCGAAACCCCCGCAACGCGGGCCGGGCGGCTTGCCGCGGCCAAGGCCTCGGCGGTCGCGGGCGGAGTGGGAGAAGCGCTGGTAATAGGCTCGGACCAGGTTGCCGCGCTCGAAGGGCGCGTGCTCCACAAGCCCGGGACGATCGAAAATGCACGCGAACAACTGCGCGCAAGCAGCGGAAATGTCGTCGATTTCTTCACCGGCCTGTGCGTGATCGACAGCACGGGTGGGCAAGCCTGGAAGGCGCTCGACCATACCCGGGTCGCCTTCCGCGACCTCGAGGACGCCGAGATCGACCGCTATCTCGCCCGCGAGCGCCCGTTCGATTGCGCCGGCAGCTTCAAGTCGGAAGGCGCCGGGATTGCCCTGTTCGAACGGATCGAAAGCGAGGACCCGACCGCGCTGGTCGGTTTGCCGCTGATCGCCCTGTCGCGCCTGCTCCGGCAAGCCGGAGCCGCCATTCCGTGAAGCGGCGGGGTTCGCATTTTGGCGACATTCGGCATCGTACACTCCCCAACCACCCGAGGCTTTCGGCACATGGACCAGAACGTCGCCGCGGCAATTGAAGCCATCCCCGCACCCGCGGACGGTTTGCCGCGCCAGCGCCTCGACGCCGCGCTGGTGCAGGTCAACGACGTGCTGGTCGGCAAGAACCGGCAGGTCCGGCAGGCCTTCGCATGCCTTCTGGCCGGCGGGCACCTGCTGCTGGAAGACGTCCCCGGCGTCGGCAAGACCACGCTCGCGCACGCGCTGGCGGCGACCCTGGGCTTGAGCTTCCGGCGGATCCAGTTCACATCCGACCTCCTGCCCAGCGACATCGTGGGGGTCAGCGTGTTCGATCGCGACAGCGGCGAGTTCCGCTTCCAGCGCGGGCCGATCTTCGCGCAGCTCCTGCTGGCCGACGAGATCAACCGCGCAACGCCGAAGACCCAGAGCGCGCTGCTGGAGTCGATGGCCGAAGGCCAGGTGACCGTGGACGGCGCGAGCCGTGCCCTGCAGCAGCCGTTCTTCGTGATCGCCACCCAGAATCCGCTGGACATGGCGGGCACCTATCCCTTGCCCGACTCGCAGCTCGACCGTTTCATGCTGCGCATCGCGCTGGACTATCCCGATGCCGAAGCCGAACGCCGGCTGCTGACCGGCGAGGACCGCTCGCGCATGGTCGGGCGCCTCTCCCCGCGGCTGGCCGAAGGCGACATCCATGGCCTGCGCCTGCAGGCGCGCGCGGCGACGGCGAGTCCGGCCCTGCTCGACTACGTTCAGGCCCTGCTCGCCGCCAGCCGCAAGCACCACGACATCCGCACCGGGCTGTCGCCGCGCGCGGGGCTCGCGCTGCTGGCCTGCGCCCGCGCCTGGGCACTGCTCGGCGACCGCGACTTCGTGCTCCCGGAAGACGTGCAGGCGGTGTTCGTGGGCGTCGCCGGCCATCGCCTGATCCCGGAGCGGAATGCGTCGCGCGACGCGCTGGCCCAGGCGCTGCTGGAATCCGTGCCGGTCGAGTAGCGACATGGATGCCGCCGCCCGCCGCCCAGCGCCCGGCATCGCCGCCCGGGTGCGCCGGTGGTCGCGCAGCCTGATGCGCGGGCGCAAGCCCGAGCCGTTGCCGGTCCGCCTCGACAGCCACCGGATCTACATCGTGCCCACGCGCGCGGGCTTCGGCTTCGCGATCCTGCTGGTCACGATGCTGGTCGGCGCGCTGAATTACCAGAACAACGCGGCGCTGCTCCTGACCTGCATGCTCGGTGCGGCGCTCGCGAGCAGCATGCTGCTTACCTGGCGCGAACTGCACGATCTCAACCTCCGGTCGCTGCACGCCGACCACGGCTTCTGCGACGCCCGGCTGCCGCTGCACCTCGCTTTCGCCGACGACCGCCACGCCCGCCACGGATTGCGCATCTCCATCGACAAGCTGGAGCAGCCCTGCCCGTTGGAACCCGGCAACAGCGTCGCCACGGTGACGATGCCGACGGAGCGCCGCGGCTGGACGCCGTTGCCGCGCCTGCAGGTATCGAGCACCCTGCCGTTTGGCCTGTTCCGCGCGTGGAGCTGGATCACCCCGGCGCAACAGGTTCTGGTGTATCCGCGGATCCTGCGCGACGTGCGGCCGCCGGTGCGCCACGACGATCCCAGGGAACGCATCACCGGCGGCGACGAATTCGCGAATCTCCGCGACTACCACGCCGGCGATCCGATCCGCCATGTCGCCTGGAAGGCCAGTGCGCGCCACGACCACCTGCTGGTGCGCGAGTTCGACCGCGCTGCGCCGGGCCAGCCGGTGCGCCTGGACTGGAACGCGTTGTCGGGCCTTGATCGCGAAACCCGGATCTCCCGGCTCACCGGTTGGGTCTGTGACGCCTACGCCGCGGCGCATCCGTGGATCCTGGTCCTCGAAGACCGCGGCACGATGGGGCCGGCGGCCGACGCCGCGCACTATCACCGCTGCCTGACCGCACTCGCGGAACTGCCGTGAAGCGCCGCACCGCGCCGCCACCCGGAACGCGCGTGGTCGCCTCCGCGCTCGACCCGCTCCCGTTCAACCTGCTGTGCATCACCGTGCTGTGCGTGCTCATCGCGCACGCCCCGCACATGCCGGTCTGGTACACCGCGGCACTGGCGGCGATCCTCGCGGCGCGCTGGTGGCAACGCCGCCGGCGACCCCGGCGAGTCGGCGCGTGGCTCAGGATCGTGATGCTGGTGGCGATCCCGGCGGTGGCGATCGCGGTGTACGGCTCGCCACTCGGCCAGCAGCCGGGCGCCGCCATCGTTTGCGGGCTGCTGGTGTTGAAGGTGCTGGAAAGCGAATCCATACGCGACGCCCGGATGGCGGTCGGTTTCGCGTGCTTCATCCTGATGAGCGCGCTGCTGTTCGACCAGGCACTGGGATTCACCATCGTGGTCGGACTGATGCTCCTGCCCGCGCTCGCGACCTTGCGCGCGCTCGAGCCCGGCCTTCCGCCCGGCGCCTGGCTACGCGCGTTCCGGCCCGGAACCGTGATGCTGGCCGCCAGCCTGCCGGCGGCGCTGCTCGGATTCCTGTTGATCCCGCGTCTGGCGACGCCACTGTGGGGCTCGCCCGGCAATGGGGCGGCAACCACCGGCATCTCCGACCAGATGGCACCGGGCGACCTGCAGCACCTCCTGACCGACGACGCGCCCGCCATGCGCATCGGCTTCGACGGCGCGCCGCCACCGGAGGACCAACGCTACTTCCGCGGCGTGGTGCTGTGGGATTTCGATGGACGCGCCTGGACCCCGGGCGTGATGGCCGTGCGGCCTTGGCCGGCTTCTTCCGTCCGCACCCTCGGGCCCGCGACGCATTACATCGTCACCCTGCTCCCCACCCACCAGCACTGGCTGTTCGCGCTGGACGTGCCGATCGAAACCCCGGAAGGCGCGAGCATGGGCCCGGACCACACGCTGTGGTCGGCGCAACCCGTCGACCAGGCGACGCGGTACCGGACGGCCTCGGCAACGGGCTACCGGATTGCCGCCGACGGGCTGGCTCCGCAGGTGCGCGCCGCGGCGCTCGCGCTGCCGGACGGATTCGATCCGCGCGCACGCGCGTTGGCGGCCGGCTGGCGCGCGCACGCCGGCGGCGACGACGCGGCGATCGTTCGCGACGCGCTGGAATTGTTCCACGACGGAGGGTTCGTCTACGACCTCGATGCGCCGCCGGTCGGGCGCAACAGCATCGACGATTTCCTGTTCGACACCCGGACCGGCTTCTGCGAACACTACGCCAGCGCGTTCACCTTCCTGATGCGTGCCGCCGGCATCCCGGCCCGCGTGGTGATCGGCTACCAGGGCGGCTATTGGAATCCGCTCGCGCAGTACCTGCTGATCCGCCAGTCGAACGCGCATGCCTGGTCGGAGGTATGGCTGGGCGGCCGTGGCTGGGTGCGGGTCGACCCGACCGCGGCGGTGAGCCGGATGATCCTCGCCGACACCGGCGCTGTGAGCGGAGGCGTCGGCGGCGGCGGCAACGCCTGGTGGTTGCCGTGGCGGAACCGCCTCGACGTGATCAACCGCTGGTGGGGCCAGACGGTGATGGGCTTCGATTCACTGCGGCAGGCGCACCTCTTCCGGCCGTTCGGAATCGATCACGCGAGCGTACAGATGCTGGGGTTCGCGCTCGCGATCGTGATCGTGCTCGCGCTGGGCGCGGGCGCGCTGCTGGCGTCGCTGCGCCCGCGCAACAGGCCGCGCGACAGCCTCGCCAAGGCACAGATTCACCTGCAACGGCGGCTCGCGCGTCTCGGCATTGCGCGCGAAAGCACCGAGGGGCCGCGCGATTTCTACGCGCGCACCGCTGCCGCACTCCCCGGGGATGCGGCCGTCTTGCGGGAGCTCGCCAGCGAGTACCTCATCCTTCGCTACCGCTATTCCGAACCGCCGCCTGAACGGATCCGCGCGTTCGTGCAGCGCGTGGGGCATTTCCGGCCGCGCCATGTGGTCAAATAGACGCATTGGTTCACTATTCCCGGAGGCCCGCCATGTCACGTCGCGTTTTGTTGGTGTCCGCCGTTGGCGCGCTGGCGCTGGGGGGCTGCGCCACCATCCCGCAACCGCTGCAAGGTGACTATCCTCCGGTTTCGCTGGAGACGGCGCGCAGCGGCACCGCCAACGCCACGCAGGTGCGGTGGGGCGGCGAGATCATCGAAACCCAGCCGCGCGAGCAGCAGACCTGTTTCTTCGTGCTGGCCGAACCGCTTGATTCGCAGGCGCGCCCGCGAACCAGCGGCGACAGCCTCGGCCGCTTCGTGGCGTGCAAACAGGGCTTCTACGATCCGGAAGTGTTCGCCAAGGGCCGCGAACTCACCGTCACCGGCACGCTCGACGGCACCATCCAGCACAAGATCGGGCAATTCGATTACACCTACCCCAAGGTCGCGGCCAACACCGTGTACCTGTGGCCGCGCCGGCCGCTTTACGTCCAGCGCCCGTACGATCCCTGGGGCCCGTGGGGTCCCTGCGATCCGTTCTGGTCGCCTTGGGGTTGCGGTTGGGGCTACGGCTTCGGCCCCGGCTACTACCCGCCGCCGGTGATCGTGGTGCCGCAGCCGCCGCCACCGCCGCCACCCAAGAAGGGCTGATTCCGGCTCCCCTGCAACACCCGGCGCCCGCCGCTGAGGGGCGTCGTTGCATCTGGCTACTTGTTGCAGGGTGAGTCTGCCTCTGCGCAGTACTTCCTGAACGCAGCGAGCATCTGCTGCATGTCGGCGACGGAAATGACCAGGTTGCCAGTGACGACGGACTCACCCGGCGGAACCTCGATGATGCGACCGCCGTCGTCGATCCGCACAAGGGTTTCGCCATCCCGTTGCTCCGGCGTCACTGCAAGGCTGCGGCGTGAGCCGTCGGGGTTGGCCACCATCGTCGAATATTCGTGCGTGAGCGGCGCACCGAACGCGATGGTCTTCCCGACCTCATAAATGGATACCTGGAAGTGCGCGGTGGCGGGATCGACCTTTTCGCCATTCCCCCAGACGAGGCGGGGCGGCGATCCGGCTCGCGGCGCCAGATGCAGGCTGGCGTCCGGATGGTCCAGGTCGCGCAGTTGCACCATCAGGGTGCCTGCCGCGGATGTTCCATTGGTGGTCGATCCGTTCGGGGCCATGTAGCTGTTGCCGTTCGGCCCCACGTGCCTGCCGTCCACCGTGTCGTCGAGTTTGACGACCAAGCCCCCATCATGGATCGTCGGAATCAACGCAATCGTGCGGCGTGTGCCGTTCGGCATCGTCACGGTGGTCGCAAAACGGCCGACGAACGCGTGGTCCTTGACGAATGTCTTGCCGACTTCAGTGACGAACACGCGGTAGGGTGCGTCCGGATCCTTCATCAATGGGCTGCTGGCGGGCGCGGTTGCGGAAGCGGACGCCGCCGCCAGGAGGCCGATGAGGATTCCGGCGACGAACGCCGCACTGCGGCGGGAAACGTACCGTTGCACGGGACACCTCCATTGCGCTTCGGGGAAACCCGCGCCCACTCCCGGGGCGTGCAACGCCCACCATACACCCGCGACGCTCGCCCTCAAACCATGCCTTCGTGCATTTGCCGGCCGCCCAGCAGGTGCACGTGCAGGTGGTACACGGTCTGTCCGCCGCCCTTGTTGCAATTGATGACGCAGCGATAGCCGCTGTCGGCGAACCCTTCGCGCTTGGCGTATGCCGACGCGGCCAGCAGCAACTTGCCGAGCAATTCGGCATCGGCCTCGCTGCAATCGTTCAGGGTCGCGAACGATTTCTTCGGGACGAACAGCACGTGCACCGGCGCCTGCGGATGGATGTCGCGGAACGCGAGGATTTCATCGTCCTCGTAGACGATGTCGGCGGGCAGTTCGCGGCGGATGATCTTGTCGAAGATGGTGTCGGGCATGGCCGGGGACGGGAGACGGGAGACGGGAGACGGGAGACGGGAGACGGGAGACGGGAGACGGGAGACGGGAGAGGATACTCGACTCACCCCCTTCCGCAGGAAGGGGGTCGCTGCAGCCTGCATCGCTGGCTGCTGCGGGGGGATGCGGCTCGCGATCACGTCGCCATCCGCTTGACCTCAATCGCCCAAATCCTGGCGGCTGCCGAACGCGTGCGCCAGCGTGCCGCGATCGACGTACTCGAGCTCGCCGCCGAGCGGCACTCCGTGCGCGAGTCGGGTGGCGCGTACGCCGGCCGCGCGTGCCAACTGGCCGAGCCAGTGCGCGGTGGCCTCGCCTTCCACCGTGGGATTGGTCGCGATCACCATTTCGCGGACCTCGCCTTCGGCGAGTTTGCGGGTCAACAGGTCCACGCCGAGTTCCTGCGGCCCCAGCCCGTCGAGCGGCGACAACCGGCCCATCAACACGAAGTAGCGACCGCGATAACCGGTCGCCTGCTCGATCGCCAACAGGTCGGCGGGCGTCTCGACGACGCAGACCTGCGAAGGATCGCGCGAGGAGCTCGCGCAGATCGCGCACTCGTCGCCCTCGCTGAAATTGCGGCACGACCGGCAGTGCCCGATGCGCCGCATCGCCTGCTCGAGCACGGCGGCGAGGCGAGTGCCACCCTCGCGGTCACGCTCCAGCAGATGGAACGCCATGCGCTGCGCGCTCTTGGCGCCCACCCCCGGCAGGCAGCGCAGGGCTTCGACGAGTTCGGCGAGGAGATTGGAATCGTTGGACATGGAGAAACCGGGGTCAGAGTCACTTTTCCGGGAAGGGTCTTGTGGCCGGGGGATCACTCCTCGGAAAAGTGACTCTGACCCCTATTCACCCTATCCGCGCATTCAAAACGGCAACTTGAACCCCGGGGGAAGGTTCATCCCGGAGCTCAACCCGCCCAGCTTCTGCTGGCTCGCTTCGGCGACCTTGTTCACGGCGTCGTTGACCGCGGCGGCCAGCATGTCCTCGGCCATTTCGGGATCGTCGGCCATCATCTTGCGATCGATATGCACGCGGCGGACTTCGTGGCGGCCGGTCATCGTGACTTCGACCATCCCGCCGCCGGCGCTGCCGGTGACCTCGAGCTTGGCGATTTCCTCCTGCGCGCGCTTCAGTTCCTCCTGCATGCGCTGCGCCTGTTGCATCAACTGTCCCAGCTGTCCTTTCATGCTCGCGTACCTGCGGGTCTAATGCTTTCGGGAATGATTTCCGCGCCGAGCTGGCGTTGGAAGTCCTGGACGATCGGATCGTCGGCCATCGCGCGCTCGGCCGCGGCCTGTTGCTCGGAGCGGGCCTTCGCGGCTCGTGCAGCGGGGGTCTCGGCGACGGCCTCCCCCGAAACCACCCGCACGCGCAACGGCCGACCGATCGCCTCGCCCAGCTTCTCCTGCAACTGATGGCACAAGGCATCGCTGCAGAAAATCATGTGTTCGGGGGTCAGTGCCAGGGTCAGCACGTCGCCCTGGAACGATTTCGGCAACGCGTGCCGCGCGAGTTGCCCGGCCGGACCGCCCAGTTCGGCCAGCTGGATCCAGGCTTCCCAGTCCGCCAGCCCTTCGATGCGGGGCGCCGGTGCCCCGGCCGCCGCGGGCTGCTGCGGCGCATCGGCCACGCCGGCGGAGGCGCGCGGCTGCGTGGGCGCGGCACGCGCGGCAGCGGTCGGCGGCGTGGGCTGTGCCGGCGCATGCGCCGCCGGGGCCGCACGTCGCGCGGGCTGTCCCGCATCCGCCGCGCCGCCGCGGAACGCCAGCATCCGCAACAAGGTCATTTCGAAGCCGGTCCGCACATCGGGCGCAAGCGGCAGGTCGCGACGGCCGCCGACGGCAAACTGGTACCACACCTGCACGTCCTCGGGATCCACCTCGCCGGCAAGCGCATCGAGGGTGTCGCGTTCGGCCTCGTCGCCCTGGAAGCCAGCGACCAACTGCCGCAACTGCATGCGGTGCAAGGCGTTCGCCAATTGCTCCAGCACCATCGCGAAATCCGGCGCAAGGCCGGCGATGCGATCGGCCTCGTCCATCAGCGCCTTGCCGTCACCGGCGGCGAGCGCACGCAAAAGGATGCCGACGTCGTTGTCCGCGATCGTGCCGAGCATCGCCCGGACATCGTCGGCGCGCAGCGTGCCGCCACCGTGGGCGATCGCCTGGTCGAGCAGCGACAGGCCGTCACGCAGCGAACCGTCGGCGCCGCGCGCCAGCGCCTCGATTGCGCCTTCGTCGAAAACCACGCCCTCCTGCCCGAGGATCATCCGCATCTGTCCCGCGATCTGCTCCGGCAACAGCCGCTTCAAACCGAACTTCAGGCAGCGCGAAAGCACCGTCACCAGCAGCTTCTGCGGATCGGTGGTCGCCAGCAGGAACTTGACGTGCTCCGGCGGCTCTTCCAGCGTCTTCAGCAAGGCGTTGAACGCCGGCTTGGACAACATGTGCACCTCGTCGATCAGGTACACCTTGAAACGTCCCTGCGCCGGCGCGTACTGCGCGTTCTCGATCAGGTCGCGCACGTCGTCCACGCCGGTATTGCTGGCCGCGTCGATCTCGATCAGGTCGACGAAACGGCCGGCGTCCACCGCCTTGCAGATCGCGCATTCGCCACAGGGACGCGCGGACATGCCGCGCTCGCAGTTGAGCGACTTCGCGAAGATCCGCGCGATGGTGGTCTTGCCGACGCCGCGGGTTCCCGTGAACAGGTAGGCGTGGTGGACGCGGCCCGAATCCAGCGCATGCGTCAGGGCCTTGACGACGTGTTCCTGTCCGATCAGTTCCTCGAACTGCTTCGGGCGCCATTTGCGCGCAAGTACCTGATAGCTCATGGGCACGATCTGGAGGCGAAAGCCCATTGTGCCAAGACCGGCCGCCGAGGCCAACTTGAAAATGGCGGCGGCCCCGCCAGCGGATCTCCGGCGCACGAGTCGATCGATACCGTTGCTGCCTTCCGGCCCTGGCGGGGTTTTCGATTTATCGTCGTCGGGGGGTGAGAAGCGGCGCTTGCGCGATGCCGGTGGCATCGCGTGCCGCTTCGAACGGGCGGCCAGGGATGGCCGCACCGGCGCCCAGCACCATGGATGGTTGCTCGCACAAAATGGCGGCGGCCCCGCCAGCGGATCTCCGGCGCACGAGTCGATCGATGCCGTTGCTGCCTTCCGGCCCTGGCGGGGTTTTCGATTTATCGTCGTCGGGGGGTGAGAAGCGGCGCTTGCGCGATGCCAGTGGCATCGCGTGCCGCTTCGAACGGGCGGCCGGGGATGGCCGCACCGGCGCCCAGCACCATGGATGGTTGCTCGCACAAAATGGCGGCGGCCCCGCCAGCGGATCTCCGGCGCACGAGTCGATCGATACCGTTGCTGCCTTCCGGCCCTGGCGGGGTTTTCGATTTATCGTCGCGGAGGCACCGACGGGGCCACCATGAAAATTGGCGGAGAGGGCGGGATTCGAACCCGCGAAGCGGGGTTTAGCCGCTTACACACTTTCCAGGCGTGCTCCTTCGACCGCTCGGACACCTCTCCGAGAAAGTGAACGCCGCAGGATACCGGCGCCACTGCTTCAGGGCAATCATTTCGACCTCTCGGACCCGGGGTGCAGCCACTCGGAGGCGCCTTCGACGTAGTGTTCGCGCTTCCAGATCGGCACCCGCGCCTTGACCTCGTCGATGACGTAGCGGCAGGCGTCGAAGGCGGCCGCGCGATGGCCGGCAGAAACGCCCGTCCACACCGCGATGTCGCCGAGCGCGAGGTCGCCGATGCGGTGCACGCACAAGACCTGCTCGATCGCGAAACGGGACCGTGCCTCCTCGAGGATGCGCCCTCCCTCGGCCTCGGCAAGCTCGGCATAGGCCTGGTACGAGAGGCCGTCCACCGCGCGGCCTTCGTTGCGGTCGCGCACACGGCCTTCGAAACACACCACCGCACCGGCGCCCTGCGCTGCCAGCTCGCGCCGGAGCACCTCCACATCGACCGGCACCGCGCTTATCGAGAAGCCCTTCATCAGCCACCGGATACCGGTGGCAGGAACGCCACCTCGTCGTTGTCGGCCAGCCGATGGTCCCAGTCGGTGAATGCGCCGTTGACCGCGACGCGCAGGCGATCCGGCGCGAAGGCGAAGCCGTACCTCGTCGAGAGCTCGGCGTACAAGCTCCGCAGGTCCCGCGCGTCGCTCGCAACGGTTTCCTCGGCGCGACCCGCGGCGTCGCACAGGGAAGCGAAGTACAACAGGCGGTAATTCATCGTTTCCCGCGCCTTCCCGCGCGCCGATCCACCTTTCCCGCCCGCACTGTTCGCTTGCCGCCGGATTTCTCCAGCAGCCGCACGCCTTCGATGACGATTTCGTGCGACAGCGCCTTGCACATGTCGTAGATCGTGAGGGCCGCAACGCTGGCGCCGGTCAGCGCCTCCATTTCGACCCCGGTCTTGTGGGTGATCGCGACCTCGCAACGGATCGCGAGATCCGCGTCCGAAACGAAGGCGGCTTCGATCCGGCAGCGCTCGATCGCGAGCGGATGGCAGAACGGGATCAACTCGTGGGTCCGCTTGGCCGCCATCGTGCCGGCCACGATCGCGGTGTCCATCACCGGTCCCTTGGGCGAACGCATCCCGCCGGCGCGCAACGCTTCGGCGACATCGTCCGGGAAGTGCACGACGGCTTCGGCCACCGCAACCCGCGCAGTCGGCAACTTCGCGCCGACGTCGACCATGCGCGGGCGGTTGGATGGGTCGAGGTGGGTCAACTTGCGTTTTGCCGGTCTTTGCATTCTTTGTCCCTGCACCTGTGCCGGCGACCAGCCTCGCACATCCATGTGCTCGCCAAGCCGCCTCCGGCCTGCGACATCACGTCGCAGGCGTGCGAGCGCGCAGCCGATGCCACCGGCATCGGCCAGGCGCGCACCCTCACCCGCCGATCCTGTACATCTCGACGTGTTCCAGCACGCCCGCCGCGCGCAGTTCCGCGCGACGCTCGCTGTAGCGGTCACCGCGGTGGCTCCAGATGCCGGCGACGGTGGCGCGCAGCGCGTCGTCGGATTCGCCGGCCCGCAGCAAGGCGCGCAAATCATGGCCGGCGTGCGCGAACAGGCACGTATAAAGCTTGCCGTCGGCCGACAGCCGCGCACGCGTGCAGCCGCCGCAGAACGGGTCGGTTACGGAATTGATGAATCCGATCTCGCCGCCGCCATCGCGGAACCGCCAGCGGCGCGCGGTCGATGCGGGACTGCGCGGCAACGGCTCCAGCGGCCAACGCGCATCGATTCGCTTGACCAGTTCCGCACCCGCCACCACGCGATCGTTGCGCCAGCCATTCACGGTACCCACGTCCATGTATTCGATGAAGCGCAGGATATGCCCCGTCCCGCGGAAGCGCGCCACGAGGTCCGCCACGCCATCGTCGTTGACGCCGCGCATCACGACGCAGTTGATCTTGAGCGGCGCGAAACCCGCGCGCTCGGCCGCGGCGATCGCCGCCTCGGCCTGGGCGAGCTCGCCCCGCCCGCCCGACATCCGCCGGAAGACTTCCGGATCGGCGCTGTCCATGCTGAGGGTGATGCGCTTCAGGCCGGCATCGCGCAACGGCTGCGCGAGCCGCGGCAGAAGCGCGCCATTGGTGGTGAGTGCGAAATCCCCCACGCCGTCGATCGCGGCCAGCTTCGCAACGAGTTGCGGCAGGTCGCGGCGCAGCAACGGCTCGCCACCGGTCAGGCGCAGTTTGCGGACACCCAGCGACACGAACACCCGCGCGATCCGCTCGATCTCGCCGAAGTCCAGTCGCTCGCGCGCGCGCAGGAACGCGTGGTCTTCCGGATACGCTTCTTCGGGCATGCAATACGGGCAACGGAAATTGCAGCGATCGATCACGGAAATGCGCAAGTCGCCCAAGGCGCGGCCCAGCGCATCCGGTGGTGCCGGCGCATGCTGCAGTGCCTGCGGCGAGCGTGGCCTCATCAGCCGGCCTCCGCTCGAACCGGATGCGGCGCCTTGAGGGGATAGCGGCCATCCGGAACGGCCACCTTGAAGCCGCGCTCGCGAAGCGCCAGCGCGTCAGTCTCGCTGCCGTAGTGATACAGCAGGAGCCGCTCGCGCAACGCTTCCGGGTACTCGCGCTCCAGATCATCGACGCCGGTGTGCGACGGGTTGCCGACCAGGGCGCAGTCGTGCGCGACCAGCGTCTGCGCGTCGGCCACGGCCGCGAGCGCCTCGGGGATCGGCCGCGTGTCGCCGGTCCAGGCGAAGCAGCCACGCAGCACCACGCCAAACGAGGTGCCGGGCACGTGGTGGCGCGTCGCGAACACGTCGAACCACCAGCCGTCCAGCCAGAACCCCCGCGACAGCGGAACCAGCCGGAAACCCTCCCAGAAATTGACGCCGCCTTCGGCGAGGGCGTTGGGATAGTCACCGACCCGCGACTGCAGGATCGGCACCAGGTTCGAGTGCATGAACAGTTTCACCCGCCCGCGCTGCTGCGGATCGAACCACACGGCATGGAACAGGCGCTCGAGCCCCGCCACATGGTCCATGTGGCCGTGGGTGATGAATACCGCGGCTGGCGGCGCGCCGTAGCAACGCAGGTAGTGGTCGAGCGTGCCGGGCCCGCAATCGATCAGCATCACCGGTTCGCCATCGCGTTCGAGGACGGCCCCGGATGAACCGAGATCCACGGCACTCGCGGCGCCGGTCCCAAGCACATGCAGCGACCACACACCGTCCCGCTTGCCGGGCGCGGGGGCAGGGGCATGGGCTTCCTTGTCGGCGCGTGTCCTGTTCATCGATCGTTCCCGCCGAAACGTTCATATCCGCGCATCAGCGGCATCCAGAGCTCGCGATCCAGCATCGCCTCATCGCGATCGCACGCGCCCACCTTCAACAGCGAGCGCTTCAGGCGTGCGAGGTTGCCCAGTTTCCAGGCCGTGCCGGTCTCGCGGATTTCGCCGCGATCGAAGTCGATCAACCACAGACGATCGCCGGCGAGGAGGATGTTGTGCGCGTTCAGATCCGCATGGTCCACGCCCGCGTTGTGGAACCGCGCCACCAGTTCGCCGACGCGTTCCGCGAATGCGGCATCGACGCGCCGATCGCCGATGAGCTGCGCCAGGGTCGCCGCGCCGTCGATGGCCCGGGTGATGAGATCGGCGGTGTAGTACGGTCCGTGCCGCTGGTAGCGCGCCGCAATGGGCTCCGGGACCGGCAGGCCGCGCCGCGACAGCTCCGCCAGCAACCGGAACTCGGCGAACCCGCGGCTGTGGCTGCGGCCCTCCCAGAGATAACGGTCGCCCATCAGGGGCGCCATCCAGCCGCCGCGGCGATAGTGGCGCAACACGCACGATCCGACCGGCGTTTCGATGAACGCGACACCGCCGCGCCCGCCGCCCATCGGCCGCATGCGCTCCTGCGACTGCCACCACGAACGGTCGAACCATGCATCCGTCGGGGGCTCCGGCAAGCGACCGTCGAACATCATCGCGTTGCCGCCCGATGCGACAATGCGCGGGTCGATGGCGCCTCCGTCCACTGATTTCATTGGCGCTTCCACCCATCAAGTCTAGCAAGGCCGATGCACGCAATCCCGCAATCGATATGCCTGCTGCGCATCTCGGCGCTCGGCGACGTCACCCACGTCGTGCCGCTGGTGCGGACGCTGAAGGCGGCCTGGCCGGCAGCCCGCCTGACCTGGATCGTCGGCAGGCTGGAACACCGGCTGGTCGGCGACATCGAGGGGATCGAATTCGTGGCGTTCGACAAGCGCGCGGGCTTGGCGGGCCACCGCGCGGTGCGCGAGGCGCTGGCGGGACGCCGCTTCGATGCGCTGCTGCACATGCAGGTCGCGTTGCGCGCCAATCTCCTGAGCCTTGCCGTCCGCGCCGAGCGCAGGATCGGGTACGACCGCGCGCGCTCGAAGGACCTGCATGGGCTGTTCGTGCACGAACGGATCGCCGCGCGCACCGGCCAGCACGTCCTCGACGCCATCGGCAGCTTCGCCGAACCCCTGGGCCTGGGACAGACCAGCGTGCGCTGGGACATCCCCATTCCCGAGGAAGCCGCAGCCTGGGCGGCAGCGCAATGGCCCGACGACGGCCAGGCGACGCTGGTGATCAGCCCGGCTTCAAGCCACGCCCTGCGCAACTGGCGCGCCGACCGTTACGCGGCGGTCGCCGATCACGCGGCGCAGGCATTGCGGATGCGGGTGGTGCTCACGGGTGGTCCCTCGCCCGCCGAACGCATCCTGGGCGATGCCATCCTCACCCGGATGAAAACCGCTCCGCTGGACCTGATCGGCAAGGACACCCTGAAGCGCGCCTTGGCGCTCTATCGCCGCGCGGCATTGGTGCTCACGCCCGACTCGGGACCCATGCACATGGCCAATGCGGTCGGCGCGCGCGTATTGGGCCTGCATGCCGCGAGCAACCCCGCCCGGTCGGGGCCGTATTCGGACCGGCGCTGGTGCGTGGACCGCTACGACGACGCCGCACGCAAGTACCTCCACAAGCCCGCGGCGGAGCTTCCGTGGGGCACCAAGATCGAGTACCCGGGCGTCATGGATCTCGTCACCGTGGACGATGTGACGGAACGCCTCGAAGCGGCCTGCAACCGCAGCGCGAGCGCGTAGGGGGCACCGTCCGCCGCTGCATGACCCAGCGTGGCCGGCATTGGCCGCCCTACCCCGCCGAATAGTCCTGGTACGACTTCTCTTCCACCAACCGCGATCCGAGCTTCAGGTTGATGGCCCGCTTCACCGCGGCGCGCCTGTCGTTGGTGTGGTAGACGGCGCGCGCCAGCTCGATGAACCGCGCATCGAACGCCTGGTCGCGCTCCTTGACGCGGATTTCATCCTCGATCTCCCAAAGGGCCTCGTTGATGCGCTTCAGCTCGGCCCTTTCCTCGGCGATGTCGTTCGCCGATGCGGTATCGGCCCGCCAGAGGGACGACAACAACTGCAGTTCGTCACGGACATTGGCGAGCTTGACCGCGTCCCGCATGCGTTCAGACTTGATTTCGAGAATGGTGAGCTTGTCGATCAGCTCGCCATGGGAGATCGGTGCGGAAATGAGCCCCATCGGCCGACTCGCTGGAAAGTTACGCGCAGCGTAACACCGGCACCCGCGCGGCACAGCCTCCCTTGCATTCGCGTGGACCGTTCCCAATGTGCAATGAAGCACCCCTGCAACGGGCAAATCCTACGGAGTACGGCGATGAAGATCTTGATGGTGCTGACCTCCCACGGCCAGCTTGGCAAAACCGACAAGTCGACCGGCCTGTGGCTGGAGGAGCTGGCCGCGCCCTATTACGTGTTCAAGGACGCCAACGCGGAAGTGACGCTGGCGTCACCGGCCGGCGGTCAGCCGCCCGTCGATCCCGCCAGCGAAGAGCCTGGCAACGAAACGGAGGCGACCAGGCGGTTCCGCGCGGACACCGAAGCGATCCAGGCGCTCGCCAATACCCGCAAGTTGGCGGACATCGAGCCTGACGCGTACGACGCGGTGTTCTACCCCGGGGGCCACGGGCCGCTGTGGGATTTGGCCGAAGACGACGATTCGCGCCGGTTGATCGAGACGCTGTACGCGGCCGGCAAGCCGGTCGCCGCCATCTGCCACGGCCCGGCCGCGCTGCGGGATGCGCGGGGACCGTATGGATTGCCGCTCGTGCGCGGCAAGGCCGTCACCGGGTTTTCCGATTCCGAGGAGCGGGCCGCCGGGCTGGTCGACGCCGTGCCGTTCCTCGTCGAAGACATGCTGAAAGAAGCCGGTGGCGAATATTCCAAGGCGGCCGATGGACAGTCGCACGTCGTGGTGGCGGGCAATCTCGTCACAGGGCAAAATCCCGCATCTTCCGCGGAGGCCGCGAAGGCGGTGCTGCAGCAACTGCGCGGGCAGGCCGCAAAGGCCGCGTGAGCCTTGCTCGATCCGGAAACGCCGTTCCGCGTCCCCGGCCGCGGTTCAATGTGATGTATCGGCTTGCGCGGGGCTGGCGGAAGCAGCGGACTTCCCGGTGTACGGCTCGATGCCGTCGGGCGCCGGCAGGGTCGCCAGGAACCGCGGCCGGCGGCGCGCGTGCGTGGCCTGTTCGTATGCGTAGGCGATCCCGATCAGGGTGGGTTCGCTCCACTTGCGCCCAAAGAACAGCATCCCCACGGGCAGCCCGTGCACGAGTCCGGCGGGTACCGTGATGGATGGATATCCCGCCACGGCGGCAGGCCCGTAAGCCGACGGCAGCGAGGCATCGCCGTTCACCAGGTCGATGGACCATGCCGGTGGCTGCGCTGGCGCCAGCAATGCGTCGAGGTGATGGGCGTCCATTGCGGCGGCGATGCCTCCAGCCAGCTTCCGCAGTTTCGCCAGCGCATCGCGATAAGCCTCGTCACCAAGCGAACCCTTGGCCTCGGCTTCGATGAAGAGCTCCTGGCCGAACCAGGGCATTTCCTCGGCCGGGTGCGCCTTGTCCCAGGCGATCAGATCCGCCAGCGAATGCACGGCCAACCCCGTGCGGCTGGCGAGGTACGCATTGATGCCGTGCTTGAACTCGTACAACAGCACGGTCATCTCGGCTTTGCCGTAATCGTGCAGGTGCGGGATCTCGACGGGGTCGACCACCGTCGCGCCGTGCGACCGCAGCACCGCGATCGCCTGCTCCAGCAGCTTTGCCGCCCCGGGACCGTCATCCGCGAGCGCGCGCACCACGCCGATGCGCTTGCCGCGCAACGCGTCCACGTCCAGGAACTTCGTGTAGTCGGTCGCATGGCGGTCCGCATCCGCCGTCGCCGGGTCGCGCGGATCGCTGCCCGCAATCGCCGACAGCACGATCGCGGCATCGCGCACGTCGCGCGCCATCGGCCCGGCCGTGTCCTGGGTCGAACTGATCGGCACGATGCCCGCGCGGCTCACCAGGCCCACCGTCGGCTTGATGCCGACGATGCCGTTGGCCGCCGCCGGGCAGATGATCGAGCCGTTGGTTTCGGTTCCGATCGCGACCGTCGTGAATCCCGCCGCGACCGCCGCGGCCGATCCGGAACTCGACCCGCAGGCGGAGCGATCGAGCACGTACGGATTGCGCGTGAGGCCCCCGCGGCCACTCCAGCCGCTGCTGGAACGCGTGGAACGGAAGTTGGCCCACTCGCTCAGGTTGGTCTTGCCGAGGATCACGGCGCCCGCGTCGCGCAGCTTCGCCGCCACCGTGGCGTCGCGGGGCGCAGGGGCGCCGAGCAAGGCCAGCGAACCTGCCGTGGTGGGCATTTTGTCGCCGGTATCGATATTGGCCTTCAGCAGCACCGGGATGCCCCAGAGATCGCCGTGCGTGCCCGGCCCGACTCCGGCGTCGCACCGCATGGCTATCGACAGGGCATCAGGATTCAACTCGATCACCGAATTGACGCGCGGCCCGGCCTGGTCGAGCTCACCGATTCGCCGGATGAAATTACGGGCCAGGTCCTCCGAATCGAACGAGCCGCCACGCATCCGCTGCCGCAACTCGGCGATGCTCGCGTAGTACGCGGGTGCCGGACCCGTGCTCGACGACGCGACAGCTTGAGCCGAGCCAATCGCCGGCGCCCCGAGCGCCGCAAGCAAAACGGCCGTCCACGGCAACTCGCGCATGGTGCTCTCCTTCAGGTTCGTCAGAAACAAGAATGGGGCGGCGGCCCCGTTCCTTCTTTTCCGGCGGAGAGGGTGGGATTGCCCGGCGCATCCATGCGCCTCACCCCTGGGTAACGCTCGGGGGCAGCCTTCGCTGTCCGGATTCGTTCCAGGCGAATTCGTCGACGGCGAAGGCAGGATGCCGAAGCGGAACGTCGGCGGAGCCGACGGCCCGACGGGCGCGGTCCATGGACGGATTGCGTAGCCCCAGTGGGTCCATCCACACCACCCACTACCCAGAAACCAAAAACGCCCACAAGGAGCGCTTTTGGTTTCTGGCGGAGAGGGTGGGATTCGAACCCACGTTACGGCATAACCGTAAACCGGATTTCGAATCCGGCGCATTCGACCACTCTGCCACCTCTCCGGGTGTCCGCGAAAGCGCGAGCGGACCGCGAATGATAACGGCGCTCCGGCGCGCTGCCAATACGAGCTGCACGGATGCAGACCCTGCGTGCTGCAGCGGACGGCGACATGGAAGCGGCGTGCCGGCCGCTGCCGGTTCACGGCTCGTACCTGCGCCGGGAACCGGCCCCGGGACCCGCTGCCGCGACCTCAGCGCCGACTGCAGCCATCCAGACGCAGCCGCTTGCCGATCTGGAGACTGGAGGCCGAGCGGAGATGGTTGCTGCGGGCGAGTTCGCGTACGCCATCGCATTGAAACCGCTGCGAGATGGCCGACAGCGTGTCGCCGCGGCGCACGGTGTAATGGTTGGGCGCCGGCGGATCCGCGGCCACCTGCTCCGGCAACTGGGCATTCTGCAACTGGTCCGCCAATGCCACCCATTTCCCGCTGACGCACGAGCGCTGGTAGGCGCCCTCGAGGAACCTGGGCAGGCGGATGCGGGTGCCCTCGGGTTGCACGTCAGAGGCGTCCAGTTGCGGATTGAGGTTGCGCAGGGTGCGGTACCAGCCGTAGTGCGCGTCGTCGTCGTTGCCCAGGCACACGGACAGTTCGTTGAGCGACGCGGCCCTGGCGAGATCGACGTGGCCCGGCGCCCCGTCCACCTTCGGGAAGCGCAGGTTGTAGCGGTCCGGGTGCAGGAACAGCCATGCCGCGGCCAGCACCATCGGCACGTACTCGCGCGTTTCCGCCGACAGCGAGAAATAGACGTCCGGGTTCCAGAAGCTCGCGTCCTGCATGCCGGCGGTTAGGCGCCCCACCCGGCCTTCGCCGCCGTTGTACGCAGCCAGCACCAACGCGAGATCGTCGTTGAGCTTGCCGAGCTGCTCGTCGAAGTAGGAGGCGGCCGCCTGCGCGGCCATGGTCGGATCGAAGCGCTGGTCGAAACCGTTGATCGTGTCGAGGCCGAAACGCGAGCCGGTGGCCGGCATGAACTGCAAGGGACCCGCCGCGCCGGAGCGCGACACCGCGTGGACACGGCCGCCGGACTCCTTCGCCAGGACGCCGAACAGGATGGCCTCGGGGAGCCCCGCCTTGTGGAACGCCGGCCACATCTGGTAGCGCAGGTACTGGTAGTCCACATAGGCGCGGATCAGGTTGGGGCGCAGGCGGGTCAGCCATACCTGCAGCGCCGCCTGCACCGAGCCATTGGTGGCCACGAGGTCGGAGAGCGTGTGGCCGTGCAACAGTTGCACCGTGCGCTGCGCCTGCGGCAACGTGGCCAGTACGCCGGAATCCGCGCCGGCCGCGGTCTGGTCCTGGGCGTCCAACACGTCCTGGTCGTTCTCCGTGCCCAGGAAGCTGCCGTCCTTGAGGCGCAGGGCCCGGTCGTAGGCCGACAGGAATCGCTGGGGATCGCATCCGGACGTATTGACGCAGGTGTCGGACGCGGTGCGCATGGCATCGAGTGCCGCTTCCAGGGTCTTGCCCGACTGTGCGTTGTCGCCGCGCCGTGCCTGCATCAGTGCCTGGTCGTACTGGGCGCTGGCCTGGTCGAGCTGCGAGTACAACGCGTTCAGTTCGGCCGGACTGCCGGCGCCGTGGGTCGGCGCCTGTGCGCAACCCGCCAGCAAACCCAGAACCCCCGCGCACAACAGCCACCCCGATCGCCGCAACATCTGCACCACCCGCATCGTGTCGAATTCCCGCCGAACCCTAGCGTGAAGCACAGGGCGACTCAAGGGAGCAGCGCACACCTCGAAGCGTGCCACGTACAATCGCGTGACCGCGTACATGAATGGGGGCGGCCTTGGGCAACATCCTGATCGGCAAGGGCGACACCGCTGCCGTGCGGAAAATGGGCCGGTTCGCAGCCGGCGCGGACCGGATTCCATGAGCCGCTGGCGCCCGCCCCCTCCCCGCTCGACAGCGATCATCACCCGCGCCGGGTTCGACGCCCTGAAATCCGAGCTCGACCATCTGTGGCGGGAATTGCGCCCGGAAGTGGTGAAGGCGCTGGCCGCGGCGGCCGCCGAAGGCGACCGCTCCGAGAACGCCGAATACATCTACCGCAAGAAGCAGCTCGGCGAAATCGACCGCCGCGTACGGTACCTCTCCAAGCGCATCCCGTTGCTGAAGGTGGCCGAGGGGATGCCCGCCGACCGCGGGGCGATTTTCTTCGGCGCCAGCTTCGAGGTCGAGAACATCGACAGCGGTGAAACGCACCGCTATCGCATCGTGGGTCCCGATGAAACGAACGCAAAGAAAGGCTGGATCAGCGTCGATTCCCCGCTCGCGCGCGCAGCCCTGAAGAAACGGATCGATGAGGCTTTCGAAGCGGAGTTGCCGGGCGGCAAGCTGCAGTTCGCGGTGGTTTCAGTGGAGTACGACGCGTAAACCGCAACCGGTCCTAGCCAACCCTCCCCTTGACGAGGAGGGCTAAATCATCGCCGCTTCCAGGTCATGGGCGCTCGCGGCGGTCACCCGCACGTCCACGAACTGGCCCGGTTTCAATGACGCGCCATCGGCAATCCGTACCACGCCATCGATCTCGGGCGCATCGGCCGTCGAGCGGGCGACCGCGCCGTCGGCATCGACCGCGTCGACGAGCACCGTCAGCGTGCGGCCGATCTTCCCTTGCAACTTCGCGGCCGAGATTTCCGCCTGCACTTCCATGAAGCGCTCGAGGCGATCCTCCTTCAATTCCTCCGGGACGGGGTCGGGCAGTTCGTTGGCCTTCGCGCCGCCGACGGGTGAGTAGGCAAAGGCACCGACGCGGTCGAGCTCCGCCTCGCGCAGGTAGTCCAGGAGCTCCTCGAACTCCGCGTCGGTCTCGCCGGGGAAACCCACGATGAAGGTGCTGCGGATCGTGAGGTCCGGGCAAACCTTGCGCCAGGCGTGGATGCGTTCCAGCGTCTTTTCCGCGTGCGCAGGACGCTTCATCAACTTGAGGATGCGGGGCGACGCGTGCTGGAACGGGATGTCCAGGTACGGCAGGATCCGGCCTTCCGCCATCAGCGGGATCACCTCGTCCACGTGCGGGTACGGGTATACGTAGTGCAGTCGCACCCACGCACCGAGCTCGCCCAGGCCGCGGCACAGGTCGATCATCCGCGTGCGGTGCGCGTTGCCCCGCCACTCGCCTTCGGCGTATTTGAGGTCGACGCCATAGGCACTGGTGTCCTGGGAGATCACCAGCAACTCCTTGACGCCCGACCGCACCAGCCTCTCGGCTTCGAACAGCACTTGATCGACCGGACGGGAAACCAGGTTGCCGCGCATCGACGGAATGATGCAGAACGTGCAGCGGTGGTTGCAGCCTTCCGAGATTTTCAGGTACGCGTAGTGCTTCGGCGTCAGCTTGATGCCGGTGTCGGGGACCAGATCCGTGAACGGGTCGTGCGGCTTCGGCAATGCCTCGTGCACCGCGCCCATCACGCTCGCGTAGTCCTGCGGACCGGTGATCGCGAGCACGCCGGGATAGGCTTCGCGGATCAGTGCGTCGCGCTTGCCGAGGCAGCCGGTCACGATCACCCGGCCGTTCTCGTGCAACGCCTCGCCGATCGCGTCCAGTGACTCCTGCACCGCCGCGTCGATGAAGCCGCAGGTGTTGACGATCACCGCGTTGGCCTTGTCGTAGCGGGGCACGATCTCGTAGCCCTCGGCCTTCAACTGGGTGAGGATGCGTTCGGAATCGACCAGCGCCTTGGGGCAACCGAGGCTGACGAAACCGACTTTCGGGGACGGAGGAGGCATTGCGACTGCGTAGGCGAAAACGCGCCATCTTAGCGGGACTCGCGGCTCCGCACGGCCGAAGTCCTCGCATCCCGTGGCCGCGTAGTACGCTGCAAGGATCGCGACTCCCGGATGACCGCCATGGGCCAGCACATCAACCTCAATACGGCCGGCACGCATTGCATCGGCGCCTACCTCGCCAAGCCGGAAGGCAACCCCAAGGGTGGCATCGTGGTGGTGCAGGAAATCTTCGGTGTCACGGCGCACATACGCGAGGTCGCCGACCGTTTCGCGCAGGGGGGCTACACCGCCATCGCGCCGGCGTTCTTCGACTACGTCGAGAACGACGTGGAACTCGATTACGACAAGGCGGGCACCGAGCGCGGCAAGGCGCTCGCCGCGGAAGTCGGCCTGGATCGCGCGGCGGAGGCGGTGGCGAGCGCGGCCGATTCGATCCGGTCGTCCGGCCGGATCGGCGTGGTCGGCTATTGCTGGGGCGGCACGGTCGCGCTGCTCGCCGCGCAGCGCCTCGGGCTTCCGTCGGTGAGCTATTACGGCGCGCGCAACGTGCCGTTCCTCGACCACCCCCTCAAGGCTCCAGTGATGTTCCACTTCGGCGCGAAGGACCGCTCGATCACCGCCGACGCCGTCCAAAAACATCGCGACGCCTATCCGGATGCGCCGGTGTACGTGTACGAGAATGCCGGCCATGCCTTCAACCGCGACGTGGATCCCAGCCATTACGATCCGGTCGGCGCGCCGCTGGCACGGCAGCGCACCCTCGCATTCTTCGACCGGCACCTCGTGGGCACGGCATGAGTCGGGAGGCCGATTTCGAACTCGACCCGCGACTCGCCGGCGACACGGCGTTCGTCGCCGACTGGCCGCTCGGTCGCGTGCTGTTGATGGACGATGCGCGGTACCCTTGGCTGGTCCTGGTCCCGCGCCGCCGGGGCGCGGTGGAGCTGGATGACCTCCAGGAATCCGAGCGCACGCAATTGATGGACGAAATCCAGCGCGCCATGGATGCGCTGCGGAGTGTTGCCGAATTCGACAAGCTCAACGTCGGCGCGCTCGGCAACGTCGTGCGGCAACTGCACGTGCACGTGGTCGCACGCCGCAAGGGCGACGCCGCGTGGCCAGGTCCCGTGTGGGGCCACGGGTCCGCGCAACGTTACGCCGCGGAAGCGCGTGATGCGCTGGTTGCTCGTTTGCGGTCGGCATCCTGACCATGGATTTCGCGATCGAGCCGTTGGCCGAAGACGCACTGTTGCTGCGCTTCGGCGAAGATATCGACTTGGCGACGAACGCCCGGGTGCATGCGGCCGCGCGGGCGCTGCGGGCAGCAGCGCTACGTGGCGTCGTCGACATCGCGCCGGCCTATGCCACGCTGCTGGTGCGGTTCGATCCATGCACCCGATCCCATGGGGAATTGGCTGAAGCGCTGTGTGTCGCTGCCTCCGGAACCATGGATCCCGGCGTGCGCCGGGATGACGAGCCAAAGCATGATTCCCCGCCCGGCGCGAGCACCCGGATGGTCGAGATCCCGGTGCGCTACGGAGGCGAAGATGGTCCCGACCTCGACGTCGTCGCAAGGCACGCAAGGCTCCTCCCGGACGAAGTAGTGGCGCGGCATGCGGCGGCAGAATACATCGTCGCGATGATCGGCTTCGCACCGGGATTTCCTTACCTGCTCGGCCTCGACCCTGCGCTCGCAATGCCCCGGCGTGCGGATCCGCGCACCCGCGTGCCCGCCGGCTCGGTCGCGATCGGCGGCGCGCAGACCGGCATCTATCCGCGCGAATTGCCGGGCGGCTGGCAGTTGATCGGCTGCACGCCGCTGGTTTTGTTCGACCCTGCAAGGGATCAACCTTGCCTGCTCGCGCCGGGAGACCACGTACGCTTCCGTGCGATCGGCGGCGACGAATTCGCGAAACCCGTCGGGCGCCCGAATGGCGATTGAAGTCGTCAAGCCGGGGCTCCTGACCACCCTGCAGGACCTGGGCCGGGCCGGCCTTGCGCATCTGGGCATTGGCCGGGCAGGCGCGTTCGATGCGCCCGCGATGCGCATCGCGAACGCGCTGTGCGGCAACCCGGGCGATGCATGCGGGCTGGAAATGACGCTGCTGGGGCCGACGCTGCGGTTCGAAACGGGCACCTGGGTGGCGGTTACCGGTGCGCCGATGGCGATCGACATGGGGGGCTCCGAATGTCCGATGTGGGCGCCCGTGTACGTACCGGCCGGCGCGTCGGTCACCTTCGGCGCGGCCCGCGCCGGCTGTCGAAGCTATCTGGGCGTCGGCGGCGGCGTCGATGTGGAACCGGTGCTGGGCAGCCGCAGCACCGACGTCAACGCCCGGCTGGGTCCGCTCGCGGGAAGGCCGCTCTGCGCGGGAGACACGCTGGCGACCGGCACGGACCCATTCGACGCGGAACCGGCAGTACCCAAATGGCGGCTCGACCCGCGCCCATGGTTCGCCGAAGACTCGCGCAAACCGTTGCGCCTGCTGCCGGGAAACCACCTCGATTGGCTCACAGGAATATCGCGCACGAACCTGTTTTCAGAGCCTTTTATGGCGCACGCGGATTCGAATCGCGTGGGCATACGCCTGACCGGTCCGGGCCTCGAATGTCAGGCTCGGATCGAGATGGTCAGCGAAGGCTGCGTTCCGGGACTCCTGCAACTTCCGCCCTCGGGGCTACCGATCGCCTTCGGGCCCGAATGTCCGGTCAGCGGCGGCTACCCGCGGCTGGGAACGATCGCGGCCGTGGACATGCCGCGGCTCGCGCAATACCGTCCCGGCGATGCGATACGCTTCCGCGCATGCACGCTGGACGAAGCACTGGACGCGCTGCGCAAGCGCGAACGCGCCCTCGCTGAGCTGGAAGCCGCAATCCACCACCGCCTGTCTCGATGAGACAGGCATTGAAGCAACGACACGGGACCCCCGGATATCGCTTCGGGACTGCGTTTGCAGGATCGCAAACGCGAACGCCGAAGGTGGCGCGCAGCGCGGGCGCCATGGACGGCGCGAGTATTCCGGGATGACGAACGAAACCAGCCAACCCACCTGCCCTTCGTGAAATCCATCGACCTCAATGCCGATCTCGGCGAATCCTTCGGCGCCTGGCGCATGGGCGACGACGCCGGGGTGATGCCGTGGATCACGTCGGCCAACATCGCGTGCGGTTTCCATGCGGGCGATCCCGAGACGATGCGGCGCACCGTCGCCCTGTGCATCGAGCATCGCGTCGCAATCGGCGCGCACCCATCGCTCCCGGACCTGCAAGGATTCGGACGCCGCGAGATGCGCATCAGCGCGGACGAGGTGTACGCGCAGACGCTGTACCAGATGGGCGCGCTGCACGCGGTCGCCAAGGCCTGCGGCGGGAGATTGCACCACGTCAAACCGCACGGCGCCCTCTACAACATGGCCGCGCACGACCCGGCCCTGGCCCAGGCGGTCGCGGCCGCGGTCCGCGATTTCGACCCGATGTTGTTCCTGACGGGTCTCGCGGGCAGCGCGCTGGTCGAGGCGGGCCGCGACGCCGGACTCCCGGTGCTCGCCGAAGCCTTTTGCGATCGCCGCTACCGGAGCGACGGTTCACTGGCGCCGCGCACCGCGGCCGGTGCCGTGATCGAGGATCCCGACGCCGCCGTGGCCCAGGCGCTCTCGATCGCGATCCGCGGCCAAGCCACCACCATCGACGGCGGCAAGGTTTCCATTGCGGCCGACACGCTGTGCATTCACGGGGACAGGCCCGGTGCGGCCGCGTTCGCGAAGGCATTGCGGCAGGCTCTGGAAGACGCCGGCCTGGACGTCGATGCCGTGGAGCACCCGGCATGATGCACTGGTTGCCGCTGCTCGGCGTGCTGGTGATCGTCATCGGCTTCGCGCTGCGCTTCAATCCGGTGCCGGTGGTGGTCGCGGCGGCGATCGTCAGCGGCCTCGCCGCCGGCAAGTCCATCGGCGAGATCCTCGCGCTGATCGGCAACAGCTTCGTGTCCGAACGTGCACTGCTGCTGTTCGTGCTGACGCTGCCCGCGATCGGGGTGCTGGAACGCGCCGGGCTGCGCGAGCATGTAAGCAACTGGATCGCATCATTGCGCGGACTTACCCTTTCCCGGCTTTTGACGGTCTATCTCGCGGCTCGCCAGATACTGGCGATGCTCGGTCTGTACGATGTCGCCGGCCATGCCCAGACGGTTCGCCCGTTGTTGGCACCGATGGCCGAAGGTGCGGCTGAAAAACGGGGTACGCCGCTCGACGAGCAGGAACGCAACGACGTGCGCGCGTTCAGCGCCGCCACCGACAACGTCGGCCGGTTCTTCGGCGAGGACGTCTTCATCGCGCTGGGCGCGGTGCTGCTGATCCAGGGCTTCTATTCGCAGCACGGCATCGAACTCGAGCCGCTGCAGATCGCCCTGTGGGCGTTGCCCACTGCGGTCGCGGCGTTCGTCATCCACTCGATTCGAACGGTGCTGTTCGCGCGCCGGATAAGGAACGCGTCCCTTTGCTCCGCGGCTTCCCCGGGCCCGCGCCCGGACCGATCCACGAACGAACGGCCAAACCTGCTGGACACGGACCGACAGGGATGAACGCGAAAGGAGAGCTCGGTCCGATGACCCGCGGGTTTCAAACGGCATGCTGAAGATCGAGCACGCGTACTGGCTGATCGCGCTGTTCCTGGCCGGCGCGGCTTGGTTCAACCTGCGCGACCGGCGCTGGTGGCATGCAGCCTTCTGGCTGGTGCTGGCGGCGCTGATGGCGGGCGGACGCCACGTGATGCAGGCCACCGCGGCGCACGACGCGCTTCCGGCGCAACTCGCCGGCGTGGGCGTGATCGCGCTCGCGGTGTTGTCGCCCCGGATGAAGCGCGGCCACATTTTCGAACGCGACGCCGCCGCCCGCGAGGCCGACGCAAAGCGCCTGGGGCATCGGCTGTTCGGCCCGGCCTTGCTGATCCCGCTGGTAACCCTGCTGGTCGCGCTGTTCGGCGCCTACGTGGTCGTCGACGGATGGCACCTCTTCGACAAGACACGAATGACGTTGACAGGACTTGCGCTGGCGTGCGTGGTGGCGCTGATCGCCGCCCTGTGGGTCACGCGCGCGAAGCCGGTCGCGGGCGTCGCCGAAGGACGGCGCCTGCTCGACACGCTCGGCTGGGCCGCGCTGCTGCCGCTGACCCTCGCGGCGCTCGGCGGCGTGTTCGCCGCGACCGGGGTCGGCGCCGCGGTCGCGGATCTCGTGCGGATGGTCATCCCGGTCGACAGCGCGCTCGCCTGCGTGGTGGCCTACGGGCTCGGGATGGTGCTGTTCACGGTGATCATGGGCAATGCCTTCGCCGCGTTTCCGGTATTGACCGCTGGCGTCGGGTTGCCGCTGCTGATCCAGTTGCACGGCGCGAACCCCGCGATCCTGGGCGCGCTGGGGATGGTGACCGGGTACTGCGGTACCCTGTTCACGCCGATGGCCGCCAACTTCAACATCGTGCCGGTGGCGCTGCTGGAACTGCCGAACCAGAACGATGTGATCCGGGCCCAATGGAAAACCGGTGCGGCGTTGCTGGCCGTGAACCTGGCGCTGATGTACATCCTGGTATTCCGGTTTTGAACCCGACCACCCGCCACCGCGAGCCGAGCGTCCTGCTCACCGGTTTCACGCCGTTCGGCGGCGAGTCGGTCAATCCATCGTGGCAGGCGATACGTCCGCTGCATGGCGGCGTCATCGAAGGCCACCGCATCACTGCGGTGGAACTCCCTACCGAATTCGACGGCTCCCTGCCGGTGCTGTGGCACGCCCTGCGGGCGACCGAGCCCCACGTCGCCATCGCCGTCGGCGTTGCCGGCGGGCGCGTGGGCATTTCACTGGAACGCGTGGCGATCAACCTGATCGACGCGAGGATCCCGGACAATGCCGGCGCACAGCCCGTCGACGTGCCGGTGCTGCGCAGCGGCGCCGCGGCGTTCTTTTCGACGCTGCCGCTCAAGGCATCGCTGCTGGCATTGCAGGATGCCGGCATCGCCGCGCACATCTCGCAAACGGCGGGTACCTACGTCTGCAACCAGGTGTTCTACGCGCTGATGCACGCGCTGCGCCGCAGCCGCAATGTCCGGGCGGGCTTCGTGCACGTGCCGTGGCTGCCGGACCAGGCGGAGCGCCACCAGGCATTCGGGATGCCGCTCGAAGACATCCAGCGCGCCATCGGGATCATCATCCGAACAGCGCTGAACGCGCGCGGCGACGCGCACGTGGCTGCCGGGGCAGAGGCGTAGGCCGGGCACTGCCCGGCGACTCCGGCACAGGCGGACAGTGTCCGTCCTACTTCTTTTCCGGCTTGGGCGCTTCGACGGCGCTCATCAGCGTGAGCTTGCCCTTGTGTTCGACGTAGCCCGTGAAGTGGAAGCTCAACTGCAGGCTGGCGAACTCCTCGAGGTCGCTGTTGCTGATCTTGTCGGAATCGGAATCCTTCAGCAGCACCGTCTTCGGCAACTGCTTCTGGTCCTGGAGGTACCGGAAATGCGCTTCCAGGTCGGGCGCCGTGAGGACCGCGCCGTCGAGGAGGAACTGGTTGTCCTTGAACGCGCCGATCGTCATGTCGTACTGGTGCGGTACGTTGACCACGGTCTCGCCGCCGCTGCGGACATTGCCATTGCACGCGGCCAGCGCGAACATCGTTGCCAGCAGCGCCGCGCCGGAGAGGCGCGCAAGGAACGGACGCAGGTTCATGGGACGGTCTCCGTGGGTCGATGAAAGCAGGCGGCAGCGCTGCAGCCGTGCAAGTCTGCCACAAACGAACTGAACGCGTCTCGTTGCCGACGCGCGGCGGCCGCTGTCCGCCCCCCGCCGCGGATGGTCGGCGGGCTGCCCACCGGGAGCCGCGGGGGCATCGCCCGCCACCGGCATACCGCATGCGCAAATGCTGCCGGCGGACGGTGCCGCCCTACGTTTTCGGCAAGGTCACGCCTCTTTGTCCCTGGTACTTGCCGCCACGGTCCTTGTAGCTGGTCGTGCAGACTTCGTCGGACTCCAGGAACAGCATTTGCGCCACGCCTTCGTGGGCGTAGATCTTGGCGGGCAACGGGGTGGTGTTGGAGAACTCCAGCGTCACGTGGCCTTCCCATTCGGGTTCCAGCGGCGTCACGTTGACGATGATGCCGCAGCGCGCATAGGTGCTCTTGCCGAGGCAGATGGTCAGCACGTTGCGCGGGATCCGGAAGTACTCGACGGTGCGGGCGAGCGCGAACGAGTTGGGCGGGATGATGCAGCAGCCGCCCTTGAAGTCGATGAAGTTGCGTGAATCGAAGGCCTTGGGATCGACGATGGTCGAATTGATGTTGGTGAAGATCTTGAACTCGTCGGCGCAGCGCACGTCGTAGCCGTAGCTCGACGTGCCGTAGGACACGATCCGGCCGCCGCCGTTCTCCTTGACCTGGCCGGGCTCGAACGGGTCGATCATGCCGTTGTCGGCCATCCGCCGGATCCAGTTGTCGCTCTTGATGCTCATGGGGAAGGGTCGGGGTTTGGGAATTGGAGTTGGGGGACCGGCGATCCTAGCAGGCCATTCCCCGGCCCCGCCTCTCGCCCCCGGCTTCCGCTCAATCGTCGGCAATGCGGATGTTCGGCACGCCGGTCATGTCGCGCTCGCTTTGCAGCGACAGGCGCGCAGCGGTGTTGCGCGCGATTTCGCGGTAACGCATCGCCAACTCCGAATCGGGCATCGCGGACACGGTCGGGTTGCCGCCGTCGGCCTGTTCGCGGATCCGCACGTCCAGCGGCAGCGAGCCGAGCAACGGCACGCCATATTGCTCCGCGATCCGCGCGCCGCCGCCCTCGCCGAACACGTGTTCCTCGTGGCCGCAGTTCGAGCAGATATGCGTGGCCATGTTCTCGATCACCCCGAGCACCGGCACCTGCACCTTCTCGAAGGCCTTGAGGCCCTTGCGGGCATCCAGCAGCGCGATGTCCTGCGGCGTGGTGACGATCACCGCGCCCGCGACCGGCACGCGCTGGGTGAGCGTCAACTGGATGTCGCCGGTGCCGGGCGGCATGTCCACGACGAGGTAGTCGAGGTCCTTCCAGCGGGTGGAATGCAGCAACTGGCTCAGGGCCTGCGTCACCATCGGCCCGCGCCACACCATCGGCGTGTCTTCGCCGACCAGGAAACCGATCGACATCACCTGCAGGCCGTGGTTCGTCATCGGGATGATCGACTTGCCGTCCGGCGATTCCGGGCGGCCATGGATGCCCAGCATCAGCGGCTGGCTGGGCCCGTAGATGTCGGCGTCGAGGACACCCGCATTGGCACCTTCCGCGGCCAGCGCCAGCGCGAGGTTCACGGCGACCGTGGACTTGCCGACGCCGCCCTTGCCCGAGGCCACGGCGATGATGTTCTTGACGCCCGGCAGCGGCATCAGGTTGCCCTGCACCTTGTGGGTCGCTATGCGCGTCGTCACCGAAACCGTTGCCTGCGCGATCGCCGCGTCGGCTTCGAGTTGCTCCCGGATTTCCCCGGCAAACTGCTTGCGCCAGCCATCGGCCGGATAACCGAGTGCGATTTCCACCGCGACCCGGTCGCCGTCCACGCCGACCGCATGCACCTCGCCGCTCTCCTCGAGGGAGGCGCCGGTGTGCGGATCGATGATGCCTGCGAGGTGGGCGCGGACCTGCGCCTCGGTGACAGCGGATGCCATGCAACTTCCCTGCGAAGACCAGCCATTCATTATGCCAGACGGTGCCGCAGCGACCCTGATTCCGGTCAGTTTCGGCGCCCGGACCGGGGCAGTTGACGCGCACGCGGCCTTCGCGCACGCTAGGCCCAACCATCCCGGAGAGTTTCCATGCGCACCGCCCTCCGCACCATGCTGATCACCGCAGCGCTGCTGCTCGCCACCGCCGCGTACGCCGCCACCGACACCGCCACGCCGGTCGGGACCTGGACCCAGATCGACGACGACACCGGCAAGCCCAAGTCGATCATTGAGATCACCGAACAACCCGACGGCACGCTGCAGGGCGTCGTCAAGAAGGTGCTCTTTTCCGATCAGGGCCCGCATCCCATCTGCGACAAGTGCGAGGGCGAGCGCCACAACCAGCCGGTGGAAGGCATGACCATCATGTGGGGCGTCAAGAAGGACGGCGACGTGTGGGATGGCGGCAAGATCCTCGACCCCGCCAAGGGCAAGAGCTATCGGGTCGAACTGTCGCTGCGCGACGACGGACAGAAGCTCGACGTCAAGGGCTTCCTGCTGTTCTTCCATCGCACCCAGACGTGGATCCGCAAGACCGACTGAGCGGGCCGATCGCACAGCACAGGCGGAGGAGCCATCCCCTTTCGCGCGACGTGCGCGTTCGCTTGGCTCCGCCCTTCTTCCGGAAGGGAAAGACTCCGTGCAACGTCGAGCCTTACACCTTCCGAAGGAAGCGGGCCGCCGCGAAGCGGCGGGGGAATGCCGCGCGCACCGGAGGCCGACGTCTGCGCCGCCGGCCATTCAAGGCGGATACGGGAATCACGCCGCCCGTTCGTCCACCAACCGCGGGGCCGGCGCGCGCGTGATGTACGACGCAGGCATTTTCGCGCTAAGGTTGCCTGGATCCAGCATTCGTCGCGGGGAAGATCGATGGCCACACGGTTTGCGTTGATTCCACAGACCTGCGCGGGCGTGCTGCTCGCGGCGCTACTGGGAACCTCCCCCGGCACGCACGCCCAGACGACCACCGCCCCGGCGACGCCGTCGACGATTTCGGGGGCACCGCGCGCCGACTACGCGCGCCTGAAAGCCGAAGCACGGAACGTCACGATCACCCGCGACGACTGGGGTATCCCGCACATCCACGGCAAGACCGACGCGGACGCGGTATTCGGGATGATCTATGCGCAATGCGAGGACGACTTCAGCCGCGTCCAGCGCAACCTGCTGGACGCGCTCGGCTGGACCGCGCGGGCCGAAGGCAAGTCGGCGATCTGGTCCGACCTCCGCGAACAGTTGTGGATCGATCCGGCGGTGCTGAAGCAGGACTACGCGAAAAGTCCCGGCTGGCTCAAGAAGCTGATGAACGCGTGGGCGGACGGCCTCAACTGGTACCTCGCCAACCACCCCGAGGTGCAACCCGTCATCGCGCACTACGAACCGTGGATGGCGCTGTCGTTCACCGAAGGCAGCATCGGGGGCGACATCACCCGCGTGGAGCTTGCGCCGCTCGCGGAGTTCTACGGCGCCGATCCCGCGACCACGCTCGCGCTGGCCGACACGACGCCGCCGACCTGGGTCGATCCCATCGGCTCCAACGGCATCGCGATCGCGCCGAAGCTGTCCGCCGACGGCCACGCGTTGCTGCTGATCAATCCGCACGTCACTTTCAACTTCCGGACCGAATCGCAGATGTCGAGCGACGAGGGGCTGGATGCCTACGGTGCCTCGACCTGGGGCCAGTTCTTCATCTACCAGGGCTTCAACCGGCACGTCGGCTGGATGCACACCTCGACCGGCATCGATGCCGTGGACGAGTTCGCCGAAACCATCGAGCAGAAGAACGGCAGGTATTTCTACCGGTTCGGCAAGCAACTGCTGCCGGTCAAGACGCGCGACATCACGATCCGTTATCGCGCCGTCGACGGCTCGATGGCCGAACGACGCTTCACGGCCTACTTCACCCAGCATGGCCCGATCGTGCGCAGCGAGAACGGCAAGTGGATTGCGGAAGCCCTGATGAACCGTCCCGTTCCGGCGCTGCAACAGAGCTGGTTGCGCACCAAGGCCACGGATCTTGCGAGCTACATGAAGGTCGCCGAGCTCAAGGCCAACTCCTCCAACAACACCCTGTTCGCCGACGACAAGGGGGAAATCGCGTTCCTCGCGCCCCAATTCATTCCCAAGCGCGACAATGCGTTCGATTACCTCAAGCCCGTGGACGGCAGCAATCCCGCCACCGCCTGGCAGGGCATGACGCCGCTCAAGGACATGCCGAACAGCATCGATCCGCCGAACGGCTGGGTGTTCAACACCAACAACTGGCCCTATTCCGCCGCCGGACAGTACAGCCCGAAGCGCACGGACTTTCCGCAATACATGGATTCGTTCGGCGAGAACGCGCGCGGCATCCACGCGACCCTGATGCTCACCGGTGCGAAGGATTTCACCAAGGCGAAAGTCATCACCGATGCGTTCGATTCTTACCTGCCCGCGTTCGCCCGATTGGTACCGATCCTGGTCAAGGACTACGACGGCCTGCCAGCCGGCAATCCGCAGAAGGCCGAGCTCGCCGGGCCGATCGCGGTGTTGCGGAGCTGGGATTACCGCTGGGGCCTTGCCTCGATCCCGACGACGCTCGCGGTGACCTGGGGCGACAAGCTCTGGAACGAGGTGAGCGACGCGGCGATCGCCAGCGGCCTCGACGCGCACACCACCGACCTGCGTGAGATCGATTACATCGCGGAAAAGGCGACGCCGAAGCAGCGCCTCGACGCGCTGGCCGCGACCGTCGATCGGCTGGAGAAGGATTTCGGCTACTGGGGCGTCCCGTGGGGCGAGATCAATCGCTACCAGCGGCTGGATGATTCGATCGAACCGCATTTCGATGATTCGAAGTCCAGCATCGGGGTGCCATTCACCGCCTCTCGCTGGGGTTCGCTCGCGGCTTCGAACGCGCACCGCTGGCCCAACACCAACAAGTACTACGGTCGCAGCGGCAACAGCTTCGTCGCGGTGGTGGAGTTTGGCCCGAAGGTGAGCGCGCGCGCGATCCATGTCGGCGGCCAGAGCGGCAACCCCGATTCCCCGCATTTCACCGACCAGGCGCAGCGCTACGTTTCGGGCGATCTGCGCACCGTGTATTTCTGGCCCGAGCAGCTCGAGGACCACACGACGCGGGTGTACCATCCCGGCGATTGAGCCCGAATGCCGGCTGAGCGTCGGCCGGCAACCATCGCGAAGGGGACCGCCGTGAAACGAGCATTGGTCTTGCTGGTCGCGCTGCTTGCGTCCGCATCGGTCGCGCATGCCGACCCCGAGGACTGGATCGCCTACAAGCAGCCGCTGATCGCGTTCACCCACGCCGCCGTCGTCGATGGCACCGGCGCGGCGCCGAAGCATGACCAGACGCTGGTGATCGACAAGGGCCGCATCATGGCACTGGGTTCCGCCGCCAGCACCAGGATTCCGGCCGGCGCGACCGTCATCGACGCGCATGGCAAGACGCTGCTGCCGGGTTTCGTGATGATGCACGAGCACTTGTTCTACACGACTCGCCTCAGCCCCTACTTCATCACCCCGATGTCCTACAGCTTCCCGCCACTATATCTGGCGGGCGGCGAAACCACGATCCGCACCACCGGCTCGATGTCACCGTATGTCGATTTGAACGTTCGCGACGACATCGCCGCCGGCAAGCGCGTCGGCCCCGACATCGACGTCACCGGCCCCTACCTCAATGGCCCGGGTGGATTCACCGAAGACCTGGCCCGCCTCACCGATGCGGCCGACGCCACGCGTACGGTCGATTACTGGGCCGAACAGGGAGTCACTTCGTTCAAGGCCTACATGCAAATCACCCGCGCCCAACTGAAGGCCGCCATCGAGGCCGCCCACGCGCACCACGACAAGATCACCGGGCACCTGTGCTCGGTCACTTTTCGCGAGGCGGCGAATCTCGGCATCGACAATCTCGAACACGGTTTCTTCGTGGCCACGGATTTCGTCAAGGGCAAGCAACCGGACCAATGCCCCAAGGGTGGCAACGAATCGATCGCGTCACTGGACCTGGATTCGCGCGCAGTTGCATCGCTGATCAAACTGCTCGTCGCCCAACACGTTGCACTGACTTCCACGCTCGGCGTGTTCGCGACCACCGTGCCGGGCCAAGCGGAAGCCCCGCAGGCCGCGCTGGACTTGCTGAACCCGGCGCTCCGCGACCTCTACGAAGCCACTTGGAAGAAAGTGCAGACGATGCCTGCACCTCGCGCGAAGACAATGCACGAAGATTTCGCCAACGCGACCAAACTCGAAAAGATGTTCGTCGAGGCCGGCGGCCTGCTGATGGGCGGCAGCGACCCCACGGGCTATGGCGGCGTGATCCCGGGCTTTTCGGCCAAGCGCCAGCTCGAACTGCTGGTGCAGGCCGACGGATTTACGTTTCCGCAGGCGGTGAAGATCATGTCGTTGAACGCTGCGCGGTTCGAAGGCCGCGAAAAGGACATCGGTTCGCTCGCCGTCGGCAAGCGCGCCGACATCGTCGTGATCGACGGCGACCCGGTGAAAGACGTCAGGGCCATCGAGCACATGCCGCTGGTGTTCAAGAACGGCGTGGGTTACGACACCGCCGCGATCTTCAAGTCCATGCAGGGCCAGATCGGCATGAATTGATTGTCCAGCGGGTGGATGCACTCACCACGCGCGGTCGTATTGTTCCGGGACGCGCACCGTTTCACCCAGCTCCCTTGCCGCGCGTCGCGGGAAATACGGATCGCGCAGGAATTCGCGGGCCATCTCGATCACGTCGGCGTCGCCGCGCTGCAGGATTTCCTCGGCCTGCCGCGGTTCGGTGATCAGCCCGACAGTTGACGTCGGGATACCGGCTTCGCGGCGGATGCGCGCGGCGAACGGCACCTGGTAACCGGGACCGGCGGGAATCTTCGGGTGCGGGATGGTGCCGCCCGAGGAGCAATCGATCACGTCCACGCCGTCTGCGCGGAGCACGCGCGCAAGCCGCACGCATTCGTCGATGTCCCATCCGCCCTCTGCCCAGTCGGTCGCCGACAGGCGCACCCAGAGCGGCATCGGCGCGGGCCAGGTCTCGCGCACCGCCACGATCACTTCCCGCAGCAGCCGCGCGCGATTTTCGAGCGGGCCGCCGTATCGATCGGTGCGCTTGTTGGAAAGCGGCGACAGGAACTGGTGGATCAGGTAGCCATGGGCTCCGTGGATTTCGATCACATCGAAACCGGCCTCGCGTGCACGGCGCGCGGCGGTGCGGAAGTCGTCGATGGCCTTCGCGATGCCCGATGCATCCAGCGCGGCCGGCACGGGATAGCCTTCATCGAACGGGATCGCGCTCGGCGCAACCGGCGTCCAGCCGCCCTGCCCTGCATCGAGCGGGCCCCCACCCCGCCATGGCGCATCGGTGCTGGCCTTGCGCCCCGCGTGGGCGAGCTGCATGCCTGCGGCGGCGCCCTGCCCCCGGATGAACGACGCGATCCGCGACCAGGCTTTGGCCTGCGGATCGTTCCAGATGCCCGCGTCGTCCGGCGATATGCGCCCTTCCGGCGAAACCGCGGTCGCTTCCGTGAAGACCAGCGCTGCGCCGCCAACCGCGCGACTGCCCAGGTGCACCAGGTGCCAGTCGGTCGGAATGCCTTCCGGCGAGGAGTACTGGCACATCGGCGATACCACGATGCGATTGCGCAGCTTCAACGTACCCAGCGTGATCGGTTCCAGCAGCATCGTCTTTCCCGGCATCGAGCGGCCCCGAGGCAAATGGGGTTCGCAATGGCGTGTTCAAGGGATGCAAATGGGCGACGGGACGGACAATCGTTCGAGTCTGTGCGCCGCCAGTTCCGAAGCCCGGAGATTTATTGGAATGGCTCCGTATAGTGCTTGTGCTGTTTGTAAAGCTGCTCGCGCTTTTGCAGCGCTTCGATCATCTTCGTGGGCAGGGGTTGCATCTTCTCGGCCTCGCGGATCGCATGCTGTTCGACCCTGATCGCGCCATCGAAATCATTGGACGCAGCGTGACACGCGGCGACGGTGTCCAGTTCCGCCGCTCCGATGCCGATGACGTTCTCAAGTTCGTTCGCAAATCGCATGCCACGCTTGGGATCGAGCAGCGCAGGATCGGTGCTTGTGCAGAGATACCACGCTCCCTGATTCGCTCCCGTCCACGTCCCCTCGTCGAAAGCCGCCTGCCACAGCTGGACGGCCTTCTGCGCATCCCGCGTTACCCCGATGCCGCTGAACAAGGCATCTGCATAATCCACCTTGGCCATTGTGTAGCCTTGCGCAGCCGCCTTCTTGAGCCATGCGATCCCGGCTTGCGCATTCCTGGATCCGGATTGGCCGTAGAGCAGATCCTTCCCAAGCACATACTCGGCAGCCGCATTACCGGTCTTGGCCGCATCCGCCCGCAGCTGCCTCGCCTTCTGCAGGTCCTTTGCCAGACCTTTTCCCAAGACCAGCAACTCCGCCAAGCCAAGCCGTGCATTGGGATTGTCCGGGTGTTCGTCGAGTACGGCCTGGTACAACTTCGCCGCCGTGCTTGCGTCGCCGTCAAGCCCGGGCGCGTTGGTAGCATAGATGTCACCCAGGGACAATGTCGCTTCAACATTTCCAGCGAGAGACGCACTCTGCAGCCAGCCCTGGGCTTCCCGAAGACTGTTTTTCGTCGCCGGAAGATTCATGTAGAAGTAGCCCAGCCCGAGCATGACTTCCACATTGCCATCCTGGGCTGCGCGTGTATTCCATTCCCGCGAGAGCTCCCGATCCTCGGGGTTGCGCTGCCCTATGGGGCTTGCGTTGTATCGCTCGGCGTAGCGATTCGCCAGATCCTGCTGCGCCCGCGAATCATCGGCGTTGGCAGCCTTGAGCAGCCATTTCATCCCTTCGTCGTTCCTGCCCTCCTGGAACTGCATATCTCCCCAGAGGCGTTCGGCCTCGGGAAGACCGGACGATGCGGCATGATGCAAGCCGGCGCGCACCGCGGGGGAGAGCGAACGCTTGAAATAGGCATTGGCCGCAGTTTCGGCAATGACGAATTGCGCGTGCGGCTCACCTTCGCGAGCTTGCGCCTCGATGATGGGGCGTACCACGGGGTCAACTTCCGTCGAGCCGCCTTCGCGGAGCGACGCAAAGGTGCACGCCATCCTGATGTCGCCCGTCTCGTGATCCGCTGCTTCGATCAGCCGCCGGGCATCGGTGACATTGATCCGCACGCCATTGCCATCTGCGTACGCAAAAGCCAGCCACAACATTGCCTCCGGATCGTGCTTCTCCGCCCACGGCAACAACGCATCCACCGCCTCCGCACCGCAGTTCCCGGATTTGCCGAACAGACAAATCGTGGCAAGCCTCAGCGCCGCGACATAGTTTCCGCTCGCGGCAAGGGAGTTCAGCGCCTGGACCCTGGACTTCAGGTCGGCTTTCGTCATGGCATCGCCCAGATGCAGCGCCTGCGCAAACGGGCCTTGTCCATTGGTTGATTGCGCGAGTGCTTCAAGGATCTCGCCGGCCACCAGATTCCTGACCTTCGGGAACTGCGCGTTCGGATCGCGCGCCATGCGCATGGCAGCGTCGAGAAAATCGAATGTCAGGATCTGCACTCGGTGATGGGTGGAATCGGACAGCACCACCGTTACGGGCAAATAGCGGGAGCCCGCAATACGGTCAACATACAGATTCAGTACCTTCTCGCCGCTCGCCTGTATGAACGCGACCACATCATCGAAATGCAGTACCCGGATCGGCGTGTCACCCCAATCCGGAGGTTTGGAGCGCAAGGCGAATCCGACGAGATTGGTGAACGATCGCAGCCTCTGCTCGGCAAGATCGGCCTGATTCAAGGCTTTTGCACATTGGTATGCGTCGTACCAGAGCGCCAAGCCCACCGGATTGATCTTCAGCGCGGCCTCGAGCGCATCGGCATTCGCGCTGCACGCATCCGCTTTCACGCCGTCATTGGCGGTCTCCAGCTTGGTCACGAGCGCATAGGTCCCGATGACCTGCTTGAAATCGCCGTGCTCGAGGATCTGGTTCCATTGCGCCGCGATGGCGGCGTCACCGGCCGTAGCGGCGATCACGGGAACGGGTGCGACAGAACCAGAGTCGTTCGTCCGGCTGATGGGAGTGGCCACGGAAGATGCCTGGGCCGGAACCGCAGGCGGCTCGGCGGCCGCGGCACAAAGTGTCAGCAGCGAACCACACAGCGCCGCGATGCTCCGCGACTGGATCACGTGCACCATGTCAGTGTTGCTCCGGCTTCTGACCATCCATCAGGCTTCGCATCAGGTTCTGCAGGCGCACATCGCGCTGCTTCTCCGCTTCCGCGCCGGGAATCTCGAATGTCAGGCGCTGATTGACTGCATCGTTGATCTTGCGCAACAAATCGTAGTGGGCCGGGAATGCCGCCACCGGAACGCCCTCGGCCAGGGACTGGTAATGCGTGGTGACCGAGACCGAGTTGCCGTCCGACTGCACCGCTTGGTCGAACTGCAACGCGGCGTCGCCCAGCTTCTGGCTTTCCGGGCGATTGGTCCAGCGCCAGCCGGGCGGCAGTGATACCCGTATGACGTGTGTGATGTCGAGCGGATAGACGAGCGCATAGGGAGCGGTGCGTTGCGCGACCTTCGGCATCTGCACCACGCCTCCGATCGAACCTTCTCCCAAGTCAATCGCGACTTCGTTGCCGGTCCTTTTCGACCAGGGATTCGCAAGCTTGTAGTGCTCCTTCAACGTGAGTACACCCGTACTTGCGTCGTCCCTGATGACGGGCGCATCACCATCAACCTTCCCGAACCGGCTGCGGTAATAATCGGCGTAGCGCCGCTGTGTCGCGTGGGCATCTTCCGACTGGAAGTTCCGGCGTTGTATCTCGGCAACATCGCCTTGAAATTGCGTTTCCACGTCGAGCGTGGCCCCTTGGCCATGCTCGTCCGGAGTGTATGTCTCGGTGATCCTCATGCTGTTGATCGCCTGCGGCGATCGTTGCATGGTCGTCAGCCCGCGCGAATCGGGAGCGACCACCAGCGCCACGCCGAAGGGTGCGCGCGACAGCGCGCGCACGGGCCCGCGCTGGCCCGTGAGCGTGGGATCCAGCCAGAGCGTCGCGTTCGAAAGGTGCACCTGCACGATCACGTGGTCGAATGCCGCAGCGTTGGGTGGGTAATCGGCGATTGCCTTGCTCTCCCGGGCGGAGACCATCGCCGGGTAGGCGGTGATGCCCAGCTCGTTCAAGATGGTCGCCAACAACCGCGCCTTGTCCTTGCAATCGCCATAACGCCGGTTCCATGTGTCGGCGGGCTCGGCTGGACGATGCGAGCTTTTGCCGAGCTCCTCGCCGAAATAGCGGACCTCCTCCTGCACGGCCCGCAGCGCCGCGCCGATGCGCTCTTCAACCTCCGGCAGCTTTCTCCAGGCGGAGATCCGGGCCTGCAGATCCGCCGGCAGCGGCTTGGGATCCGGATAGAGCCCCCGCGCCCAGGCCGCCACCGCACTCCAGTCACGGTGCTCGGTGGCGATCATGTCCCCCGTCGGTGAATACCACTTGGGGTAATCACCCTCGTCATGGATCGCGGCGACGCCATGTGCGTCAATGTCCATCTCCAGCCGGTCGCTCAGGTGCTGCAGATGCGGTGAAGGTGTTCCCTGCGGTAGGTAGAAGGCGGGAGTGGCGCCCGGGCTGAACAGAACACGGAAGTGGCGATCCAGGATCGGGAAATACCAATGCGAAATCGCACGTTCGCTGTCCAGCCCATCGAGCACGGGATTGCTGCCGATCAGGCTGTAGGAGATCCGCACCACGTCATTGGGGCGTACATCGCTCAGCACGATGAGCGCGGTTACCTCACCCGTTGCGATGTCCTCCTCGAACTGCGTTTCGCGCCGCGCGAGCGTGATGCTGTCGGGGTTCAGCCGATTCTGCCATTTGCCGTCGCGGCGCAATTCAACGCGATGGATCACGAGCTTCTGGAAATCGGGGTTGAAATCGATCTGCAGTTTCCCCGCGTCGCCAATCAGCTCCGGGGATATGGCCTCATAGGCCAGGTCGTAATACCGCGCCCGTTTGCCGCCCCGACGATCGATCTGCCGGTCGTAGAGCCATTCACGCCAGCGCTCTTCATGCGCGCCGGGCGCGGACGCGTCCCACTGGGCCGGAATTTCGTGCACGTTCACCCAAGCGGGCGCGGGCGCGACCTCGAATTGATAAGCACCGCGCTGGTAGATCTTCGCGGCGGCGGATTGCGCCATGGCCAGTACGACCATCGACACCACGCATTGCACGCGGAACCTGAGCACCGATCTGCGGCGCCGAATCTCCCCTGTCATGGATCCCCTCACCCCTGCTGCCATTGCGGCCAGAATGCATTACAGCCTTCGAACGGACTGCTTGCAAGCCTGCTCACGCGCGCCGCAATGCCCAGAACGGAATGTCGCGGCGCAATCGGTAGCCGATGCGCTCGTACAGCGATTTGGCGTGCGGGTTTTCGTAAGAGACGTGCAGGAACGGCGTGCGACCGCGCGCCAGCGTGTCGTTGGTGAGAAAGGCCGTGAG
>DASSOQ010000153.1:0-5284 GCA_035700365.1 Rhodanobacteraceae bacterium | reverse complement strand
CTCCGAAGGCACCAAGAGCAACGAAACGCTGGAGCAGGCCGCGTACCGCCGCTACCACGGCGGCGGCGTGGATTCGCCCTCGCGCAACATCGCGCGTTACATGGCGGCGCTGGCCGAGCAGTACCTCGACGATTTCCATGTTCGCATGGTGTACCGCACCGACCGCTGGGGCCGTTCGGGCGACCAGGTGCCGTTCCTCGAACAGGGCTTCCCGGCAGTGCGGTTGTCGGAGTCGAACGAGAACTACGACCACCAGCACCAGAACGTGCGGGTCGAAAACGGCGTGCACTACGGCGACCTGGTGTCCGGCGTGGACTTCGATTACCTCGCCAACGTCACGCGCCTCGATGCAATCACCATGGCCTCGCTCGCGATGGCACCGATGCCGCCGTCCGACCTCGCGGTGAAGGGCGCGGTCGCCTACGACACCACCTTGTCGTGGAAGCCATCGCCGGGCGCGGCCAGCTACAACGCCTGGTGGCGCGAAACCACCGCGCCGCAATGGCAACACGTGCAAAAGGCCGGCGACGGCGATTCGGTGGTGTTGAAGGACATCATCCTGGATGACTACTTCTTCGGGGTTTCCGCGGTCAGCCAGGACGGCTGGGAAAGTCCGGTCGAGTTTCCGGGCTTCGCCGGCAGTTTCGCGCGCTCGCCGAACCTCGGTCCCGATGGCAAACCCGTCGACACCCGCTATCCCGGGACCTCCGACAAGTATGGCGGGCAGGCCGTGGGCCCGGCTTCCTGGCAGCAGGCGGGCGACCAACACGGCAAGCCATGACGGCGCCATGATCCCCGCCCCGGAACGCGATGCGGATCCGTGGTGGCCATGGCAGACTCGCCGGGACCAATCCGACTGGTGCACGCCATGACCCGCATCCTCGCCGCCCTGCTCGTTGCCGCCGGCCTCGTCGTCGGTGGCTGGTTCATCGGCACGGGCTTCGCGCAATCGCGCCAAGAGCGCTTCGTCACGGTCAAGGGGCTTTCCGAACGCAACGTCGAGGCCGACATCGCGCTCTGGCGCGTCGAATTCGTGGAAACCGGCAATCAGCTCGCGGACGCGCAGGCGAACATCCAGCGTGATGCCGCGGCGGTCACGGCGTTCCTCGCGCGGCACAAGCTGGGCAGCGACGCGATCGCGTTCCGCAACATCCAGGTGGCCGACCGCGCGGCGCGGATGTATGGCAACGACCAGTACCCGACGCGCTTCATCGTCACCGGCACGATCATGGTCCGGACCCGTGACGTGCATGCGGTCGCGGCCGCCGCCCAGGACACCGGCGCGCTGATCGCCCAGGGCATCGTGCTCGGCAACCCGGACGGCGGCGGCGGCACCGGCCCGAATTACCTGTTCGATGGCATCAATGGGTTGAAGCCGTCGATGATCGCCGAGGCGACGAAGAATGCACGTACCGCCGCCGGGCAGTTCGCCCGCGACTCCGGCAGCGAACTCGGCGGCATCCGGCGCGCCAACCAGGGCGTGTTCGAGATCCTGCCGCGCGACAAGGCCCCCATGCTCGAAGCCGACCGCCAGATCGAGAAGACCGTGCGGGTGGTGGCCACCCTCGAGTACACGCTGAAGGATTGAAGCCTTCCGCGACCGGTGCTGTCGCGCTTCACGGGCGTCGTTTCGCGCGGTGGGTTGGAGTGGCCGACCACGGGTCGTCGGGCCAGGGGTGTTTCGGGTACCTTCCCTTCAATTCCTTGCGCACTTCGGGATAGGTGCGCGCCCAGAAGCCGCGCAGGTCCTGGGTCACCTGGATCGGCCGGCCGGCGGGGGAGAGCAGGTGCAAGGTGATCGGCACGCGGCCGCGGGCGACGCGCGGGGTTTCCGCGAGGCCGAACAGCTCCTGCAGCTTGACGGCCAGGACCGGTGACGAGACGCCTTCTCCCGAGTGCGAAGCCACGGCGTAGTCGAGCTTGCGGGTCATGCCGCTCGGGACCTGCAGGGCATCGGGTGCCGCTTCGTCGAGGAGCTGGCGCTGCGGCCAGTCGAACAGTTTCGCGAACGCGTTCGACAATTCCGCGGCGGACAGCCGCTCCAGTTTCCGTTTGCCGCGCAGCGCGGTGGCGAGCCAGGCCTCCAGCGAATCCAGCAGGGCGGCATCCGAGACATCCGGCAATCCGGCGTCGGGCATTGCGTTTCGCAGCCACCCGACGCGCGCACGCAGCCGCAATGCGGTGTCGCTCCACGGCAATACGTCGAGGCCGCGCGAGCGGATCGTCACCAGCAGCGCCGCGAGCGCATCTTCCGGATTCGCAGGCACTGCGCGGCGCTCCAGCACGATCGCCCCGAAGCGGGCTTCCTCGAAGGCTTCGAGCACGTCGTTCGCGTTCGTGCGGAGGACGCGTTCGTGCGCGATCCGCGCCGCATAATCGAGCCGCAGGCGCCCGGGATCGAAGGGGGCCGCCGCGAGCACCAGGCTGTCTCCGGCATCGAAACGCGCTTCGGCAACCACCAGCCAGGGCTCGCCGTGCAACGAGGAGTCCTCGCGCAGCCGCACGCCACGCCCGTTGGCCAGTCGGTAGCGACGAGGATCCTTGTCGTCGCATCGGGCGACGCGGTCGGGAAACGCGTGCAACAACAGGTTACCGACGGTGAGCGCATCCGGCGTGCCGCTGGCGCCGTGGCGCAGGCCGAGGCGCTTGCGCCAACTGCGCGCGGTCTGCTCGATCGCCGCCAGCGCCGCCGAATCCGCGTGGCCCCCCGCGCGCATCCCGCGATCGCGGAAGCGGTGCAGTGCGTCCACGCGAGTCCGCAGGTCATCGTCGAATCCCGGCAACGGCGAGCGCGATTCCAGCAGCGCCAGCAGGTCGGCGACCAGCGGCCGCAAGGCGTCCGGTGCGCGCAACGCCGCAGCGGCCATCCGTGGATCCGTGCCGACCTGCAGCATGTCGCGGCCCATCCCGGTGATGCGCAGGTCCCCGGCCAGCGCGCCGAGTCCCTGCAGGAGTTCGCGCGCCTGCGCGAGCGCGCCCGCAGGCGGCGGGTCCAGCCACGAAAGCGCCTCCACGTCGGCACCGACACCCCACGCCGCCAGTTCGAGCGCGAGCCCGGACAATTCGGCCTGGGCGATTTCCGGTGTACGTGACGAATCGAGCCGCCGGCTTTCCGGCCACAGGCGATAGGCGACTCCGGGCGCAAGGCGCCCCGCGCGTCCGGCGCGCTGGTCGGCGGAAGCCTGCGAAATATTGACGATGGCGAGCCGCGTGAAACCGGAGTTCGGATCGAAACGCGGCTCCCGCGCCAGGCCCGAATCGACCACCGCACGCACGCCCGGGACCGTCACCGACGATTCCGCGAGGTTGGTGGCGAGGATCACGCGGCGGGTGCCCGGATCGGATGGCGCCAGTGCAGCGTGTTGTTCGGCGGGTCCGAGTTCGCCGTGCAGCGGCAGGATTTCCACGCGATCGCGTGCTTGCGCGGCGGGCTCGCTGCCGGCAAGGGTGCCGCCACCCAGCATCCTTTGCGCCCGCGCGATCTCGCGGCGGCCCGGGAGGAACACCAGCACGTCGCCGTCGGTTTCTGCGAGGGCCTGCTGCACCGCGCGGCGTACCTGCGATTCCGTGGCTTCCTCGCGCCGCGGCGCCGGATATTCGGTTCGCACCGGAAAGGCGCGGCCCTTGCTGCGCAGCACGGGCGCCGCCAGCCACGCCGCGACGCGCTCACCCTCGAGCGTCGCCGACATCACCACGAGGCGCAGGTCCGGCCGCAGGTTCGCCTGCACGTCCAGAGCCAGCGCCGCGCCGAGGTCGCCGGCGAGGTGGCGCTCGTGGAACTCGTCGAACAGGATCGCACCGATGCCGCCGAGCCCCGGATCGTCCTGCAACATGCGCGTCAGGATGCCTTCGGTGACCACCAGGATGCGCGTCGCGTCCGAGACCCGCGACTCGAAGCGGATCCGATAGCCGACGGTGCGACCCACCGCTTCGCCGCGCTGCGCCGCCATGAATTCCGCCGCGGCGCGCGCCGCGATCCGGCGTGGCTCCAGCATCACGATCGTGCCGCCCGCGAGCCACGGCTCGCCGAGCAACGCCGGCGGCACCTGCGTGGTCTTGCCCGCGCCGGGCGGCGCTTCCAGCACCAGCCGCGGATGCGCGCGCAGCGAGTCGCGGATGCGCGGCAGCAGCGGCGCAATGGGGAATGCATCTGCGTCCGGTGACATCACGGCATTGTAGGTGTCGGCAGCGGTTGCTTGCCCGACGCACGACCTGGTTTGTTACGCTTCCCGATCCGTCGCCTGCCGTACCCTGCTCCGGTTCCCCATTCCCGTCCCCTGTTCCTGCACCTCCAGACCCATGCACCTGATCGACATCGGCGCCAACCTCACCCACGAATCCTTCCGCCATGATCTCGACGCGGTGCTGGAGCGTGCCCGCGGAGCGGGCGTGGAACGGATGATCGTGACCGGCGCCTCCCGCACGGGCAGCGAACATGCGCTGGAACTTGCGCGCGCACGTCCCGGCACGCTGCATGCGACGGCAGGCGTGCACCCGCACCACGCGGGCGATTACGGTGAGGGCACCGATGCGCTGCTGCGCGAGCTCGCGCACAACCCGGAGGTGGTGGCGGTCGGCGAAACGGGGCTCGACTATTTCCGCGACCTCTCGCCCCGTCCCGCGCAGCGCGCCGCCTTCGAGAAGCAGCTCGCGATTGCGATCGACCTCGGCAAGCCGCTGTTCCTGCACCAGCGCGACGCGCACGACGACTTTTTCGCGTTGCTGAAGTCTGCACGCGACCGCGTGCCGGCGGCCGTGGTGCACTGTTTCACCGACGACCGCCGTGCACTGTTCGACTACCTCGACCTCGATTGCCACATCGGGATCACCGGCTGGATCTGCGACGAGCGCCGCGGCACCCACCTGCGCGAACTCGTGCGATCGATTCCGGCCAACCGCCTGCTGCTGGAAACCGATGCACCCTACCTGTTGCCGCGCGATATCCGGCCGCTGCCCGCCGACCGCCGCAACGAACCGATGTACCTTGCGCACATCTGCGGAGCGGTCGCCCGCGAACGCGGCGAAACGGCCGAGACGACCGCGGCGAATGCGACGGCCGCCACCCGCGCGTTTTTCGGCATCGACCCGTAGGGCGGAATCGGCGCAGCCGCTTCCGCCGCAAGAGGGCCGAAGCCGATTCGGGCCGCTCCTTGTACGTTGGGAATCGACGATTGGATCGTTACGATCGTCAATGTTTTCGGGGAAGCCGTTCGCTCCTTGAGGCAGCTTGACTGACCCCGTGTGTAGAGCGGCTCCCCGCCCCATTCGACGAGCACGAAGAGTG
>DASSOQ010000152.1:0-22223 GCA_035700365.1 Rhodanobacteraceae bacterium | reverse complement strand
GTGGGCCTTGGCCAGATGCTGGATGGGATAGGCGAGCGGGCGGCGGCCCCAGTCCTCGACGCGGTGCACCTTGCCGCCTTCGCCCTCGACGAGGGCCTTGTAGCGGTCGAGCATGCCGGGCACCTGCTCGCTCTGGTCCGGATGGACCAGGAACACGACTTCGTAATGACGCATTGTGATTCCTCATGGGTGTCGCCGAGGCGGGGGCCAGGGCGGGCAGCCTCCCGACCATTGCGACCGGCGGTGAGGCGAGGGCTTGCGTTCGGCCTGGGCCGTGGACGCAAGAGCCGGAATTCTACGGGGAATGCTGCCGTGGCGCAAGGCGTTGCGGGGATGCGGCAAGGACCCCTGGGGCCGCTCGCGGGGCACCCACGAGACGCGCAGCCTGCAAAGAGTACCGAAACTGCGCCCCGCTACCCGCCCCCGATTCCCGGCTGTTCCACCGTGAAGCTCTCCCCGCAACCGCAGGCCGCGGTGGCATTGGGGTTGTGGAACACGAAACCGGCATTCAAGCCGTCGCGCGCGTAGTCGATGCGGGTGCCATCGACGAACGGCAGGGCCTTGGCATCCACCACCAGCTTGATGCCGTCGAAGTCGAACACCTTGTCGTCGCCGTTCACCTCGCCGGCGAGATCGACGGTGTAGCCGAAGCCCGAGCAGCCGGTGCGCTTGATACCGAAGCGCACGCCGGGGGCAGACGGGTGCTTGCCGAGGAAATCGCGCATGCGCGCGGAGGCAGTCGGGGTCAGTTCGATGGCCATGGAAATGTCTGTTGGCTGCACTGGTACGTTATTATCGCGCGTTCGCCTTTCCATTTCATGGTCGATCGAGGGCACGAGTAAGCCATGGCAACCCTGAGCGTCCAACAGGCACTCACTGGCGGCACGCACCAAGGTGAAACCGTCGAGGTCCGCGGCTGGGTGCGCACGCGCCGCGACTCCAAGGCCGGCTTGTCGTTCGTCAACGTATCCGACGGCTCCTGCTTCGCGCCGCTGCAGGTGGTCGCGCCGGCAGCGCTCCCCAACTACGCGAGTGAAGTGCAGAAGCTCTCGGCCGGCTGCGCCATTGTCGCGCGCGGCAAGCTGGTGCCATCGCAGGGCAAGGGCCAGGCGTTCGAGCTGCAGGCCGACTCGGTCGAGGTAAGCGGTTGGGTCGACGACCCGGAAACCTACCCGATCCAGCCCAAGCAGCACTCGCCTGAATTCCTGCGCGAAGTCGCGCACCTGCGTCCGCGCACCAACCTGTTCGGCGCGATCTCGCGGGTGCGCCACACGATGATGACGGCGATCCACCGCCACCTGACGGCGGAGGGCTTCTTCTGGGTCAACACCCCGATCATCACCACCTCCGATGCCGAGGGCGCCGGCGACATGTTCCGGGTCTCGACCCTGGACCTCGCCAACCTGCCCCGCGACGACAAGGGCGCGATCGACTTCCGGCAGGACTTCTTCGCCCGCGAAGCGTTCCTGACGGTGTCGGGCCAGTTGAACGTCGAGGCGTATTGCCTGGCGCTCTCGAAGGTCTACACCTTCGGTCCCACCTTCCGCGCCGAGAACTCCAATACCCCGCGGCACCTCGCCGAATTCTGGATGATCGAGCCGGAAATCGCGTTCGCGGACCTCGCCGACAACGCCGACTGCGCCGAAAAATTCCTGAAGGCGATCTTCAGGGCCGTGCTCGAAGAGCGCGCCGACGACATGGCGTTCTTCGCCGAGCGCGTGCAGAAGGACGCCATCACCCGGCTGGAGAAGTTCATCGCCGCGCCGTTCGAGAGGATCGACTACACCGCTGCCATCGAAATCCTGAAGAAGTCCGGGCGCACGTTCGAATTCCCGGTCGAGTGGGGCGTGGACCTTCAGACGGAGCACGAGCGCTGGCTCGCGGAACAACACATCGGCCGGCCAGTCGTCGTGATGAATTATCCCGAGCAGATCAAGGCGTTCTACATGCGCCTGAACGACGACGGCAAAACCGTCGCCGCGATGGACGTGCTGGCCCCGGGCATCGGCGAGATCATCGGCGGCTCGCAGCGCGAGGAGCGGCTGGACCATCTCGACCGGCGGATGCAGCAGTTCGGCCTCGACCCTGCCCACTACCAGTGGTATCGGGACCTGCGGCGCTACGGCACCGTGCCGCACGCGGGTTTCGGCCTCGGCTTCGAGCGATTGCTGGTGTACGTGTGCGGCCTGTCCAATATCCGCGACGCGATTCCCTATCCCCGCGCCCCCGGCCACGCGGAATTCTGAGCGGCGCCGCGGGTCGAACTGCGTGCCGGATCACGCAATCCGGCCTTGACACGCCACGAAATCGCCAGATTTTTGCACTAGACTTTCAGGCTCTGTTCATCTGGCCTGCCGACCAAAGACGCCGCTTTCCGTCGTGCCCCGTTTGCTCCGTACAGCCCTGGCCCTGCTGGCGATCGCTTCGCTCGCCGGCTGCACGCACGCCATCAAACTTCCCCTGTTCTCCGACAGTGCGCCGCCGCCCTCGCGCGACCTGGCCCTGCAGCGCCTGAAGGACGCGACGCCCTGTTGCCACGCCTGGGCGGACCTGCCCTTCCACGACCAACTGCCCTCGGAGCCCCGCGAGTTCACCATCGACAAGTTCAGCCCCGTCGCGGACATCGACGGCGATCGCACGCATTTCCTGACCTTCGAGCTGCCGAAGTTCAAGAAGCCCTATCGGGTGGTATTCCAGACCCAGCCCAGCGCCCGGCATCTCGGCAACAGCTTCCTGCTGGCGCCCACGGTCACCCTGCTCAATGCGGATTACCAGCCGCTTTCCAGCACCGACGTGCCCCTGTGCGTCTACATCAACTGGCGCCCGAGCATGTCGGGCGGCTTCGGCGCGGTCACCATCGACAATCCCAATGCCCAATACCTGGTGGTGACGACCTCGAAGCAACAACTCGCGGCCACGACCTATTGGGCGCAGTCGCCGACCAGCTTCAGCAACGTCAGCATGCCCTCGGCGTCGGCGCTCGCGAGCATCAGGCCGGCCGTCCCGGCGACCAGCGGCAGCTTCGACGTGGAGCACGGCCCGGAAGGCACGCTCTACCTCGGCAAGATGACGCCGCCTTACGCCAGCGCGGTCGACAACGGACTTTGCGGCAGACCGAAGGTTGGCGCGGGGTTGTTGCCCGAGCTGCGCCACGCACTGCAGAATCTGTAGCAGCGGCGCGCGGCCCCGGTCGGACGGTCCGTTCACCGTGACGATGTCCGCGCGCACGCGCGCTCCCGCACAAACGCACCGCAAGGAAACGCCATGGACATGAATCTCGCAGGCCGCCACGCGCTGGTGTGTGGCGCCTCGCAGGGGATCGGCCGCGCCTGCGCGATCGAACTGGCCGGCCTCGGGGCCAGTGTCACCGCGATGGCCCGCCGCGCCGAGGTCCTGGAGCAACTGGTCGAGGCGCTGCCGCGCATCCACGGATCCCAGGAGCACGCCTTCCTCGTCACCGATGCCGGCGATACCGAAGGCCTGCGGGCCACCGCACGGGAACTCACCGCCGGGCGGGCCGTGCACATCCTCGTCAACAATTCCGGTGGCCCGCCGCCCGGACCCGTGCATGGCGCCGAAGTCGACGCCTTCCTCGACGCCTATCGCAAGCACCTCATCGCCAACCACGTGCTTGCCGAGACCGTGCTCCCGGGCATGCGCGACGCAGGCTACGGCCGGATCGTGAACATCATCTCCACCTCGGTCAAGGAACCCATCCGGGGACTCGGCGTGTCGAATACCACCCGCTGGGCGGTCGCGAGCTGGGCCAAGACACTGGCGACCGAACTCGCGCCGTTCGGCATCACCATCAACAACGTGCTGCCCGGTTCGACCCGGACACCGCGCATCGAGCAGATCGTCGCGACCCGCGCGGCGAAGTCCGGCAGCAGCACCGCCGACACCCAGCGCGCAATGGAAGCCGAAATCCCGATGCTGCGCTTCGCCGATCCGGCGGAAATCGCAGCCGCGGTGGCGTTCCTCGCCTCGCCGGCGGCCAGCTACATCACCGGCATCAACCTGCCGGTGGATGGCGGACGCACGCGCTCGCTGTAGTGGTCGACTTGCACCACGCGCCGTAAAGCCCGAGACTGGCGGGGATTGGAGGCTGGCATGTCGCCGGCGGGGGAATCCTTCCACAACGTGGCGCCAGACAAGCCCGGTTTCCTCGAGGAGCTGAAACGCCGCCACGTCTGGCGCATCGCGCTGGGCTACGCCGTCGCCGCATGGCTCCTGGTCCAGGTCGCTACCCAGGTCTTTCCCTTTTTCAACATTCCGAACTGGAGCGTGCGGCTGGTCGTCGTGGTGTTGGCGATCGGATTCCCGATCGCGGTCGTGCTGGCATGGGTATATGAAATCACACCCGAAGGCGTGCGCCGCACCGAGCCCGCCGATTCGCCCGATGCACGCCCCGAATACGCCAGCCGCCAGATCGGCCGCAAGCTCAACACGGTGATCATGGCGGTGCTGGTCATCGCGGTCGCGTTGCTCGGCTGGCGGTTGCTGGTTTTGCGGCACGCCGGCAGCGCGCGCCCCAAAGCCATCGCGGCCGCGCATGCAGGTAGCCCGGACGGAGCGCAGCGTAAGCCGGGAATGGCATCGAACATTACGCCGGATTCCACCGCTGGCGCGGTTCCATCCGGGCTACGCGGGTCGTCCGGACCGGCGAAGCCCGGTGCCTTCAACCCGCCGGTCGGCACCCTGGTGGTGCTGCCGTTCGCCAACCTGGACGACAATCCGAAACAGCAATATTTCAGCGATGGCATCACCGAGGAACTCACCAACGCGCTGGGCCAGAACACCGCGTTGCAGGTGATCGCGTGGGACACGGCCTCGAAGTATCGCGACCGCAAGCAATCCGCCACCGAGATCGCCAAAGCGCTGAATGTCGCCAACGTGTTGACCGGCAAGATCCTGCGCCAGGGCAGCGAAGTACGGGTGATCGTGGAGCTGGTCAACGCCCGTACCGGTTACCAGACCTGGTCGTCGCATTATGACGACTCACTTTCCAACATCTTTCAGGTGCAGGACAAGATCACGGCGTCGATCTCGGATGCACTGAAAGTGAAGTTTGCTTCAGCACGCGCCACGACTATCGTCAATCCGGAGGCGCACGACCTGGTATTGAAGGGCCTGGCCCGCATGAACGGCCGTGTGGCCGGCGGCTACGAACAGGCGCGCAAGCATTTCGAGCAGGCCATCGCCATCGACCCCGGCTACGCCGCGGCCCATGCCGTGTTGGCACGCACCTTGATCGACCTCACCCAATATTCCACTCTGTCGTTGCAGGAGGCATTGCCCGAGGCCCGCGCCGAGGCCCAAAAGGCGCTGGCGCTGGATCCGGACAACGTGGATGCGATCGTCGCGCTGGCCAACGCGGATCTGATCGACGGCAACAATGCCAGTGCCCGGGCCGGATACGAACGTGCCATCGCGCTTGATCCGAGCAACGCCATCGCACGCCTGAACTACGGAGTCTTGTTGCCCCCGGCGCAGGCCTTGGCGCAGAACCTCAAAGCGGTGCAACTGGATCCGCAGCAAGCCGTCGCACAGAACAATCTTGCCTCCACCTATCTTGATCTCGGCGAGTACGAAAAAGCGCTGCCCGTGTCCGAGGCCCTCGCGCGCATGTCACCGAGCCCAGACACCGCATTCGGCCTTGCCCAGAACTACGCCTTGGTGCACCGGGATGCGGATGCGGTAAAAGCGTTCGACCTGGCACGACCGACCACGGAACAGGCCACGCAATTGGTCGCCGTCGGCAAGCTCGCCTACCAGTCGGTGCTGGATCGCAAGCTGCGTCCGCAGGCGCGGGCCGCGCTCGACACGTTGCGCGAGCGGACCGAACTCGACCCGACCTCCCTGGCCGACCTGCTTCAGGTCTACCTGATCCTGGATGAAAAGAACGCGGCGCTGGCCTTGCTGTCCAAGCTGATCGCACTCACGCCGCAAAGTTACAGCGACCTTGCCGTCAACCCATTATTCATTCCGCTGCGCGGCGATCCGGCATTCCATGCGCTGGTGGAAAAATACGACACCAGCTCGCATCGGACCGCTTCGGCAACATCGCCGTGACGCGCTTTCGCGCACTCGCCTGCGAGGAGGGTCGCGCACTGCGCTCGCGTTCACTTCGCTCCGCCCTTCCTGCGGGTACGGGAGGGGGACGACAGGCATGCGCTAAGCTTGCACCATGGACACAATCACGCTCGCCAATCTGATCGACGGCAAGCACGTCGCGCCGACAAGCGGCGCGTATCTCGACGTGTTCGAGCCCGCGACGGGCAAGGTTTACGCGCGATGTCCGGGTTCAGACGCACACGACGTGGAGGCGGCGGTTGAAGCTGCCGCGCGCGCAGCGCCGACATGGGCGGCATTGGCAGCGGGCGAACGTGCCAAGCATCTGCACCGCCTCGCCGACGCCATCGAAGCGCAACTCGACCAGCTCGCCCGCGAGGAATCCCGCGACAGCGGCAAGCCGGTTGCGCTCGCGCGCAGCGTGGACATTCCCCGCGCGGTGGCCAACCTGCGTTTCTTCGCCGAGGCAATCACCCAATGGCCGGGCGAATCGCACTTCGACGCGCGGGCGATCAACATCACGCTCCGACAGCCGCTGGGGGTTGTCGGCTGCATTTCGCCCTGGAACCTGCCGCTGTACCTCTTCACCTGGAAGATCGCGCCCGCGCTCGCGGCGGGCAATACGGTGGTCGCGAAACCTTCGGAGGTCACGCCGTTCACGGCGTTCCGGCTTTCGGAACTCGCGATCGAGTGCGGCCTGCCGCCTGGCGCGCTGAACATCGTGCACGGCCTCGGCCCGAAGGTCGGCCAGTCAATCGTCGAACATCCCGGGATCAAGGCCGTGTCATTCACGGGCTCCACGCGCACCGGCGCGTCCATTGCGGCATGCGCGGCGAAACAGTTCAAGAAGGTGTCGCTGGAAATGGGCGGCAAGAACCCGGCAATCGTGTTCGCCGATGCCGGCCTGTCGGATGCCAACCTCGACACCATCGTGCGTTCGGGCTTCTCCAACCAGGGCGAAATCTGCCTGTGCGGATCGCGGCTGCTGGTCGAGCGTTCGATTCACGACGCCTTCAAGCGGCGCTACCTGGACAGGGTGAAGGCGCTGCGCGTCGGCGACCCGGACGACCCGGCCAGCGACCTCGGCGCGCTGGTATCGAAACCGCATTTCGACAAGGTGGTGGCGTGCATCGCGCGGGCCCGCGACGAAGGCGGCAAGGTACTCACCGGCGGCGAAGCGGTGAACGTCCCCGGACGTTGCGCCCACGGTTGGTTCGTGGCGCCGACGGTGATCGAAGGATTGCCCATGGACTGCGCGACCAACCGGGAGGAGATCTTCGGCCCCGTGGTGACGCTGATTCCGTTCGATTCCGAGGACGAAGCCATTGCGATCGCCAACGGCACGGACTACGGCCTGGCCGCCTCGGTCTGGACGCGCGACCTCGCCCGGGCGCACCGCGTCTCGCGACGGATCGAGTTCGGCATCGTGTGGGTGAACTGCTGGATGCTGCGCGACCTGCGCACGCCATTCGGAGGCGTCAAGCATTCCGGCATGGGCCGGGAAGGTGGCGTCGACGCGCTGCGGTTTTTCACCGAGCCCAAGAACGTCTGCATTGCGCTGTAGGAGCGCGCCGTGCGCGCGAGGGGGTTCGCGGTGACACGGAACGCCCGTTCGTGGCCGCAGCCGAACTCGGCGCGACCCGGCGGCCGCTCCTACAATCGTCAAATTGTTTTTCATTCGGAGCGCGACCGATCATGCCGTCACCACAAGAACTCCTCGAAAACAACCGCCGCTGGTCGGAGGCCATCCGCGGGCAGGATCCGGGATTCTTCACGAGGCTGTCCAGGCAGCAGACGCCGAAGTACCTGTGGATCGGCTGCTCGGACTCGCGCGTGCCCGCCAACCAGATCCTCGGCATCGATCCCGGGGAGGTATTCGTGCACCGGAACATTTCCAACCTCGTGCTGCATTCGGACATGAACTGCCTCTCGGTGATGCAGTTTGCGGTGGACGTGTTGAAGGTGGAGCACATCATGATCACCGGGCATTACGGCTGCGGCGGCGTGGCCGCCGCGCTCAAGGGAGACCGCCTCGGGCTGATCGACAACTGGTTGCGCTACATCGGCGATACGCTGGAGCGCCACCAGGCGCTGGTCGATGCCGAGCCCCCTGCCCGCCGCCACGACCGCCTGTGCGAACTCAACGTGATCGAGCAGGTCGCCAATGCCTGCCACACCACCATCGTGCGCGATGCGTGGGACCGCGGCCAGCAACTCACCGTGCACGGCTGGTGCTACGGGCTTTCGGATGGCCGCATCCACGACCTGGGAATGGATGTCGCGCGATTCGATGCACTGGACGGCATGTATGGGCAAGCCTTGGCGACGACGGGCGCGGCCGCGGCGTGAGTGATACGCTGCGAGGCGACGCCCCGGGGCGACATCGGCCATAGCCCGGCAACCCCGGCGCCGCCAGCCGCGCACGCCATGATCCGCTTCCGCACGACCTGCCTCGCCATCCTGCTGTTCGCCGGCATCGCGCCGGCGACGTCCGCGCAATTGCCCTCGGCGTGGCGCGACCGGCAAGTCGAAGCCATGGACAAGTCGGATGCGATCATGAAGCGGGCGCGCGGCCGCAAGGACCTGCTTGCGCAATACCAGGTGCTGCGCAGCGCCTACGCGTCCGACGGCAGTCCGGCGTTCCGCGCGATCTTCGGCCAGTATCTTTCCTGGTACCAGAGCTTCATCGGCGACTACAAGGATGCCGAACTCGCGTTCTCGATCCAGCAGAAGCGCGAACCCGACGACCACCCGTCGCCCCTGGCGCAACCGGGCTGGCACCCGGTGCCGGCACTCGATTACCTCCCGCAACTCGCGAAGAAGTATCGCGTGGTGTTCCTCAACGAGGCCCACAACATCGCGATGACCCGCACCCTCACCGTGCGCCTGCTGAAGCCGCTCCGGGAGGCGGGCTTCAACGTGTTCGCGGTCGAAACGCTCTACCACCCGGATGTCGCGGCGCTCAACCGACGCGGTTACCCGGTCGCCGCCAGCGGCTTCTACACGCGCGAACCGATCTATGCCGAAATGGTGCGGACCGCACTGAAGCTCGGGTACGAGGTGGTCGCCTACGAAGCCGATCCCGATCACACGGGCGATGCACGCGAAGCGCAGCAGGCGGAAAATCTCTGGAAGATCCTCGAGGAGCATCCGGACGCGAAGATCGTCGTCAACGCCGGCTACGCGCACATCCAGAAGGAGGGAAAGTTCCTGGGCGCGCAATCGATGGCGGAGCACTTCATGGAGGACAGCGGCATCACGCCGCTCTCGATCGAGCAAACCATCATGATCCCCCACCAGGAGCATGCGATGGACCATCCGGATTACGGTCCGATCATCCAGGCACTGCACCCGGCGCAACCGATCGTCTTCATCGACAAGCATGCCAGGCCCTGGTCGCTGCGTCCCGGCTACGACGTCAGCGTGGTCTTTCCCGATGCGCATTTCGTGCACGGCCGTCCGACCTGGCTGGCGCTGTGGGGCGCGCGCGTACCCTACGCGGTGAACGGCGCGGTCTGCCACAACCAGTGGCCGTGCATGGTTGCCGCGCGTTACGCCGGCGAAGGCGATGACGCGATCCCCGCCGATCGCATGGTGCTGGATCCCGTTTCGCTGATGACCATCGACGACATCGAGGTCACCAGCGGCAATTACAGTGTCCCGACCGGTCAGCTTTACCTGCGGCCCGGCCATCGCTACCGGATCACCGTCAGCAACGGCGAGGGCAAGAACATCGGCGGCACCACCATCGAAGTGGGTGAACCCTCGGCCGGTGCTTCCGCCGGGGACACGCCCGGTCCGGATGCGCCGCCCGCACCATGCCCTGGGGCCGCAGATACCATCGACACGCCCTGCCGCAACGCCACGGCACATCCATGAACGACGCGATCCACACGAAATCCGCACCTGCACCGGTCGGCGCCTATCCGCACGCACGGCGCGTCGGCGATCTGGTGTTCCTCTCGGGTATCGGCCCGCGCATGCCCGGCAGCGATGCCATTCCCGGCAATGTCCATGACGGCGACAAGCTGATCGGGCACGACATCGCCGCCCAGGCGCGGCAAGTGTTCGCCAATGTGCGCACCGTGCTGGAAGCTTCGGGCGCTCGCTGGGAGGACCTGGTGGACGTCACCGTGTTCCTCACCGACATCGCGCGCGACTTCAGGGGCTACAACGCCGTGTGGGCGGAGTACTTCCCGGACCCGGCCAAGGCACCCTGTCGCACCACGCTCGGAATCACCGCGCTGCCGACGCCGATTGCGATCGAGTTGAAGTGCATCGCACGGGTAGGCCCCTCGTAGGGCGGAAACCGCACAGCGACTTCCGCCGGCAGCCGCCCCCGTGGAATCGGCTTCGCCGGTTCCACCCTGCGTGGTCGCTACTCCGGATCATTCTCGCGCCGAACGCGCACCGGCGGCAAACCGACGATGTCGTAGGTCGCGGAAGCAATGCCGATACCGGCGGCGTCGAAGCCCGCCATGATCTCGCGGCTCATCGCGTCCTTGACCTCGCGGATGCCGCGGTCGGAGACGACGAACCGTATCGCGAGTTCCAGCCAGTTGTCCGTCAGCCGGTAGAACACGCGCGGCTCGAAATCGGACGAGTCGACGAAATACGTCTCCTTCATGTGCCGCATGGCTTCGGCACTCACTCGGCTGGTGCTTGTACTGTGGCGCCTGGCGGCTTCGAGGATGATTTGCTCGGCCCTGGCGCGGTCCGCGTCATAGGTGATCGGAACCATCATCTCTTCCCACAGGTAAGGGAAGTCGCGCGTGTAGTTGTACACGGGCTTGTCGAAGACCATGCTGTTGCTCACCGTGACGATGCGGCCGCTGAACTGCCGCCCCTTGACCCACATCGCGGGCTCGTCGGCCTGCTCGCCGGGCGGCTCGCCCATTTCCATGATGGTCGTCTGGATGAAGCCGACGGCGATGACTTCGCCACGCACGTCGCCCATCAGGATGCGGTCGCCCACGTGGAAGGTGCGCCCGCGCAGGATCACGAGATAGCCCGCGATCGCGGAAATCGGTTTCTGGAGGGCAAACGCGAGGCCGGCGCTCAGGAGCCCCATTGCGGTGGTGAGGTGCGCCGGGTTGTTCAGCCATATCGACGCGAGGCCGAAGGCCAGCACGACGACGAGGATGATGTTGACGATCTGGCGCACCCAGAAGGTTGCAGGGGCGTTGGGGTGGCGCTCGATCAGGTACCGGTTGAGCGCGGCCAGCAGCCAGCGCAGGATCAGCAGCACGACGATGAGCACGATGCTCATCAGCAGCTTGCGGCCGCTCTCGGCGCTGACGCCGACCAGCCTTATGCCGAAGACGTCCATGTCGGGCGAGGATAATACGGCGACAGGTCTGGCGCCATGCGGCGCGCCTCGCCGCGGCCTCGTCAGCCGCAGCCAGCTCCGAACGGCGCCGGCAACGCACCGGCCTCCATCACCGCGACGGCCGCCACCGGCCGGCGTACGGCGATCCGGTGGACCGCCCGGATCCCGGATGTGCATCGACCGGCCAGCCGGATTGCAGCGTCGTGCCTTCGGGACACTTGACGAGTCCAAGCGTTAGTATAGACTAACCGTTAGTGCACACTAACCTTAAATTGCGGGTGCAGGCGCTGGGCGATCCCACCCGGATGGCGATTTTCGAGCGGCTGGAGCGCGGGCCGCTTGCAGTGGGCGAAATCGCGCGCGGGTTGCCGGTCACCCGCTCGGCCGTGTCGCAGCATCTGAAGGTGCTCAGGGATGTGGGGCTCGTGACCAGCCAGCGCGCCGCCAACCGCCAGATCTACCGGATCGACGCGGACGGCGTTGCGGGTTTGCGCGATTACTTCGATCGGTTCTGGCATGAGGCCCTGCAGTCGTTCAAGCAGGCCGCGGAAAAATCCTTCAAGGAGAAATCCCGATGAACACCGTCGCCACGCTTCCGTCCGTCCGGCACACGATCCTGGTGGAAGCGCCCCGAGAACACGCCTTCGCGGTCTTCACCCGCGGCATCGACGCCTGGTGGTTCCGCGACCACTGCATCGGCAAGGAACCGCTGCAGGAAGTGGTGATGGAACCGCGCGCGGGCGGCCGCGTGTACGAGCGCGGCGTGCACGGCGCGGAATGCGACTGGGGCCGCGTGCTGGTGTGGGAGCCGCCGTCGCGGCTGGTGGTCGCGTGGCAGATCGGGGGCGGCTGGAAGTTCGATCCGGACCTCGCGCACGCCAGCGAATACGAAGTGCGCTTCTTCGAGGAAGCGCCTGCCCGCACGCGGGTGGAGTTCGAACACCGCTACTTCGAGCGCCACGGTGAAGCGGCTTCCAGGATCCACGACGGCGTGGAAAGCGGCTGGCCCAAGTTGCTGGCGGCTTACGCGCGCGCAGCCGGCACCCGCTGAGCTTCGCCGCACTCGGAAAACCACGCGTTCCACGGATTTCGCGGGAGGACAGCCATGCTTCGCAAATTCGTCTCGTCGCTGCTTGCCCTGACCGGCCTGCTGATCGGCCTCGGCGCGTTCGGCCACAGCTTCATGGGCCGCAAGGCACTCGATGCCGGTCTCGCGTCGATGCCGCTCGATGTGCACACGGACAAGCTGATTTACCTCGTCTGGTATTTCTGCGGCGGATGCATGCTGGTCTTCGGCGTGCTGGTGGCCTGGAGCGCGTGGAAGGTCAGCCGCGGTGAACGCGGCCCGCTGTTCGCATCGGGCCTCGTCGGCATCTTCTACCTGCTGACCGGCGTGATTTCGCTCGCGTACATGCACGAACCGTTCTGGGGCGTGTTCGTGGTGCTGGGCGGCCTCACGCTGGTGCTGTCGACCCTGCTCGGCCTGGCGGGTGCCGGGCAGCCCGCGGGACCGCCGCGCGGTCAACCCGCCGCGTAATCCACGCAGGTGCGCAGCAACACGCGAATGACTTTCTGCACCGGCGCCGCCCGCCCGGGCTGGTATTCGAACGTGTCCTCGTCCATGTAGGTGCATTGCGCGAGTTCGAGTTGCACCGCTTCGACGCCGGATCCGGGCCGCCCGTAGTGGCGCGTGATGTAGCCGCCCTTGAAGCGTCCGTTGGCGACATGGCTGTACCGGCCCGCGCCGCCGGGCGCCCGCTCGCGCAGGACGTCGACCAGTGCCTCCTGCAGCCTGGGCGAACAGCTTGCGCCATTGGCGGTGCCGAGATTGAAGTCCGGCAATCGCCCATCGAAGAACATCGGAACCTGGCTCCGGATCGAGTGGCCGTCCCACAGCACCACGCGCGGATGGCGCGCGCGCATCCGCTCGAGTTCGGCCGCCAGCGCCTCGTGATAGGGCCGCCAGTACGCCTGCCTGCGCCGCTCCACTTCCCTTTCGCCGGGTTCATCGCCGGCGGCATAGATCGGCTCGCGGGCAAAGGTCCCGGCCGGCACCAGCGCCGTCTCGGCGCGCCCCGGATACAGGGCGTGGCCCTCCGGATCGCGATTCAAGTCCACGACGTAGCGCGACCAGCGCGGCACGATCACCGACGCGCCGAGCTCGCGCGCGAACGCATACAGCTTGCCGACATGCCAGTCGGTATCCGCCACCCGCCGGCCCGCTTCGGTCATCAGCGCAGCGATGTCCCCGGGCAGTTGCGTGCCATCGTGCGGCAGGCTCACCAGCAGCGGGGCCGTGCCTTGGTGGAGGGCGTAGTCCTGCATCCGGTCGATTCTAGCGGCCCGGGAAAACCGGGGTCAGAGTGCGCTTTCCGGTACGTGGATCCCGCGGCCCTCCGAGCCTGCCGGAGAGTGCATCCGCAATTCTCCGGAGCTGCAGATCGAAGCGGCCGTTGCGGATAGTCAGGCCATGGACGGGCATTCTGGTGTGTACGACTCCGGGACCGCCGGAAGTGCCTGGCGCTTCGGGAGGGCCGCGATCATGGATGATCGCACCAATTAATCAACCTTCAGGCGTTCACCCTTAATCTTTGGTGTTCGCCATCCTGCTTTCGAGCCCGGGAGATCCCTTGAACCATACGGCCGCCATAGACGCGCGCCCTCGGCGTGCCGGCGCGCTGGTCGCCGCGTTGCTGCTGGCGCTGCTGGTGGCCGCGCTGAACTTCGCGCTGTGGGCGGTCGCGGACCGGCCCACCGAGGTAGTGCCGTGGAACGGGCACACGGCGGGGTTTGCCTACAGCCCGTTCCAGCGCTACCAGAGCCCCCTGGCCGGCAATTTCCCGACCGACAAGCAAGTCGACGCCGATCTCGCGCTGATGGCCAAGCACACCCATCGCGTCCGCGTGTACTCGGTCCTGCAGTACCCCGAGATCCCGCGCCTGGCGATGAAGTACCACCTGGACGTGATGGCTGGAGCGTGGCTCGACCGGCGCGACGATAACAACCACCGCGAAATCGAGGCGCTGATCGCGCAGGCGCGCCGCTGGCCCGACATCAAGCGGGTCGAGGTCGGCAACGAGGTGCTGCTGCGCGACGACATGAAGCCGGAAAAGCTGATGGCGTACATCGACCGCGTGCGTGCCGCCGTCGACCAGCCGGTGTCCACCGCCGAACCCTGGCACATCTGGGAGAAGTATCCGGAACTCGCGCAACACGTCGATTTCATCACCGTGCACCTGCTGCCCTACTGGGAGGGCGTGCCACGCAAGGATGCGGTCGGCGACGTGCTGCTGCGCTACCAGCACCTGCAGGAGCTGTTCCCGGACAAGCACATCGTGATCGGCGAGGTCGGCTGGCCGTCCAACGGCGATCGCTTCGAGTACGCCAAGCCCTCGACCGCGAACCAGGCGATCTTCCTGCGCGAATGGTTCAACGCCGCGCGCGCGCGGCACCTCGACTACTACGTCATGGAAGCCATCGACCAGCCGTGGAAGGAAGGCCTGGGCGAGGGGCGCACCGGCGCGTACTGGGGCGTGTTCAACGCCGACCGGCAACTGAAGTTCCCGCTCACGGGACCGGTGCTGGAAGACGCGACCTGGCCGTGGAAGGCACTCGCCTCCGGGCTGCTAGCACTGGTGCCGATGATCTGGTTCGCCTGGCGCTTCGCGCGCTTCAAGCTGGCGGGCCGCTTCGTGTACCTCGCGCTGATCCAGCTCGCCGCCGCGCTGATCGTGTGGTCGGTGACGGTGCCGTTCCAGTTCTACCTCGACGTCGTCGACTGGGGCATGCTGATCGTCCTGTTCCCGGCGCAACTGGCGATCCTGGCGGTACTGCTGATCAACGGGTTCGAATTCGTCGAGGTGCTGTGGCGCCGGAGATGGCTGCGGCACTTCGGCGTGCTGGCGCCCGATCCACCGGAAGAGCAGCCGTTCGTGTCGATCCACCTCGCCTGCTACAACGAGCCGCCGGACATGGTGATCGCGACGCTCGATTCGCTGGCGGAACTCGACTACCGGAACTTCGAGGTCCTGGTGATCGACAACAACACCAAGGACGAGGCCGTCTGGAAGCCGGTGGAAGACTACTGCGCGAAGCTCGGCGAACGCTTCCGCTTCTTCCACCTGGACCCGTGGCCCGGCTTCAAGGCGGGCGCGCTCAACTACGGCTTGAAGCAGACCGATCCGCGCGCCGACATCATCGCCGTGATCGACGCCGACTACGTGGTGCGAAAGGACTGGCTGGCGGCGCTGACCGGCTACTTCCACGACCGCAACGTCGCGGTGGTGCAGTGCCCGCAGGCACACCGCGAATTCGATACCAATGCTTTCCGTCGCATGACCAATTGGGAGTTCGACGGCTTCTTCCGGATCGGCATGCACCATCGCAACGAGCGCAACGCGATCATCCAGCACGGCACCATGACGATGGTGCGACGGGTCGCGCTGGAAGGCACCGGTGGCTGGTCGGAATGGACGATCTGCGAGGACGCCGAGCTCGGCCTGCGCCTGATGCACGCGGGCTACGACACGGTGTATGTCGACGAGCTGATGGGCAGGGGCCTCACCCCGGCCGACTTCCGCGCCTACAAGAGCCAGCGTTACCGCTGGGCTTTCGGCGCGATGCAGATCATGAAGGGACGCTGGAACTGGATGGTGCACAAGGGCCCGCTGACGGCCGGCCAACGCTTCCACTTCCTGACCGGCTGGTTCTCGTGGTTCGCGGACGCGCTGCACATGGTGTTCACACTGATGGCGCTCGGCTGGACGGCCGGCATGCTGCTGGCACCCACGATCTTCAGCCTGCCGATGCAACTGTTCCTGATCCCGGTGATGGGCTTCTTCGTCACCAAGGCCGTGTTCGGAATCGTGCTGTACCGCGCGCGGGTGCCGTGCAGTTGGCGTGATACGCTGATGGCGTCGATCGCGAGCATGGGACTGTCACACGCGATCGCACGTGGCATATGGATGGGCCTGATCAAACAGAAAACCGCCTTCGTGCGGACCGCCAAGAGCCGGCGCCTCGGCGGCGGCGCCGCGGGTGCGCTGGGCCCGGTGCGCGAGGAACTCCTGATGTCGGTGGCGCTGATCCTCGCGATCGTCGGCATGGCCATCAATTTCGGGGCGCACTACATCGAAGGCGAGTTGTGGATGGTGATCCTGGGCGCGCAGGCCATCCCGTACCTCTCCGCGCTGGTCGGCGCACTGGTCGCGCATTACTCGCGCGAACATCCTGCCGAAACGCCCCAGGAGCAACTGGAACCCTCGCGGGCGGCGCGCGTGGACAATCCCGAGGCCGTCGAGGCCCGCACCGCCACCGGCTGATGCAAGCGCTGCCCGTGCACCGGACATGCACCCGCCGGGCCGGCGCCCATGCGGGCGGCGGCCTCGCGGCATCATCGTCGAAGCTGCGCGCCCGATGCGGAGCATGAACCGGGGACGCGCCCGCACCGGCTGCGCGCTCCTGGCGATCGCGGTGCTCGCGGCTGCATCCGTTGCCCACGCCGACACCCTGAAGGTGACGGTTGCCGGCGTCGACGGGGAACTCGCCGCGGCGGTCCGGGCGTACATCTCCGCAGGCCAGTACACCGGACGCAGCGACGTCACCGGCACCCAGGCGCGGACGCTCGCCGACGACGCGAGCGACGAGGCGGCCACTGCGCTGCAGCCTTACGGCTACTACAACGCGAAGGTCGACGCGAACCTGTCCCACCGGGGCGATGCCTGGACGCTGCGCCTGCAGGTGGCGCCCGGGCCGCCGACCAAGGTTGCCCTGCTCGACCTCGAGGTGCCGGACATCGCGATGCGGCTCGCGCCGGTGCGCAAGGCTGTGCGCTCGTTCCATCCGCGCGTCGGCGAGCAGATGAACGACGCGGCCTACGAGTCATCGAAGGGTGCGATCGGGACGGCGCTGCTGGAACACGGCTGGCTCGACACCGGGATTCCGGTCCACCGCGTGGAAGTCACCCGCGCCACCAGCAGCGCAGCGATCCACCTGCACTACAAGGTCGGCGAGCGCTACAGGCTCGGCGAGGTCACCTTCAAGGGTTCGCAGTTCAAGCCGGGATTCCTGGAACGCTATGTGCCATGGCAGCCGGGCGACTGGTATTCCCAGGCGAGCCTGCTTTCGTTGCAACAGGCGCTGGCCGACGCCGACTACTTTTCCATCGTCAACGTGCAGCCGGAGCTGGACAAGGCCGAGGACCACGTCGTCCCGGTGCAAGTCGAGGTCGCGCCGGCCAAGCGGACGGTGTACACCGCGGGCATCTTCGTGGGCACCGACACGGGCCCGGGTGTCCGCGCCGGCATCCGCCGTCGCTGGATCAACCGCAGCGGCCATACCCTCGACACCCAGGCGCTGGTCGCGCAGCGCCTGAAGACCGCGCAGGTCATCTACGGCATCCCGCGCCCCGGCCGCGACCATGCCAGTTTCAACCTGGGCATCGGCTACCGCGACGAAAACACGACGACGTCCAAGTCGCGCACCTTCTCGATTGCCGCCAATGCGACCCGCGACTGGCACGGCTTCGTGCGCACGCTCGGCGTGCACGCCCTGACCGGCACGTTCACCGTCGGCAACCACGGGCGGCAGAACGTCGGCGTTCCCGGCATCGAACGCGGCCAGAGCACCTTGATCTACCCGGAAATCGGCCTCACCCGAAAGGTCGCGGACAATCCCCTGTTCGTGCGCGACGGCTATTCGATCAACCTGATCGCACGTGCAGCGCCGGGCGTCGATACGCGTTTCGCCCAGGTGTTGGCGGACGTGATCTGGATCCATGGGCTCGGGCGCGACAACCGCCTGATCCTGCGTGGCAACGCGGGCATCACCAGCGTCCAGGATTTCCGCAAGCTGCCGCCGCAACTTCGCTTCTTCGCCGGCGGCGACCGTTCGATCCGCGGCTACGGCTACCAGTCGATCGGGCCGCGCAACAGCTACGGTCTGGTGGTGGGCGGCGAGCGGCTGCTGGTCGGCAGCGCGACCCTCGAGCACTACTTCACGCGTGACTGGGGCATCGCTGCGTTCGTCGATTCCGGCGACGCCTTCGACGGCACCGATTTCCACGCGCGCACCGGCGCCGGCCTCGGCCTGCGCTGGCGCTCGCCGGTCGGAATGGTGCGCGTCGACCTCGGGGTGCCGGTGAACAATCCTTATCACCATGGCGTGCAGTTGCACATCGTGATCGGACCGGACCTGTAGCGATGACCCGGAAGCGCAAATGGCTGCTGGGGACCGGTATCGCGGCATTGGTGCTGATCGCTGCCGTCTTGGCGGCGTTCGCGTGGCTGCTGTACACGCCATCCGGCTTGCGCTTCGCGCTCGATCGCGGTGTCGCAACGATGCACGGCCGGCTCGCCTACGCGAGCGCAAGCGGTACGCTCGCGGGTGAAACGACGATCACCGGCTTGCGCTGGCACGACGAGGCGGGCGACACGCTGCGCATCCGGCACGCCGTGGTCGATCTGCAACCCTGGTCGCTGCTCGGCCGCCGCGTGCACATCCGCAAGGCACGCATCGATGGCGTGGTGTTCGACATGGCGCCGCGCAAACCCTCGCGGCAACCGGGTGGCTTCTCGCTCGAATCGCTGAAGCCGCCGCTCGCCATCGTGCTGGACGACACACGGGTGACCGACATCGCCGTGCGCCGCGCCGGACAACCGGTATTTGCCGCCGACTACCTCGCGATAGCCGGGCTCTGGAACGCCAATCAACTGAAGCTGGACACCCTGGATCTGCGCGCACCCGGCGGACACGTCGCGCTGGAGGGGACGCTTTCGCTGGCGCAGGGCTACCGCGGCAACGGCCGCGCCACGATCGACTGGACCGTGGGCGGCACGCACTACGCGGGCGTGATCACCTCGCGGTCCAACGGCAGGCAGGCGCAGCTCCACGCGCGGCTCGCCTCGCCGATGCCGCTCACCCTCGACGCGGATGTCGGCCTCGCCGCCAGCCATCCGTGGACCCTGTCGCTGGACGTTCCGCAATTCGATGCGGGCGACCTGCCCTCCCTGCCCGCTTCGCTTGAAACGCTGGCGCTGGACCTGCACGGCAGCGGGGACACGGGCGGCGGCAAGCTCGAGGGCAAACTGGTCGCCAACGGCCACGCGGTGCTGATCGATCCCGCGCAATTCGCGTACGATGGCCAGACGCTGACGCTCGATCCGCTGCGGTTGCGTTCGCCCTCGATGCCGGGGACCGCGACCGCCACCGGGGCGGTGCACCTGGATACGACACCGATCACGGCATCGCTCGATGTCGCCTGGCAGGACGTGAAGCTGCCCGCGGATCTCGCGGGGCAGCCTCTGGACACCCATGGCAAGGTCCACCTCGACGGCAGCGCTCGGCGTTTCGCGGTGCGGGGCGCGCTGGCGGTCGGGCCGCCGGGACGCCTTGCCAATCTCGAAGTGGATCTTGCGGGGACGCCGCGATCCATCGAATTGCACTCGCTCAAACTGGTGCAGAAAAATGGCGGCCTCGACGCACGCGGGACGATCGGCCTGCAACCGCACCGATCCTGGACGCTCCACGCGACCGCCGAACGCTTCGATCCGGGCGCCATCCTCGCAGGCTGGAACGGCGCACTGGATTTCAAGCTGGCGACGCAAGGCGAGTTGACGCCGGACGGGCCGCGGGGAACGCTCGAGCTGACCCAGGTCGCCGGCACGCTGCGCGGGCGAAGCCTCGCGGGCACGCGCGCGGACCTCAGGATCACGCCGACCAACCTGCTCGACGGCACGCTGCTTCTGGTCGCGGGGCAAAGCCGCATCAAGGCGACCGGCAAGCCCGGCGCGCGCACCGATGCGAACGTCACGATCGAGGTTGCCTCGCTGGGCGACTGGCTGCCGGATGCATCCGGGCGGCTGCAGGGCGAATTCACCATCCGCGGAAGCTGGCCGAAGCTCGCGGTCGCGGGCCGAATGCACGGCAGCGGCGTGGATGCCGCCGGCACCCGCGTCGATGCGCTGGATCTCGACGCATCGATTCCGGATATCAGCCAACCCGGCGGCACCCTCGATCTTGCGCTGGCGGGCGTGCGCACAGCCGGGCTGGAATTCGACAGCGTGCGGCTCGCCGCCCGGGGCACCGCGGCGTCGCACCACCTCTCGCTGGATGCGAGCGGCAAGCAACTCGGAGCCAAGCTGTCGCTCGACGGCAGCTGGCAGGCGAAGACGAGGCGCTGGACCGGCACGCTCAGCGATGTGGTACTCGCACCGCAAGGCATGCCGGCATGGCGCCAACGGCAGCCCACCGTGGTCACCTGGCAAGGGGGCGTTGCGACGCTTTCGCGATTCTGCCTCGCCGCCGGGGACGCGCACCTGTGCCTGTCCGGCAACCGCAGCGGCAAGGGCGCCCTCGCGACGGAATTCGAGCTTCGCAACCTGCCGCTGCAGATGTTCGCGCCGCTCGCCTCCGGTGCCAACCCGATGCAGGCCTCCGGCACCATCAATGGCAACGGCAAGCTCACGCTGGCGACCAACGGCACGCTCGACGGCCACGCCAGTCTGACCTCCGGCGCCGGCAGCATCACCTACGCGTCGAAGGCGGGCCAGCCGTTGCTGGCGTGGACCGGCATCGACGTGGCCATCGATGCCAACGGTGCCAGCCAGCACCTGCGCCTGCGCGCTGCGCTGGCCGATGGCGGACACATCGAAGGTGATGTCACCTCGAGCGGCCCCGCGCACGCGCTGGCAGGCAATATCGACGTCGACCTGCGCAGCCTCGCGTTCCTGTCGGCGCTGACGGCCGAAATCGCCAACGTGCAAGGAACCCTCGCGGGGCGCCTCTCGCTCGGCGGAACCCTCGCCGCGCCCACCTTCCGCGGCGGTATCCGCACCCGGGGATTCGCGGCGGAGCTTCCGCGCGCGGGCTTGAAACTGCACGACGGCGAATTCGCGATCACCGGCGGTCCCGAAGGCCGTCTCACCGTGCAGGGCCAGGTCACCTCGGGTTCCGGCACCCTGCACGTCGACGGCACCGCCGGCTTGGCTGCCGGCGCGCCGCTTTCGCTCATGATCCAGGGCGACAACGTGCTGGTCGCCGACATCCCGGCCGCGCATGTCGTCGCCTCGCCCGACCTCCAGATCGCGCGCGCCGCTGGCGTTTTCACCGTCACGGGCAGCATCACGATTCCGTCCGCCAGGATCGAGGTGCAGAAGCTGCCCGGCCAGGGCCCCGCCCGGGCCTCGCCCGACGTGGTGATCGTCGACGAGCCGGCCAAGGGGGCTGCCGCGCCGCTCGCGATGAACGCCGACATCGAAGTGATACTCGGCGACGACGTCGAAGTGCAAGGCTACGGTTTCGATGGCAAGGTGCACGGCCAGCTCGCGGTGCACGTGCGGCCGGGCAGGACCGCCACCGGCCGCGGCGCCGTCCAGGTGACGGGCACCTACCAGGCCTATGGGCAGGACCTCACGATCAAACGGGGGCGGCTGATGTTCGCGGGAACCCCGCTCGACAATCCGGGGCTGGATGTCCGCGCGGTGCGCGCGTTGCGCAGTCAGGACATCACCGTCGGCGTCTCCATCCGCGGCACGGCGCGACATCCGGTGCTCACGGTGTTCTCCGATCCCGCGATGGAGCAAGCCGAAGCCCTGTCGTACCTCGTCACAGGCCGTCCCCTGGATGCATTGAACGGCGGCGAGACCGATGCCTTGAACGCCGCCGCGCACGCGCTGGGCGGACTCGCGGGCGACCGGCTCGCGAAATCCATCGGTGCGCGGCTCGGGTTCGAAGCCGGGGTCGCGAACAGCGAGGCGCTGGGCGGATCGGCGTTCACCGCGGGCAAATATCTTTCGCCGCGCCTGTTCATCAGCTACGGCGTCGG
>DASSOQ010000151.1:0-5508 GCA_035700365.1 Rhodanobacteraceae bacterium | reverse complement strand
GTACGCCGACGGCATTCCCGGCGATTCGCGCCTCGCGCTGCCCGGCTACGAGTGGCTGCGGCAGAGGATCGAGTCGCCGGAAGGCCGCGCCGACATGGCGCGCGTCAGGAAGCTGCTCCCGATCGCGAAGGAACTCGGCATCCCGCCTGCCCAATTCGCGGTCGCGTGGTGTCTGAAGAACCCGCACGTATCGACCGTGATCCTCGGCGCCACCCGCCGCGAACAGCTCGAGGAAAACCTCGGCGCACTCGATGCCATCGACAAACTCGACGATGGCGTGATGAAGCGCATCGACGCCGCGCTTGGGTGAGCCGCAGGCATCCCCCCACCGCTGCGCGGCGACCCCCTTCCTTCGGAAGGGGGTGTTTTCCCGATCCGCTTGCGAACGGGGGCCGAAGCGCGCCGCGAAGGCGGGCGGTGGATGGCTCTGCTCTGCTTCCCCCTTCGCTTGCGAAGGGGGATCGAGGGGGATGGCTCTGCTCTGCTTCCCCCTTCGCTTGCGAAGGGGGATCGAGGGGGATGGCTCTTTGTGCCAGGACCTTTCCTGTCGCGACTGCTACGCTTGTGCGCACCCGGCATGCAAGGACCCTTCGTCCATGACCGATCGCTTGGTCCTGAAACGGCGTGCCGGCGATTTGCGTCGGAATCAGACGCCCGCCGAGCGTGTATTGTGGGCACGGTTGCGGCTGCGCAACATGGCCGGTGTGCGATTTCTCCGGCAGCACGTGATCGGTGATTACATCATCGATTTTTATGCGCCGTCCCTGCGCCTCGCCATCGAGCTGGATGGCGGACAACACTATGACCTCGACAAGGTGCGCTACGACGAGCGTCGAACCGCACGGCTGACGGTGCAGGACGTCGCCGTGTTGAGATACACCAACCTGGACGTATCGCAGCGGTTGGAGGATGTGCTGAGTGACATCGAGCGTGTCGTGTCGCGGCTGAAAGACCATCCCTCCGCCGCAGCGCGGCGACCCCCTTCCTTCGGAAGGGGGTGAGCTTCTTCCCTCTTCGCTTGCGAACGGCGGAGTGAACGCGCGCGCGGCGACGCGTGGACGGCCCTTGCGCCGCTCCCGCTACTGCTTCGCCGACGCCGGCGGTGGCGGAGCGGGCATCGGTGGTGCGGCGGGCATGGGGGGCGCTGCGGGGGCCGCCGGTGTGCCTTGCATCGGGGGCGCGGGGGGCGCGGGTGGTGCGGGCGGTGGCGGGGGCGGCGCCTCCATCCAGCGGGGCGGGGCCTTGAAGGCGAGCGCCAAGGTTTTGCCATGGCGGCGAACGGTCACGTTGACCGGCTTGTCATCCGGGGCATCCCGGAAGGCGCGCAATGCGCTCTGCGGATTCTCGACCGCCTGGCCGCCGATCTTCGTGATCACGTCGCCGGGCTGGAGTTCCGGATAGCGCTTGGCATCGCGGGACAATACCAGCGCGCCCTCGTCGGTGCCGAAGTAGCGACCGAGATCGGAATTCAGCGGCGCGAGGTTCAGGCCCCACCACGGTGCCGTGATCATCCAGCCCCGGGCCTGGCGGCCCGCCTCGAGCGCAGCCACCCGCGCGTGCGACGCGTCGCGCATCGCGGAATCGATTTGCCGCTGGATGCGCTGGCGGAATTCGGGTGAATTGACCTGCGCCGCGGCCTGGTTTGCGGCGCGTTCGGCTTCGCGTACGGTGGCACGCCAATCCGCGCTCGAAAACCGTTCGGGTGTTGCCTTGAGGTGCAGGGTCTTGCCGTTCCGCCGTACGGTCAGTTCGACCGGCTCGCCGACCCGCAGGTTGGCCAGGTTCCGGTCCGAGGCCTTGTCGGGGAAGGTCATGGATTTCGCATCGACCTCGCTGATGACGTCACCGACCTGGACGCCGGCGCGCTCGGCAGGACTGCCGGGGCTGACGGCGACCACGGTCGTGCCGGCCTTTTCATGTCGCACGGCAACGCCGAGCATTCCTTGGCGGGTGTCGGAGAGATAACGCAGCGCGCTCGCGCTGGCGTCGTTGCCGATCCTGGCCGACAACGCGGCCATGCGACTGGCGAGTTCTCCCATGCGGGTCTGCAATTCGGCCATTTCCTCGTGGATCGCCTCGGTGGACGATGCGGGGGCGGGAAGCGTTGCGGGTGGCGCGGCCGCGATGCCGGTCAGCGGCAGCAGCAGGCAGACGGCGAGCATTCGTTTCATGGCGTGCCTCATGGTCAGAGGATCGTGGTTCGGGTTACGTGGGAGCGGCCCTGTTCCGCGACCTCGTACGGTTGCAGGTGCAGGAGGCCCAGGCGTTGCAGCAGGGTGATGCGGTGCTGCCAGAGATCGGTCAGCGTCGCGGGATCGCGGGCGGCGGAAAGCTGCAGGTCGATCATTCCGATGCGGTCCTGCAGCGCCACGGCTTGCGCGAGCGCGCGGCCGTTCAACGGTGCGCCGTCGGCGTCGAGGTGCTGCACCCAGGTTTGCCATTGCCGCGAACTCGCCTGCAGCGCGGCGAGATCCGCGTCGGCGGTGGGGCGGGTGGCTGCGCCGGCGGGTTGCGCGAGCTGCACGGGCGTTGGCGCATGCGCGGTGCCATGGGGCCACAGCAGCGCCAGCGCGAGGCAGGCAGCGAAGGCAGGCGGCAGGGTGAACCACACGGCCCTGCGGGTGCGGCGACGGTGGCGGATCCGCGCGGCGAGCGCGGGCCACGCGTCGCGCTCCGGGCGCGGGGCGGGCAGCGCGCGCAACGCGGCGGCGAGTGAGGCGTCGTCGTCGTTGTCGTTCATGGGGTGGTAGTCGGGCCCGTCATGCATGGGATCTCCTCCACTTGCGGCACCAGCAGCTCGCGCAGCCGCCGGGTGGCGCGCGCGAGCTGGGACTTGGAAAAACTCACCGAGCGCCCGAACTGACGGGCGATCTCGACATGCGTATAGCCTTCGACGTGGTACAGCCAGAGCACCGCGCGGGCGGTATCGGGAAGGCGGTTCAGCGCCTGGTCCAGCGCGGCGGAATCGAGCCGCGACCAGGGCAGCGGTGCTTCCTGCCCGATCCGGGCTTCGTCCAGCACCTCGATGATGTGCAGGTGGTCGTGGCGCAATTGCATCAGGGCCTCGTTGACCACGAGCTTGCGCAGCCACGCGGCGAACGGCGCATCGCCGCGGTACTGGCGGGCACGCTCGAACGCTTTCAGCAGGGCGTCCTGCATCACTTCCTGCGCGACGTCGCGGCGGCCGGTCAGGCGCAGCGCCAGCGTCCATGCGGCGCCTTCGAATTGCCGGTACACGGCCTCGAACGCCGCGAGGTCGCCGCGTTGCAGGCGACGCACCAGGCCCGGATCCACGTGCTGCCGGAAGGTCGAAGGCATGTCCACGACACAAGGATGCACGAGCGGGCCGAATGGTTGCATCGGATTGCAGCAAACGCGCGCGCGGCGCTGGAGGGAATGGCTTCTTGCTTCGCTTCCCCCTTCGGAACGAAGGGGGATCGAGGGGGATGGCTTTTCGGTACCCGTGTATTCCCCCGCCGCTGCGCGATCGCGCTGCGCGCGCGTTCGCTTCGCGCCGCCCCTTCCTTCGGAAGAGGGTGGATTTTCTCGAGTTGCCGGAAGAGGCGAGCCTTCGTCGTCTCGCCTGCGGAGAGTGATGTTCAAGCTGCTCGGCTGTCCGCGTGGTGTCCGCGGACACTGTCCGTGTTCAGGTCCCGCTCACAAGCGATTGAACCGCGGGCGGAAATTCGAACATGGCGGTTGGCATCGCACTTGCTCCAAGGAGGGTGTGGCCGCCTGCTCGCGGCCGGAGACCCTGCATGAATATTCGCGACACCTCCGCCACCGATCGCATCATCGAGAAGCGCATCAGCAAGAAGAAGCTGGCGATCTTCGCGGCCATCGGCGCGGTGGTGCTGATCCTGCTGGTCTGGCTGGTGCCGGGCGCGGTCCGCCTGATGGGCGCGGGTTCGTCGGTCAGCGCATCGCGCCTGCAGATCGCGACGGTCGAGCGCGGCGAGTTCGTGCGTGACATCGCCGCGGACGGCCGGGTGGTCGCGGCGGTGAGCCCGACGCTGTACGCGCGCGCGGGTGGCGCCGTGGTGCTGGAGGTGCACGCCGGCGACAAGGTGAAGAAGGACCAGGTGCTGGCGGTGATCTCGAGCCCCGAGCTGACCAACAAGCTGGCGCAGGAACAGAGCAACGCGGACGCGATGGAGGTCGCGTACCAGCAGGCGAAGATCGACGCCAACCAGCAGCGCTCCAAGCTGCAGGAGGCCTACGACAACGCCCGGATCGACGAGCAGAGCGCCGCGCGCGACCTCAAGCGCTACCAGCAGGCGTTCAAGAAGGGCGCGGTTTCGCAGATCGACGTCGATCGCCACAACGACGAGCACGAGAAGGCGCAGATCCAGTTGCAGCACGCGAAAGCCAATCTCGGCATGGACGATTCGAGCCTCGCGCTCGAAATCCAGGCCAAGAAGCTCGCCTACGAGCGCCAGAAGCTGCTGGTCGCGGACCTGGAGCGCCAGGTCGACGAATTGAAGGTGCGCTCGCCGGTGGATGGCCAGGTCGGGCAGTTGTTCATCGCGCAGACCGCGACCGTGCCGAAGGACGCGAAGCTCTTGACCGTGGTCGACCTGTCCGCGCTCGAGGTCCAGGTGAACGTGCCGGAGAGTTTCGCGCGCGACCTCGCGCCCGGCATGCCCGCGGTCATCAGTGGCAACGGCAAGGACTGGAAGGGCGCGGTCAGCGCGATCTCGCCGGAAGTGGTGAATGGCGAAGTGATCGCGCGGGTGCGCTTCGAAGGCGACAAGCCCAGGCAGTTGCGGCAGAACCAGCGTTTGTCCGTACGGATCCTGCTGGACAAGCGCGAGAACGTGCTGACCGTCGCGCGCGGGTCGTTCGTCGACGAATCCGGTGGCCGTTACGCGTATGTCGTGCGCGACGGCATCGCCTACAAGACGCCGGTGACGCTCGGGCCGAGCTCCATCGACAAGGTCGAGATCCTGCAAGGCCTCAAGGAGGGCGACAAGGTCGTGGTCTCCGGCACCGACAGCTTCAACGGCGCCGCCAAGGTCGCGATCAGTGATTGAGAAGCCGGAAATCGCGGAGCAGAAAGCATCCGGCAAACCGCGGAGCACAACAACCATCGTCACTCCGGGGCCATTCCGGCTTCATCGGAATGGAACCCGGAATCCATCTTGATCCGGGCCTTCCGAGGGAAACAAAAAGCTGGATTCCGGGTTCCGCCTGCAGCGGCCCCGGAATGACGAACAAGGCGGTGTGGAGCGGCACATTTTCTCCGGCCGCGTATCCCGCTCACGTAAACCATCCACGTGTCACGAACATCCAATCGCAAAAAGAGGAATCCGCCATGTTGAAAATGACCCACCTGTCCAAGGTCTACCGCACCGAAGTGGTGGAGACCTACGCGCTGCGCGATTTCAACATCGACGTGCAGGAGGGCGAGTTCGTCGCGGTGATGGGGCCGTCCGGCTCCGGCAAGACGACGTTCCTCACCATCGCGGGGCTGCTGGAAAGCTTCACCGGCGGCGAATACCTGCTGGA
>DASSOQ010000150.1:0-26968 GCA_035700365.1 Rhodanobacteraceae bacterium | reverse complement strand
ATCTCGGTGACGATCACGCGCGCGCCGAAGCCCTTCAGCGAATGCGCGCAGCCCTTGCCGACGTCGCCGTAGCCGCACACCACCGCGACCTTGCCCGCGACCATCAGGTCGGTGGCGCGCTTGATGCCGTCGGCCAGCGATTCGCGGCAGCCGTACAGGTTGTCGAACTTGCTCTTGGTGACCGAGTCGTTGACGTTGATCGCGGGCCCCAGCAGCTTGCCGGCCTCGGCGAGCGGGTAGAGGCGATGCACGCCGGTGGTGGTTTCCTCGGAAACACCGCGCCATTCGGACGCGACCTTTTTCCAGAAACCCGGACGTTCGGTGCGGGTCTTCTTCAGGAGATCCTTGATGACCTGCTCCTCGTGGTTGGCGCCTTTCTCGTCCACCCACCTGGAGCCGTCCTCCATTTCGACGCCCTTGTGGATCAGCAGTGTCGCATCGCCGCCGTCATCGACTATCAGCTCCGGCCCGCGCATGTCCGGATGCGTCAGCGCGTCGAGCGTGCACTGCCAGTATTCCTCCAGCGTCTCGCCCTTCCAGGCGAACACCGGCACCCCGCTTGCGGCGATCGCGGCGGCGCAGTCGTCCTGGGTCGAGAAGATGTTGCACGACGCCCAGCGCACCGAAGCGCCGAGCGCGGTCAGCGTCTCGATCAGCACCGCGGTTTCCTTGGTCATGTGCAGCGAGCCGGTCACGCGCACGCCTTTCAGCGGTTTCTCGGGCGCGTAGCGGGCGCGGATCTGCATCAGCCCCGGCATTTCCTGCTCGGCCATGGTGATGCGCTTGCGGCCGAGGTCGGCCAGCGAGATGTCGCGGACGTTGTAGTCGTGCTTCACGGATTGCTGGGCAACAGCGTTCATGGGCGTTCTCCGGGTTGATGGGCGCTGTTGCGGTGGACTGGCCGAGCCTGACCGGGACTTGCGAACGTCCGCACCTCGATGTGCGGCTTTCGCGAATGGATCCGCGGGGATCCCTACCCGGTTGCAACGCCCCTCGGCGAACGAAGCATTATATCCGTTCGTCGCGATGAAAGGATGAATCACCACGGGCATGCGGGCGGCTGGCCGTCACACGGTCAATCCGCATAGGGTGCCAACATCGATCGATCGCGAGGAGGAGCCATGAGCCAGCCCCAGCACCATTCCGGAGACCGCCATGACCTGGATTTCGCGCCGCCGGGCCTGCCTCGGACTGGCTCTAGGGACCAGCCCTTGCGCGAGGACGTGCGGGAACTTGGGGCGCTGGTCGGCGAGATGCTGGCCGAGCAGGGCGGCGACGCCTTCTTCGACCGGGTCGAGGAGATCCGCACCGCCGCGATCCGCCGCCGGGTGTCCGGGGCGCCGGTTGATGCGTTGGCGACCATCCTGGCCGGCAGCGACCCCGCGACGGCCGGAATGCTGGCACGTGCCTTCGCGACCTGGTTCCAGGTGGTCAATATCGCCGAACGCGTGCACCGCATCCGGCGCCGGCGGGACTACCAGAGGTCGGGCGCCGCACCGCAGCCCGAGTCACTGGCCGACGTGCTGGAAACGCTGAAGGCGCGTGGCGTCGCTGCCGACGAATTGCAGGCGTGCATCGCGCGGCTGGATGTCGAACCGGTGTTCACCGCGCATCCCACCGAGGCGGTACGCCGCTCGCTGCTGGAAAAGGAGCAGGCCATCGTGCGCGCGCTGGTGGACCGCTTCGACACTTCGCGCACCCCGCGCGAGCGCGCGGTCGACCACGAGCGCCTGCGGATGGCGCTGACCGCCGGCTGGCAGACCGCCGACGCGTCCGGGGTCCGGCCAACGGTGCAGGACGAATTCGAACACATCGGCTTCTATCTCGCCGAACCGTTGTACCGGGTGCTGCCGGTGTTCTACGAATCGTTCGCGCAGGAGCTGGCCCGCGTTTACGGCATCCGCAGCGAGCTGCCGCGCATGCTGCGCTTCGGTTCGTGGGTGGGCGGCGACATGGACGGCAATCCCAACGTGGGTGCCGATACCCTGGGCGACACATTGCGCGCCCAGCGGGCGATGGTGCTCGAGCGTTACCGCGACGGCTGCACTTCGCTTGCGCGATTGCTGAGCCAGACCGATGACCGCGTCGAGGTATCGGACGCGCTTCGAGGGCGGCTGGAGGAATACCGCAAGCGCCTGCCGGAGGCGGCCGCGCGCATCCGCCCACGCCATGCCAACATGCCGTACCGCTGCCTGCTGACGTTGATGCGGGCGCGATTGAAGGCCAGCGGGTACGACGCGCCCGAAAGCTACGCCGGCGCGGAGGAGTTCGAGCGCGACATCGCGCTGATCGCCGACAGCCTTGCTTCGCACAAGGGCGGCAATGCCGGTCTGTTCGCGGTCCGCCGGCTGCAGTGGCGCGCCCGCACCTTCGGTTTCCACCTGGCGCGCCTGGATGTGCGCCAGGATGCACGGGTCCACGACGACGTGCTGGCGGTGCTGCTGGATGACGCCGGCTGGCGAGGGCGCGATCCCGCCGCGCGCGCCGAGCGCCTGCGGCCGCTGGCTGGCGGGGAAGCGCGCTTCAAGGGCAGCGACGACGACGAAGTCGCGCGGATCCGCGCGGTGTTCGCCACGTTGGCCGATGGACGCGGGCGCTACGGCAGCGATGCCACCGGCCCGTACATCATTTCCATGGCGCGCTCGGCCGCCGACGTGCTGGCGGTACTGGCGCTGGCGCGCCACGGCGGCCTGGTCGAGGACGACGCGGTGCCGCTCGACATCGGCCCGCTGTTCGAAACCGTCGACGACCTTCGCCACGCCGCGGCCACCCTGCGCGCGCTGCTGGACGATCCGGTGTACCGCGCGCACCTCGCGCGCCGTGGAGACCGGCAGATGATCATGGTCGGCTACTCCGACAGCATGAAGGACGGCGGCATCCTCGCCGCGCGCTGGGCGCTGCAGCGCGCCCAGGCGGATCTGCTGGACGTGGCGCGCGACGCCGGCATCGAACTCACGTTCTTCCACGGCCGCGGCGGTTCGGCCTGCCGCGGCGGCAGCAAGGTCACGCCGGCGCTGATGGCCTCGCCGCGCGGCGCCGTCGCGGGACGGCTGCGGGTCACCGAGCAGGGCGAGGTGATCCACCGCAAGTACGGCATCCGCGCCCTGGCGCTGCGCAACCTCGAACAGACCGTGGGCGCCACCCTGCGCGCGAGCCTCCGGCCGCGCGAGGCGGACGCGCGCGAGGAAGCATGGGCGCAGCGCGCGGACGTGCTGGCGCATGCCGGGCGCGATGCCTATCGCGAGTTCGTCGGCAGCGACGGATTCGTCGATTACTTTCGGAGCGCCACGCCCATCGACGTGATCGAACGCATGACCATGGGCTCGAGGCCGGCCAGCCGCCGCAGCATGCGCGGCGTGGAAGACCTGCGCGCGATCCCGTGGGTGTTTTCCTGGACCCAGATGAGATCGATCCTGCCCGGCTGGTACGGGCTCGGTACCGCGCTGGAAAAGGGGATCGCGGACTCCGGCGAGGACGCGATGGTGGAGATGGCGCGCGAATGGCCGTTCCTCGCAACCCTGCTGGCCGACGTGGAAATGATGCTGGCCAAGGCCGATCTCGGCATCGCCGAGGCATTCTCGCGGTTGTCCGGCGAGTTGCACGGACGATTCTTCCCGCGCATCGAGCAGGAATTCCGGCGCACCCGCGAGGCGATCCTGCGCCTCAAGGGCCGCGACGAACTGCTCGCCGACGACCCGCGCCTCGCGCAATCCATCAAGCTGCGCAATCCCTACGTCGATCCCATGAGCGTGCTGCAGGTCGACCTGCTGCGCCGCTGGCGCGCAGGCGGCAGCGAAGACGACGCGCTGTTGCGCAGCCTCGTCGCCTGCGTCAACGGCGTCGCGCGCGGGTTGCAGAACACCGGGTGAGGGACCGCCCGACACCATTGCGCCGCACGCCCTGCCGTCCGGCGCGCCTGCGCGACCGGAACGGGTGGCGGAAAGTCCCCGGCGGCGGGCGAGGGCCCGCACACCGGCGATGGGTGCCGCTGGTTACGGATTCGAGTCCATGGGTACGCGGGTGCCCTGCCCGGTGCCGCAGACTTCGGCACGCAGGCTGCCATCGGTGTTGAGCACGCGGGCGTCGATGGTGGTCACGTACGTCTGCCCGCGCCAGTCCACCACGGTGTCCTGGTAGATGTCCTGCAGGCCGTCATAAGTGCCGTCGGGCAGGAAGCGGTAGAACTGCATGTGGGTCTGGTACTCGCCATGCCCGAGGTACTGCCAGATGCCCTGCGCCGGGCCGTTCGCGGGCGGCGGGGAGTTGTCGGTGCTGCTCAACGTACCGCCGGCATGGAACGTGTTGAGCGCGATGAACGAATGGGTCGGGCCACCCGCGCACGGTCCGAGGGTCACCGCGACGTGCCACAAGCCGACGATGCGGTCGGCCCCGAGCGGCGGCAGGTTGCCGGGTGATACCTTGAAAGCGGGCGCCGATGCCAGCGTCTGACCGCAGGCAGCGGCCAGCGCGAGCGCGACGAGCGTGTGCGTGATCTTCATGAGGGTTCTCCGGTGCGGAGGTCGAGTGATGGCTGGCAGCCGGAACGGGCCTGCCTCCCATGACTTCGGCAAGGGAGTCCAACGATTACGGACATCGCCGCTAACGGCGGTGAAATGGTGTCAGGGACAATTTCGCACGACGATTCCGATCACGAACGTGGACCGCGGTTGAAATTGTCCCTGACACCATTTCACGACACCATTTCACGGGATCAGGCTATCTTCGCGGCCTTGCGCAGCTCCTCGGCACGGTCGGTCTTTTCCCACGAGAACGCGGTGGCGGTTTCGGACTTCTTCACCGGCTTACCGCCATCGCGCTCTTCCCACTTGTAGCTGAGCTGGAACGGCTTGCGGCCGAAGTGGCCGTAGGCCGCGGTGGACTGGTAGATCGGGTGGATGAGGTCCAGCATCTTGATGATGCCGTAGGGGCGCAGGTCGAAGTGCTGGCGGATCAGCTTCTCGATCTTGTCGTCGGAGATCTTGCCGGTTCCGAAAGTCGTCACCGAGATGGAGGTCGGCACCGCCACGCCGATCGCGTAGGACACCTGCACCTCGCAGCGGTCGGCGATGCCGGCCGCCACGATGTTCTTGGCGACGTAGCGCGCGGCGTAGGCGGCCGAACGGTCGACCTTGGAAGGATCCTTGCCCGAGAACGCGCCGCCGCCGTGACGGGCCATGCCACCATAGGTATCGACGATGATCTTGCGGCCTGTCAGGCCGCAGTCGCCGACCGGCCCGCCGATCACGAACTTGCCGGTCGGGTTGATGTGGACCTTGTTCTTCGGCAGCGCGGCGAGCCATTTCTTCGGCAGCACGGGCTTCAGGATGGTTTCGCGCACCGCTTCGACGAGGTCGGACTGCTTGACCGACGGATCGTGCTGGGTCGAGAGCACCACCGCGTCGAGGCCCGCGACGGTATTGTCCTCGTTGTACAGCAGCGTCACCTGGGACTTGGCGTCCGGGCGCAACCATTTCAGCTTGCCGCTCTTGCGCACCTTCGACTGCTGCTCGACCAGCCGGTGCGCGTAGTAGATCGGCGCCGGCATGCATTCGGGCGCCTCGTTGCAGGCGTAGCCGAACATCAGGCCCTGGTCGCCGGCGCCCTGCGCTTCCGGATTCTTGCGCGCGACGCCCTGGTTGATGTCGGGCGACTGCTTGCCGATCAGGTTCAGCACGCCGCAGGTTTCGCCGTCGAAGCCGACATCGGACGAGTCGTAGCCGATATCGAGGATCACTTCCCGCGCCAGCGATTCGATGTCCACCCACGCATCGGTGGTGACCTCGCCCGAGACGATCGCGACGCCGGTCTTGACCATGGTTTCGCAGGCCACGTGCGCGCGCTTGTCCTGCGCCAGGATCGCGTCCAGCACGGCGTCGGAGATCCGGTCGGCGACCTTGTCCGGGTGGCCTTCGGAAACCGATTCGGAGGTGAACAGGTAGCGGCTCATCGGCGTTTATATCCCTTGATACGGATGGAAGGATGGAATGAACGAAGCATCATACAAGGACTGGGGCAAGGCTGCATGGAAAGACGGGGAGACGGGGAGACGGGGAGACGGGAAGACGGGAAGACGCGAAGACGGGGAGACGGCGAGACGGGGAGACGCGAAGACGGGGAGACGGGGAGACGGGAAGACGGGGAGACGGGAAGACGGGGAGACGGGCAGATGGGGCGACGGCCCGTCTCCCCGTTCACGCCGCCGCGGCGAATTCGTCCGCCGCACCTGCTGCCAGCGCATCGAAATAGTCGCGGGTCAGGCGGTATTGCTCGTTGGCGCCCTCGGCGCGGTTGGCCACGGCGCGGAACGCCGCGTTCTCGGGACGATTCCTGGCGTACCAGCCGAGGTGCTTGCGCGCGATCCGCACGCCCATGGCGTCGCCGTAGAACGCGTACAACTCTTCGAGGTGGCCGAGCAGGATCTCGCGCACTTCGCCGATCGCCGGTTCAGGCAGGCGTTCGCCGGTAGCGAGGAAGTGCGCGACCTCGCGGAAGATCCACGGACGTCCCTGCGCGGCGCGACCGATCATCAAGCCATCGGCCTTGGTGCGGTCGAGCACGATGCGCGCCTTGTCCGGCGAATCGACGTCGCCGTTGGCGAACACCGGAATGCCCACCGACGCCTTCACCGCCGCGATCGTGTCGTACTCGGCCAGGCCCTCGTATTTCTGCGAACGGGTACGGCCGTGGACCGCCAGTGCGGCGATTCCCGCATCTTCGGCGATGCGGGCGATGGCGAGGGCGTTGCGATGTTCGGGTACCTGCCCGGTGCGGATCTTGAGGGTGACCGGCACGTCCACCGCGCGCACCACCGCCTCGCAGATGCGCGCCACCAGCGCCTCGTCGGCCAGCAGCGCGGAACCCGCCCAGGCGTTGCAGACCTTCTTGGCCGGGCAACCCATGTTGATGTCGATGAGCTGCGCCCCGTGCGCGACGTTGTAGCGTGCGGCTTCCCCGAGCATCGCCGGGTCCGAACCCGCGATCTGCACCGACACGGGGTCCGGCTCGCCCGCGTGGTCCATCCGGTGCAGTGACTTGCGGGTTTGCCACAGGCGCGGATCGGACGTGGTCATTTCCGACACGGCCAATCCCGCGCCCAGCCGCTTGCAAAGCTGCCGGAACGGCTTGTCGGTGACGCCAGCCAGGGGTGCCAGCGCCACGGGCGGGTCGATGGGAATGGGCCCGATCCTCATCCGGCAAGTCTAGCGGCGGGAGGATGCGGATCGGCCGCGGGCTGCGATCCGCTGCAGGGTTCAGGCGGTCGGCGGGCAGGTGCCGGCTTCGACGCGCGCGCGCGTACGGATGGGAATGCCGGACTCGCGCCCGCGCTGGTGCCCGGACAGGCCCATCCCGACACGCATGCCGTAGCCGATGCGCTCGGCGTAGCCGGCCATCAGCGCCGCGGATTCGGCATCGAGCAGTTCCGCGGCGGTTTCGCGCCACAGGGCCAGCCAGCGCTGGAAGTGTTCGACGCCGATCGGCAGCGGCTGGTGCCTGGCCAGCGGATTGCCGCGGTAGTGGCCGGTGCGCAGTGCAACCGTCGCCCAGAACGACGTCATCAGGACCTTGTGCGCATCCCAGTCGTCGACCCTGGGGTTGAACACGGGGCCCAGCAGCGGATCGGCGCGTACCTTGTCGTAGAAACGGTCGACCAGCACCGCGAGCCGCGATTCATCGAGATGGGCGGGAGTGGCTTGGCGCATCACGACAGCGTCGTCCTTCGTACGCGGCGACACCATGACCTGCATCAATGACGCGTATCAATGCGCGCCCATACGGATTGCGAGACAGTGCGAGCCCGCCGACACGCCGGCAACCGCCATGACCCACGTCGTCACCGACAACTGCATCAATTGCAAGTACACCGATTGCGTCGAGGTGTGCCCGGTCGATTGTTTCCACGAGGGCCCGAATTTCCTGGTGATCGATCCCGACGAGTGCATCGACTGCACCTTGTGCGTGGCCGAATGCCCGGTGTTCGCCATCTTCCCCGAAATGGACGTGCCCGAGGGTCAGGAGCATTTCCTCGCGATCAATGCCGAACTCGCGAAGAACTGGCCGGTGATCGCCAGCAAGAAGCCGGAAATGGAGGGCGCGGACCTGTGGGACGGCATCCCCGACAAGCTGCCGTTGCTCGATCGTGGCGACGCCAAGGCCGATGCGGCCTGACCCTGGCGGCCACCGTGGGCTAGACTGAAAGGATCGCGGAGCGCACGCGTCTCCCAGTGATCCACACCCAAGGAGGTTCAACATGTCCAGTGTCAAATTCAAGGGCAACTCCGTCCACGTGGACGGCCAATTTCCGAAGGCCGGTGACAAGGCGCCTGCGTTCCGGCTGGTGGCTGGTGACCTGTCGGAAAAAACGCTCGATGATTTCGCCGGCAAGCGCAAGGTGCTGAACATCTTCCCGAGCATCGATACCGGTGTCTGCGCCGCCTCGGTGCGCCACTTCAACAAGGACGCGGCGGGATTGCGGAACGCCGTGGTGCTGTGCATCTCGGCCGACCTGCCGTTCGCACAGGCACGTTTCTGCGGCGCCGAAGGCATCCGGAACGTCACGATGCTCTCGATGATGCGGGGGCGCGAGTTCCTGAAGGACTACGGCGTCGCGATGACCGACGGGCCGCTGGCCGGCCTCGCCGCGCGCGCGGTGGTGGTGCTTGATGAAAACGACAAGGTCATCCACGCGCAACTGGTGGACGAGATCGGCCACGAGCCCGATTACGACGTCGCGCTGAAGGCGCTCGGCTGACGCTGCGGGTTACCGCTTCGGAACGAAGGGCGGAGCGCGAACGCCCAAACATGACGATCAAAAGCCATCCCCCTCGATCCCCCTTCGTTCCGAAGGGGGAGGCGAAGCTCGTGGTCCCGATCAGCCGGCGTTGGCGAACGCCTCGGTCATGTCGAGCATGCGGTTCGAGAAACCCCATTCGTTGTCGTACCAGCCGAGCACCTTGACCAGGGTGCCGCCCATCACGCGGGTCTGGGTGGCGTCATAGGTACAGGAAGCCGGATTGTGGTTGAAGTCGATCGACACCAGCGGCTTGGTGCTGACCGCCATCACGCCCTTCATCCTGCCGTTCGCCGCTTCGTCGATCGCCGCGTCGATTTCCGCCTTGCTGGTTTCCCGCTGCGCGACGAACGTGAGGTCGACGCACGACACATTGATGGTCGGAATGCGCATCGAGAAGCCGTCCAGACGTCCATTCAGCTCCGGCAGCACCAGCCCCACCGCGAGGGCGGCGCCGGTCTTGGTCGGAATCTGGCTGTGGGTGGCCGAACGCGCGCGACGCAGGTCCTTGTGGAACACGTCGGTCAGCACCTGGTCGTTGGTGTAGGCGTGGATCGTCGTCATCAGGCCGTGCACGATGCCGATCTTCTCGTGCAGCACCTTGGCCAGAGGCGCGAGGCAGTTGGTGGTGCACGAGGCATTTGAAATGATCGTGTCCGACGACTTGATCTGGTCGTGGTTGACGCCGAAGACGAAGGTGCCGTCCACGTCCTTGCCGGGCGCGGAGATGATCACCTTTTTCGCGCCGGCCGCGAGGTGCGCGGCGGCCTTGTCGCGCTGGGTGAACAAGCCGGTCGACTCGATCACCACGTCGACGCCCAGGTCCTTCCACGGCAGCTTCGACGGATCGCGTTCGGCACACACCTTGATGCGGTCGCCATTGACGATGAGGTCCCCGCCCTCGACGCCGACGGTGCCCGGGAACTTGCCGTGCGCCGTGTCGTACTGGGTCAGGTGCGCGTTGGTTTCGGCGTCGCCGAGATCGTTGATCGCGACGATGCGGATCGCGCCGGTGCGGTTGGATTCGTACAGCGCACGCAGGATGTTGCGGCCGATTCGGCCGTAGCCATTGATCGCGACCTTGATCGCCATGGTGTGTCCTTTGCCAAGCAGTGAGGGGAAACGCCAATTTTAGCCTGTTTGCCGCAGCACTTCATGCGCGACGGAGGCACGCGGCGTGGCAAACTGGTGTTTTCCCGCGGAGTCGTGATGCGCCGGACTTTCCATACGAAGCGCCGTGCGGGGGCAGCCGTCGCGGCATTCGTCGCGATGCTGGCGTGCGCGCCGCCGGCCCCGGCATGGGGGCCGCTCGGGCACCGGATCGTGGCGCGGCTCGCCGAGGCGCGGCTGACGCCGGAAGCCAGGGCCGAAGAGAAGGCGTTGCTTGCAGTGCGTGGCGAGCGGTACCTCGACCAGATCGCCAACTGGGCCGATGACCTGCGCGACATCGATCCCGCGCTCTACCGGCGCACGGCCAAGTTGCACTACGTGAATTTCGGGTCCGGCGATTGCATCTACGAACCGCCGCGCGACTGCCGTGACGGCGAGTGCGTCGTCGCCGGAATCGCCAGGTATTCCGGGATCCTGGCCGACCGTTCGGACAGCCCCGAACAGCGCGCGCAGGCGCTGGCGTTCGTCGTCCACTTCGTCGCAGACGTCCACCAGCCGTTGCACGCGGGCTACCGCCACGACGCCGGCGGCAACGATTTCCAGGTGCGCTGGCATGGTGAAGGAACCAACCTCCACCGGATCTGGGATTCGGCGATGCTGGACGACGCGCATCTCTCGACGGCGGCCTACACGCGAAAGCTGCAGGCCGAACGTGCGCCCGTCGCGGCGGGTGGAACGCCCGCGGAATGGGCGGAGGAGTCGTGCCGGATCGATCGCGACGGTGGCGTCTATCCCGCCTCCCATTCCATCGATGAGCGCTACATGCGGCGCGAGCGCCCGATCGCCGAACGCCGGCTACGGCAGGCGGGCGCGCGACTGGCAGCGTTGCTCAACCGCGACCTCGGCCGGTAGGCCGGAAATGGTGTCAGGGACAATTTTCGTGCGGCAGTCGTGGCCAGCATGCCCAATGAGGGCCGATATTGTCCCTGACACAATTTCAATACGCGATACCCAGCCTGCGCATCAGCTTGCCCACCAGCCAGGCCGGACCGATCAGCAATTGCACGATGTTGTCGAAGAATGCCGGGCGCCGGCCCTCGATCGCGTGGCCGATGAACTGGCCGATCCACGCCAACACGAACAGCACCGCCGCGAGGATCAGCAGTCCCCGCGGGCCGAGCACGCCGTACAGCGCCCACGCGACCACGCCGCTCGCGATGAACACGATGGCCATCGCGATGCCGAGCCTCCGCGACAATCGGTAGTAGAAAAGATACGCAAGGAACATCCCGACCGCCGCCCAGAACCCGGGCTTCATCCACATCGATATCACCGGCACCGACCAAAGCGCCGCGATCACCGCCCACATGATGGTCGGCACGCATACCCAGTGGATCGCGCGGTTGGTGGGGTTCTGGTGGTCGGCGCTGTAGCTTGCAAACCAGTCGTTGATCGTGCGCATGCTGTGAGGGAGGAAATGGTGTCAGGGACAATTTATCGTGCGACAGCGGTGGCCAGAATACCCAATGAGCGCCGGAATTGTCCCTGACACCATTCCGGCGCCGGATCAGTCGAGCGTGATCCCCGCCAGGCGCTTCAGGGCCTCGGCGTATTTCGCGGCGGTGCCTTCGACCACTTCGCGCGGCAGCTTCGGACCGGGTGCGCGCTTGTCCCAATCCAGGGTCTCGAGGTAGTCGCGCACGAACTGCTTGTCGTAGGAGGGCGGACTGATGCCGACCTGGTACTGATCCGCCGGCCAGAAGCGCGAGGAGTCGGGGGTCAGCATCTCGTCCATCACGTAAAGCCGTCCGGCGGCATCGGTGCCGAATTCGAGCTTGGTGTCGGCGATCAGGATGCCCCGTTGCGCGGCGTAGCTCGCGGCGAAGCGGTAGATCGCAAGCGTGGCCTGGCGCACCTGCTCCGCGAGGTCGGACCCGATCGTGGCGACCACCTGGTCGAAACCGATGTTCTCGTCGTGCGTCCCCTTGGGTGCCTTGGTCGAAGGCGTGAAGATCGGCTCGGGCAGTTGCTGCGCCTGTTGCAGGCCCTCGGGCAGCCGGATTCCGCACAGGGAACCCGTCGCCTGGTAATCCTTCCAGCCGGAACCGATGAGATAGCCACGCGCGATCGCTTCGATCGGCACGGGCTTGAGGCGCTTCACGACTACCGCGCGCTTTGCGTAAAGAGCCGGATCGGCGCCCGCCGGCAACGCCTCCGCCACCGGCTTGCCGGTCAGGTGGTTGGACACGAGGTGCGCGGTCTTGCCGAACCAGAAATTGGAGATCTGCGTCAGCATCTCGCCCTTGCCCGGGATCGGGTCGGGCAGCACCACGTCGAACGCCGACAGCCGGTCGGTCGCGACGATCAGCAGGCGCTCGTCCGGCAGCGCGTACACGTCGCGCACCTTCCCGCGGTGCAGCAGTTCCAGCCCGGGCAAATCCGATTGCAAAAGGGTGGTCGGCATGGTGTTTCCGGCATCGCTCGCGAAACCGCCATTGTAGTCCCCGGGGGGCGCTCGGGTTGAGCGCCGGCGGCGCCCCGGCTGATAAACTGGCCGGATGCAAAATGCACGCGCCATGGCCCTGATCCTCGCCCTCGTCATGCCGCTGGGTGCGCTGGCGGCGACGGAAGCGGCGCCGCGTCCACCCCAGCTCGGGCTGTGTTCGGCATGCCATGGCGAGGACGGCCACGCGCGGATTCCCGGCGCCCCGAACCTCGCCGGCCAGCCCTCCGCTTACCTGCTGCAGGCGCTGCGCGCCTATCGCTCGGGCCAGCGCGACGTGCCCGTGATGCGGGCGGCGGCCGGTCCGCTCACCGCGAAGGACATGCAGGCGCTGGCGAACTGGTACGCCGCCCAGTCGCCGTGCAAGCCGCCGCAGGTGGCCGGCCCATGAGGATCTGGGGCAAGCTGATCGGGTTCGTGATCGGCTTGTGGGTGACGCGCGACTTCGGCGGAGCATTGATCGGCCTGGTGATCGGGCACCTGGTGTTCGACACCGGCTGGCTCGCGGGACTCACCCACAGCGGTGGCAAGGACGGCTATGTCGAACCGCTGTTCGCCCTGATGGGCGCGCTTGCCAAAAGCGACAGCCGGGTTTCGGAAGCCGAAGTCGCCATCGTCGAGAAACTGATGTCGCGCCTCGACCTGGATGCGCTGTGGCGGCGGCGCGCGATCGAAGCCTTCAACAAGGGCAAGGCGCCCGGCTTCGATCTCGGCAAGGCGCTGGTCGACCTGCGTTCCTGGTGCCTGCCGCGCCGCAGCTCGGTGATGCCGTTCCTCGACATGCTGTGCGACGTGGCGCTGGCCGACGGGCCGCTCACCGACGACAAGTTGCAGGTGTTGAAGCGGGTCGCGTTCTCGCTGCGCGTCAGCGAAATCCAGTTGGTGGCGCTGCTGGCGATGAAGGGCTTCGCGTGGCACGGTGCCGCGGGCGCGCACGCGGGGGATTACGCGCACGCGAATGGGTACACGGGCTACCGTGCGCCGTCCCCGCGAAACAACGGCCCGGATCCGTACGCGGTGCTGGGCGTGGCGCGCGATGCCGACCAGCGCACCATCAAGCGCGCCTACCGCAAGCTGATCAGCGAATACCATCCCGACCGCCTCGGCAACATGCCGGAAGACCTGCGCCGCCGCGCCGAAGCCCGTGCCAGCGAAATCAACGCGGCGTGGGAGCGCATACAATCGGAGCGTGGATTCCGATGATGCGGGGCAGAAGGATGGGTAACGGCGGTGCGACGATCGAAATCGCAGGCAGTACCCCGCGCTCGACGCGCGGACGTTGTGCAGGCGTCAGCATCTGCAAGTGCGCCCCCACTACCCGTCCCCACTCCACCGATCCCGAATGTGAGCCTCGGCAATGAAGCGGCCTTGCGTGATCGCGCCTTCGATTCTCTCGGCCAACTTCGCCGAGCTCGGCGCGGAAGTCGATGCCGTGATCGATGCCGGCGCCGACTGGATCCACTTCGACGTGATGGACAACCATTATGTCCCCAACCTCACGATCGGTCCGATGGTGCTGGAGGCCTTGCGTGAGCACGGCATCACCGCACCGATGGACGTGCACCTCATGGTCGAGCCGGTGGACCGGATCGTCCCCGACTTCGCGGCGGCGGGCGCCACCTCGATCAGTTTCCATCCCGAGGCGACGCGGCACGTCGATCGCACGCTGTCGCTGATCCGCGAGCACGGCTGCAAGGCGGGGCTGGTGTTCAATCCCGCCACGCCGCTGGACTGGCTGGACTACGTCCTCGACAAGATCGACATCGTGCTGGTGATGTCGGTGAATCCGGGATTCGGCGGCCAGAAGTTCATTGCCTCGGCGCTTCAGAAATTGAAGCGGGTGCGGGAGATCATCGACCGCAGCGGGCGTCCGATCCGGCTGGAAGTCGACGGTGGCGTCAAGCCGGACAACATCGCGGAAATCGGCCAGGCCGGCGCGGACACGTTCGTCGCCGGCTCCGCGATCTTCGGCAGCGACGACTACAGGAAGACCATCGCGGCGATGCGCGCGGCTGCCGGTTGAGTTCCGTCGAGCGAAAAGCAAAAGGGTCCGCAAATAGACGCGAATGAACGCGAATTTGTGAGGCCTCAGGCGAAGCAGCTGTTGTGGGAGGAGCTTTGATTTTGCTCGTCCTCCCCGAATCACGCAGTGATGTCCAGGGTCCGGTGTCTTTTGAAATCAGCGGATTGCGTGAAAGTCGCTGGATAAACTCGCGCCATCTTTGGCGCTCGCGCTACGCGCCGCCTTCGGCGTTCGCGTTTGCAATCCTGCAAACGCAGTCCGCTTTCGCGGGAATGACGAATCAGGGGTTGACCAGGACTTCCTGAGAGGTCAGGACATCGATGACGCTGGTGTTGGCAGGATGTTGTCGGTGGGGGCCGTCAGGGACGATCGCACGAACAACAAAAACAAAGGCCCCGGTGCGTGAGCACCGGGGCCGCAGTCGACCAGGAGAGGAATCAAGATTCGCCGGAGCCGCAAGGCTCCCAACCACGTGGTGGTCCGCCGCGCTGGGCACCTTCCCGGTCGTCAGAAACCGGTTGCGTCTCCGGTGCCAGCGCGGAGGTATTCCACGGTCGCTAATCCACGGCAGGAGTATCGACGCGGTCCATTTGGCGCCCCGCCCGCGCCGCGCGGGTGGCGCGGTTCGGCCGGAAACGGGGCAATTTGTGGCAAAACGCGGGCAGCCGGTCGTTCAGGCTTGCGCCCCGGGGCCGCCTGGCGCACGCTCCGGCGGCAGCCGGCTGAAGGCGCGCAGCGCCGCAGCCCGCGACCCCTTGGGGGAATGCTCCCGGATCGCGCTCCGCGCCATTCGGGCTGCGAACTGACTGGAGAGACTGATGGCACGAGCGATCGCGATCGTCGAGGACGAACCCTCCATCCGCGCGAACTACGTCGAGGCGCTGTCGCGGATCGGCTATGACGTGCGCGGTTTCGCGTCGCGTGCGGAAGCTTCGGGGGCGTTCTCCAGCCGCATGCCGGAGCTGGTGATCATCGACATCGGCCTCGGTGACGAACCCGAAGGGGGGTTCGACCTGTGCCGCGAGTTGCGGGCCCGTTCGGCCACACTGCCGATCATTTTCCTGACCGCGCGCGATTCGGATTTCGACGTGATCTCGGGACTCCGGCTCGGCGCCGACGATTACCTCTCCAAGGACACCAGCTTCCACCAGCTCGCCGCGCGGATCGGCGCACTGTTCCGGCGCGCGGAGTCGCAGAAAGCGCCTGCGGCGGGCGAAACCGTGGTCGAGCACGGCCCGCTCAAGCTCGAGGCCGAGCGCATGCGGGTGACCTGGAACGGCGTCGAGGTCCCGCTGACGGTCACGGAGTTCTGGATGGTGCACACGCTGCTCCGGTTTCCCGGCCACGTGAAGAACCGCGACCAGTTGATGCGCGACGCCGAACTGGTGGTGGACGACGCCACCATCACCTCGCACATCAAGCGCATCCGCAAGAAGTTCCTGGCCGTCGATCCGGCTTTCGACGCGATCGAGACGGTGCACGGGGTCGGCTACCGCTGGAGGGTGTAGGGCCCCGGTCCGGCATCGGTCGTGCGCTCCGGCCGATCGGTTGGCCGCGGCATTGATATTGGGCTCCATCGCATGTCTCATGCACGCATGGGAATGCCGGTACCAGGCTGTTGCGGGTCGCGGGTCGCGGGTCTCGTGTCCCGGCTCGCGGATCGCGGTCTTGCCGCTCTTCCAGGTCCCGAGTCCCGAGTCCAGGGTCCCGGCTCCGCATGACCCTCCGCCGCAAATTGCTGCTGGTTGCGCTGTCGACGCTGGCGTTGCCGTGGGCCGGCTGGTTGTACGTACGGCAGATGGAGCACCTGCTGCGCAACAGCCAGGAGCAGGCGCTGCTGGCGATCGCGTTCGCGCTCGATCGCGGGCTGGTCGCCGTGGGCGCGGAGCTGCCGCACGACGGCAGGAACTGGTACATCCAGCAGGCGACGCAGCCGATCGTGGTGGACGGCAGCGGGCGCGACTGGTCGGCGATGGCGGGTTGGGCGCAGGGTCCGTGGCCAGGCGTCGAGGTGCAGTTCGCCCACGATCCCGCCTGGCTGTACTTGCGTGTCCGGGTCGCTGACGCAACGCCTACCCGGCTGGACGCCGGCGACCCCGCGGCCGTGGAAGCCGATCACGTGGTGCTGGAGCTGGTGCGCGGCAGCGCGCGGCGCAGCTACCTCCTGGCCAGCGCGGCCTCGGGCGCGTTCTTGGCGCGGCCGCTGGATCCGCGGGTGCACGGCCTGCCCGACGAGATCAGCGGGCAATGGCAGGACGACGGCAAGACCTATCAGATCGAGCTGCGGATGCCGCGCGCGCAGGCGCCCGCCCAACTGGGGATCGGCGTTTTCGATGCCAATGCACCGGACCGTTTCGGCGGCGGCAAGCCCGATGTCCGGCCGCTGCTGAGCCTCTCGCCCGCGCTTTCGAACGACCTCACGCAACTCGCGCCCAGCGGCGTGCGGGTGCGCCTGCTCAGCGCCGACGGCTGGGTGATCGGCGAGGGTGGCAGCATGCTCGATTCACCGAGGCCCGAGCCGAGCCGCTTCCCGTGGCTGCAACGGGTGTTGTCGGACCTGCTGGTGGTGCCTTCGCTGGACCGGCGCCAGCACCTGCCCCGGGACATTCCGCGGTTGTCCGAACCCGACGTGCAACAGGCACTGGATGGGCAGGCGACCGCCAACTGGCGGGGCGGTGACGAGCCCGGCAGCGTGGTGCTCACGGTCTCGGTGCCGCTTGACGTCCGCGGGCAGAACCGCGGCGCGCTGGTGCTGGAGCAATCGAGCCAGGCGCTACCGCTGCTGACCAACCGCGCGCTGCTGGGCCTGATGCTCGCGAGCATCGTGGTCCTCCTGATCGCGGGCGCGGTGCTGTTTGCCTTCGCCACCTGGTTGTCGGTGCGGATCGGCCGCCTGCGCTACGCCGCCGAACGCGCCCAATACCACGAGGGGCTTGCGGTGGCGCGTTTGCCGCTGGTCGACGACCAGGATGAGCTGGGCGATCTCGCGCGCAGCCTGGCGCGGCTGCTGGAATCGGTCGGCACCTACACGGAGTACCTGCGCAAGCTGGCGTCCAACCTGTCGCACGAGTTGAACACGCCGCTCGCGATCGTGCGCTCGTCGCTGGAGAACCTCGAGCACGCCGAGCTGCCGCACGAGGCGTTGCCCTACCTCGCGCGGGCCCGCGATGGCGCGGCGCGGATCGGCACGATCGTGCGCGCGATGAGCGAAGCGAGCCGCATGGAGCGCGCGATGGCGTCGGCCGATGGCGAGGACATGGACCTCGCGCAGGTGGTGCGCGGCTGCGTCGAGGCCTATCGCGCGCTGGCGGGGCAGCGCGTACTGGTCCTGTCGGTTCCGCCACATCCGGTGCCGCTGTACGGCGCACCGGAGTTGATCGCGCAGGCGCTGGACAAGTTGTTTGACAACGCGTTGTCGTTCACGCCGGCGGATGGCTGGATCCGCATCGCGCTGGAAGCCGACGAATCGGGCGGCGCCTGCATCGCCGTCTCCAACCGGGGCTCGCAGCTCCCGGAATCGATGCAGGGTCAGTTGTTCGATTCGCTGGTGAGCGTGCGCGGCAGCGGGGCGCGCGCGGGAACCCCGCACCTCGGTCTCGGACTTTACGTGGTGCGATTGGTCGCGGAGCTGCACCAGGGCAAGGTGTCGGCGCGCAACGACCCGGATGGCGTCACCTTCGAAATGGAGCTGCGGGGGATGCGGCGTACGGAAGACACATAGACTCGAGGGTGTAGGCCGGCTCAAGCCCGAAGGGCGGAGCCGGCGTATTGCCCGCCGTGCTGTGCCATTGTCGGTAGACTCCGGGCATCCTGCCCTCCGGCCCCGGCTACGCCGTTCGCGCCGCTCCTGCGGCGCAGTCGTCGCTGCGCTCCTCGAACCGGCCTACCGTTGGATGGGTAGCGCCGGAATTCTTTTGCGTTCGTCCATGAACGCCGCACAATGTGCCATTTCGCCACCGACGCCCCTTTCGTCGGATGAAAAATGCCAGAACGGCCATCCATGGCCTGACTTTTCACAACAGCCGCTTCGCAGGTAGTTGCCCGTGCTGGATCAAGACCAATTCGATGCACTCGCCCGCGAAGGCCACAACCGGATCCCGCTGGTGCGCGAGGTGCTTTCAGATCTCGACACGCCATTGTCGGTGTACCTGAAGCTCGCGGACGGTCCGTACACCTTCCTGTTCGAATCGGTGGAGGGCGGCGCGAATTGGGGACGCTATTCGATCATCGGCCTGCCGGCGCGTCGGGTGTTCGCGTTCCACGGGCACACGCTGACGGTGAGCGAGGATGGCGTGGCGATGGAGAGCCGGGACGTGGCCGATCCGCTTGCCGAAATCGAGCGTTTGCGTGCCGAGTACCGCGTGCCGCACCTGCCGGACCTGCCGGCGTTCACCGGCGGGCTGGTCGGTTATTTCGGGTTCGAAACGGTCGGCTACATCGAGCCGCGGCTGGCCCGCTTCGACGCGCCCGACGAACTCGGCACGCCCGACGTGCTGTTGATGCTGGCCGAGGAAGTCGCGGTGTTCGACAACCTCAAGGGGCGGCTGTACCTGATCGTCCACGCCGACACCGCGCGACCGCACGCGTACGCACGCGCCCAGCGGCGGCTGGATGCCCTGGCGCATCGCTTGCGCCAGGGCGGCGCGGGCTATCCGCAGATCGCCCAGGGTGCGTTGCTGGACGAACACGATTTCAAGTCGTCCTTCACCAGGGATGCCTTCGAGGCGGTGGTCGATCGCTGCAAGGAATACATCCGCGCCGGCGACGTGTTCCAGGTCGTGCCCTCGCAGCGGCTCGGTATCGGGTTCCGCGCGCGGCCGGTGGACGTCTATCGGGCGCTGCGCGCGTTGAACCCCTCGCCCTACATGTTCTTTGTCGACCTCGGCGGCACCCAGATCGTCGGTTCGTCACCCGAAATCCTCGCGCGCTTCAAGGACGGCAAGGTGATCGTGCGGCCGCTCGCCGGAACCCGCCGGCGCGGTGCCACGGCCGAAGAAGACGCCGCACTCGAAAAGGAATTGCTGGCCGATCCGAAGGAGCGCGCCGAGCACCTGATGCTGATCGACCTCGGACGCAACGATGTCGGCCGCGTCAGCGAAACCGGCACCGTGCGGGTCAGCGATGCGTTCGCAATCGAACGCTACTCGCACGTGATGCACATCGTCTCGCAGGTCGAGGGCGTGGCGCGGCCGGGGACCACTTACATGGATGTCCTGCGCGCGACGTTCCCCGCCGGCACGCTGTCCGGCGCACCCAAGATCCGCGCGATCGAGATCATCCAGGAACTGGAGCCCTTCAAGCGCAACATCTACTCCGGCGCAATCGGCTGGATCGGCTGGTGGGGCGACGCCGACACCGCGATCGCGATCCGCACGGCGGTGATCCAGGACGGCATGCTGCACGTCCAGGCCGGCGCCGGCATCGTCCACGACTCCGACCCGTCCGCCGAATGGGAAGAGACGATGAACAAGGGCCGCGCGCTGTTCCGCGCGGTCGCGCAGGCGGTGCGGGGGCTGTGACGAGGATTCCGGAAAAACGTCGCCGCGATCCGGCGTGGGATCCAGCTTTGCCTGCTAACGGGCGGCGACGACACTCCTGCCTGCCGGCGATTTTCGTGGCGCGGCGGGGTATGCAGTTGTAGGCTGCGGCGACTGCCACGAATCGAAGGGGGGACGTATGCGACGTTTGCTCGCTTCATTGTGCCTTCTTTTGCTGCCAATGGCCGCGGCAGCACAGATCAACACCTTGCCCTCGGCGCCGCACCTGTTGGTGAAAGGCCACGCCGACGCTCGAGTCGTTCCTGACCGCTTCACGGTCCGCTTGAACGTCAACGTGACGGACATGTCGCCCAATGTTGCGCGACGGAAGGTCGAGGTGCATATGCAGAAGTTGTTCGAGGCACTGGACGCAGCTGGTGCGTTGGAAGGCTATACGCACGCCAGCAGTCTGAGCATTCAGCCGCAGACGGACTACGAAGACGGCAAGTCTGTCTTCAAAGGCACCCAGGTCAGCCGTTCCCTCGATGCAACGTTCGACGGGCTCGACAAGCTTCGTCTGTTCATTGCCGCGGTCCCCGCCGACGAGGAAGTGCAGATCGGCGGCGTCCAGACGGCGCGCAGTGACATTGACGAGATTTCGTCGCGCTTGCGCGCCGCTGCCGTCGAAAATTCAAAAGTCGCGGCACAGAAGATCGCCGCCGACTACGGCATGAAAATCGTTGGCATTTACGCCGTATCCGAAGTTGCGCCGGACTTCGCGTACGGTGTTCAAGCCGGATCGTGGGGCGGTCCGCAAACGTTGCAGACGATAACCGTTACCGCCTCGGCAGTGCCGGGCGCACCGGCACCTCCTCCTGCAGTGGCCATGCGAATCGGCACGATGAGCGTCGAGCAAGATATCTACGCGGTATACCTGACTGCGCCTAAGTGAAGGTGGATGGCCAGGTGTGAAGTCGTGTCCATGTCACTGCTTGGTCCGGAGGACCCGAGTGCCATGAAGCACGGCGGGCAACGTCGGGGTAGAAGATAGCGGGAGCTTGCGTCGGCTCGTGGAGCAATGCAGCGGCCAATCCCGAGGCCTGGAGAAGGAATGGATTTCGGGTTCAGGCTCGCGGCCAATCCCGGAATGGCGCATTCATGGAATCCCGACCTGCGCCGGGATGGCTGACCCGATGACTCACGCCAGCGCGCGCACCTTCACCACCGCCGGATCGTCGGCGTACTCGATGAGCATGCGGCGGACGCGGTCCTGCCACAGTCGGCCGAACTCGCGACGCTGCGCGGCGTTGGCCTGGCCGGTCAGGGTCAACTGCATCAACGGGCGCATCATCGGGTTGCCTGCCACCGGACTGGTGTCGATCTCGATTTCGACTTCATCGCCGGTGTCATTGCGGTGGAAGCGCACGCCAGCAACGTCACCCTGGGCATAGTGCAGCAGGTTGCTGCGCACATGGCGGCCGCCGAGGCCGTGGAAACCGTTGGCGGCGGCGGCGCCAGTGACCAGCGTCAGGACCTGGCCGATCACCCCGGTGACGCCGGCGTTTTCCGCGTCGTTGAGGTACACGCTGATGCCGCCGCGCTCGGGCACGCTGTCGGGGTACAGGTGGCGCAGCGCGGCGCGCGCGCTGAGCCACCCGCCGGCGACGGTGGGGCAGGAGTGCCCGGCCAGCCTCACCGCGTCGGCGTAGTGGTACTCGATCATGCCGTCGTCACTGGCGCCCAGCAGTTGCGCGAGGCCATCGTGCAACCGGAGCGCCGGGACTTCGGCGAAGAAATCCGGGAACGCCATTACTGCGTCACCACGAAATCGATGACGACCGGACCGTCGCCGCCGCGCTGCCGGTAGATCACCTCGATGTGGTCGCCGTAGCGCTGCTGCATCTGGCGGAGCAGCGGGATCGGATCGTGATCGTTGACGAAGCGCATCGCCTCGCCGGGCTCCAGCGCGTCCAGCGCGCCGAAGATGGCCGAATGACGGAAACGGTGGGCGATGGCACGGGCATCGAACGGATAGGTCTGGTAGGTCGGGGTGTCGGCGGTTGCGTTCATGCGAAGTTCGGCGGCGGAGGAGACGGCGCCAAGCATGCGCCGCACCGGCGCCCGCCATCTTGACCTGCGTCAGGCGCCGCCAGACGTGGCGGAGGCTCGAGTGAGGAACGCGTCCCGCTGCTTCGCGGGTTCACCGCCGAGTTTCCGTACGGCGGCATAGAAGCGCGCCCAGTTCCTGCCGCACCGCTCGAACAAGGCGGCGAATTCGGGCACGCCGCGATCGTAGAGGCCGAAAGGCACCAGCTTGGCGTTGTTGGGCGGACCGTCGAACCAGCGCTGGTAGTCGCGGCTGCCGGGCCAGGCGGTGTCGCGCAGGTGTTCGTATTCGCGCCGGAGCCCGGCGAACGCCTGCGCCTTGCCGGCGCGCTTTTCCGGATCGGGCGCATTGCTCGCGTACAGCGCCTGCAACTTGTCGCGGGTGGCGAGCACCAGCTCGGTGAACTGTTTTTGCCGCTCGGCGACGGCGGGATCCGGTGGCGGCAGGTGGTTATCGGCGTGCCACTGCCGAAGGCCCTCGCGCTGCACGAAGGTCGCGAACGACTCGTTGAAGGCGGTGTCGCCCTTGACGTAGACCTCCTGGTGGGCGAGTTCGTGGAAGATCGTCCCGATCATCTCGTCGTCGCTCCAATGGTTCATCGTGCTCAGCAGCGGATCGGCGAAGTGGCCGAGCGTCGAATACGCCGGGACGCCTCCGACCCAGACATCGTCGCCGCGCTTGGCGAGGCGGTCTGCCAATGCCTCCGCCCGGTCGTGGTGGTAGAAGCCCTGGTACGCCACGCAGCCGGCGATCGGGAAACAATGCTCGACCGGTTGCAGGGAAAGCGCCGGCGTCGCGAACACGTTCCACATCACGTAGGGACGATGGATGTCCGCGTAGGTCGTGTAGCTCCGGTTGCGCGGCAGCCCGAGTGTCGTGGACGCGAACGCGCGGGCGCGCAGCGCCAGTTCGAGGCGCGCGCGCAGCGCCGGCGGGGTTGTCGGGTCGGCGATCACCTGCGGGATCGGGCGCCGGGCACGCAGGACTCCGAGTTCGCCCTGGGCGAGATGCGCGTAATAGCCGAGGGTCGAACAGCCGGTCATGGCGAGGCCCATCATTGCCGCCATCAGCGCACGCGCCATCGAGCCACGTCGTTCCCGCACTTCGCTCACCTGCTTGCCATTGCGTCCGCATTGCATGGGCTTGGATCGGGCTGCCGATCGCTGGCCGACCGGGCTCGCCGCATCCATGCCCAAGGTATCGGGACACGATTGCACCGAACGTGAAGCCAGCAGCAAGGACGGATGATGCCGCTATTCGGACGCCGACGGCTCGGCCCGCACCCGCACGCCGTCGCGGACCCGGTCGCTCGGGTGGACGATGACTTGGTCGCCGGGACGCAGCCCCGCGAGGATTTCCGCCGCTTCGTCGCTGGCGTGGCCCACCGCGATTGCGGTGCGCACCGCCCGTTGCCCGCGCACCACGAAGGTGGCCCAGCCGTTTCCCTGCCGGAAGAGGGCCGACACGGGCACGCGGACCACGTCGTGTCCCTCCCAGATGGTGACGTGAACGACCACCCGGAAGCCGTCGGCGAGGGCCGACCATGGCGCGGCCGACCCTGCCGGGTCCAGCAGCACGTTCACGCGCTGCTCCTCCACCCCCAGCGCCGAGATCTTGGTGAAGCCGGAGGGTTCCACCCGCCGGACGCGCGCCGCGAGCGGCGCCGGGCCGCCCCAGTCGGTGATGGTGGCGGCATCGCCCGCCCGGACCTTCACGGCATCCTCGGAAACCAGTTCCGCCACCACCTCGATCTTCCGCGGGTCGCCAACTTCCAGGATCGGCGCCCCGGCCGGAAGCGCCGTTTCGCTTTCGCTCGCGACCCGCAGCACGCAACCGGACACCGGCGCGACCAGCGGGATGCTGTCGCGGCTGGCCGGACCGCCGCCATTGCCGGGGTCGATCAGGAGCGCCCGCGCGGCAGCAAGATCGGACTGCTTCACCTGGAGCGCGGCTTCGGCGGAGGCCAGCGAGGCCGCCGCGGTCTCGTGGCCGAGCTTGGAGCGCTCGACGTCGGCGCGGCTGATGCCGTTGATCCGCGCGAGCGCGAGCGAGCGGTGGTAATCCGCGGTCGCGAATTCGAGTTGCGCCCGCTGGCGCCGCACTTCCGCCGCCGCCAGCGTTTGCGCCGCCTGCGCGGCGGCCACCGCCGCCGCTGCCTGTGCGCGGGTGCGCACGTCCAGGAAGCTCGGCGGAACCGGCTGCAGTTCGGCGACACGCGTCTTGCCGCCGATCACGCTGTCTCCGGCGTGCACTTCCACGCGCAGCAACCTGCCCGCAACGGGCGCGGACAGCCGGTAGATTTCGCGGACGCGGGTGCGGCCGTTGTCCGATACCTCGACGGACATCGGCCCGCGCGTGACCGGGGCCGTCTCGACCGGCACCGGCCGCGGCCAGAAGCTCCATGCGAGGACCCCGGCCACGACCAGCGTGGTCACGGAGCCGAGGAGTGCGCGGCGAATGGTCGGTGACATGTTCATTCCCGCGTCTTCAGCACCGCGATCAGGTCGAGTCGCTGGATGCGCCACGCGACCATCGCCGCGGAGACTGCCGCCGAGGCGAGCGCGATGCCCATGGCAATGCCATAGGTCGAGGGTTGCATCACGAACGGGATGCGGAACAGCTTGGTCTCCATGGCATGCGCGGTGACCCACGCGAGGCCGCGGCCGAGCACGCACCCGACCGGCAAGGCGAGCAGTACCAGCAAGCCGAGCTCGCCGAGCAGGACGTAACCCACTTCGGAACGCGTGAAGCCGAGCACGCGCAGGCTGGCGAGTTCGCGCCCGCGTTCGGACAGCGAGATCCGGGCTGCGTTGTAGACGACGCCGAAGGCGATGACGGCGCCAAGCCCGATGTAGAAATCGATCACGATGGTCATGCTGCGCGCCATGGTCTGGCGCAGCGCGGTGACCGCCTGTTCCCGGGTCGAAATGCTGGCCACAGCCGGCATCGCCTTGAGGCGCTGCATCAATTCGGCGCGGGCCGCGGAATCCACAGCGCCTGGATACCCGTGAGCGTGCCCGGTTCGCCAGCCAGGTCGGCGAGCGCGCGCCGGTCCATGTAGGCGGCAAGGCCGACGTGTTCGGAGCTGACGGCCGCCACGGGCAACACAGCCTGGCGCCGCGCGCCCTCGAGGATCTCCACCCGCACTTCGTCGCCGCCATGGAGCCCGAGCAGGTCCGCCAGTTCTTCCGACAGCACGATGCCCGAGCTGGGCAGGGTGAAGCCGCGTCCCGCCGCATCCCGGAAGGTCCGGAATGCCGTGTCGCGACCCAGTCCCGAGATCGCGGTCCGCTGGTTCAGGTGACCGTGCGCGAGCCGCGCCGGAACCTGCAGGACGGGCTCCGCGGCCCGTACGCCCGGCAGGCGCGCGATCTCGAAGCGCGCCGCGTCGGGGCGCGCGTCGACCATCCCGATCACCAGGTCCTGCCGGTTTTCGCGGAAGTAGAAGCTGTCGACCAGTTCGTCGATCGAGTCGAAGAAGAAGAACAGCGTGACCAGCAGCATCACCGCCATCGCGGTTCCGAAGACCGTCAGCAGCGCCCGCAGCGGCCAGCGCTCGATGTGCCGCAGGATCATCTCGGTGGGCATCGACAGCAGCCGGCCGAGCCGCAGGCGATCGACCAGGGTGCGCCGGTAGCTGGTGGGTGCCGGCGGCTGCATGGCGGCGGCCGGCGCCAGCCGTACCGCGCGGGCGAGCGCGCTCCAGGTACCCAGGATCGCCGCGGCGAACGACAGCGCGACCGCTGCCGCCAGCACGACCGGGTCGGTTTCGTAGCGCAGGAACGGGAAGCGGAAATGCTGCTGGTAGATCGTGGTCATCCAGTGGCCGAGCGAGAGCCCGGCCACGCAGCCGGCAGCGACGCCGAGCGCCGTGATGGCGAGCGAGAATTTCAGGTAGTGGACGCCGACCTCGTGGTGGCTGTAGCCGAATGATTTCAGCAGGCCGATGAATTCGCGCTCGGTATCGATGAGGCGCGCCAGCACCATGTGCAGCAGGAACGCCGCGACCGCCAGGAAGATCGGCGGGATCACGAACGCCATCGTGCGCAGCTGCCCGAGTTCCTGGTCGAGGTAGGCATTGCTGAGCTGGTCCGCCCGCCCATGGGCCGCGGTGCCGCCGTAGCGCGCCAGCAGCAAGTCCAGGCGTCGGATCACGTCCGGCTCCGAAGCGCCCGGGGCCAGCCGCAGGCCGACATCGTTGAAGGCGCCCCGCATGTCAAAGGCGGCCTCCATGATCGGGCGGTCGATCCAGAGGATGCCGAAGGTGCGGTCGTCCTGCATGAGCTGGCCGGGCGCGAGCACGTACACGAACTCGGGCGAGAGCGCCACGCCGCTGATCTTGAACGGGCGCTTGCGGCCGTTCAGCAATACGGCGAGCCCGTCGCCTGGTGCGTAGCCGAGCGCCTGGGCCATGTTCTCGCTCATCACCAGTTCGTCGCGGCCACGCAGGGGCAGCCGGCCCTGGCGCAGCGCAATGCGGTTGAGCCGCGGTTCGCCGCGCTCGGGCAGCGACACCAGCAGCGCGGCGGCCGGTTGCGGCACGGCCGGGATGTCGAGGGCCGCATAGCGCGTGATCCGCGCTTCCCAGTCGGCGACGCCGGGGATCTCGCCAATCCGCGCCGCCAGCGGCAGCGGAGCGCGCCGCAGCTGCGAGAACACGTCCGCGAAGCGGTAGCGCTCGTAGTAGCGGTCGCGGGTGTCGCGCAGCGAGGTCATGGCGCCGAAGGTCATGATCACGATGGCGACGCCGCAGGCGATCACCGCCGCGATCGCGGCGGTCTGGCCGCGGGCGTGCCACAGGTCGCGCAGCAGCTTGCGGTCGAGCGCGCGCACGCTCACCACCTGAGCGATCCGGCCGGTTGCCGGCGCGCGTTCACGACCACCTGCGCGATGCGGCCGTTCGCGAACGACGCGACGCGATGGCCCATGTCCGCGATGGCCACGTTGTGGGTGATGACCA
>DASSOQ010000149.1:0-8647 GCA_035700365.1 Rhodanobacteraceae bacterium | reverse complement strand
GACCGAATGGAAGGTGTTCCGCAGCCCCGATTTCGCGCGCATCAAGGCGATGCTGAAGACCCCGGTGTTGTTCGACGGCCGCAACCTGTACGACCCCGCGATGGCCGAAGAGGCGGGGCTCGCGTACTACGGCATCGGGCGCGGGCGCAGCGTGCGCAAACCCGGGAGCGCGAAATGACCCGGCCATCCGACGAACGCATGGACGAACTCGAGTTGAAGCTGACGTTCCTGGACGACGCCGTGACGTCGTTGAACGACAGCGAGGTGCAGCAGTCGCAGCGCCTGTTGAAGCTCGAGCGCGCATTGACCGAGCTGCGCCGGGAACTCGCGGCGCTGCGGACGAGCCTTTCCGACGATGTGCACGACGAACCTCCGCCGCCGCATTATTAGTGCGTTCGTCCGTGGACGCGGCTTCGCAGGAACCTGAAGCGGACCATTGGATCCAGGTCATGGAACTCCAGAACGGCCATCCATGGCCCGACTATGGAGAAAGCGTGCGATCATCCCTGATCGCTGCATCGACGGGTGGTATCGCGTGCGGAAAGACCTGTGGTCTTGAAACTCCAGAAGGGCCTTCCGTGCCTGGCTTTCCACGAAAGCCGCTTCGAGCAGGGCGCGGGCATGGGCAGTAGTACAAAAACGGCCGAGTTTGCACCGCCACTCCAGAACGGCCACCCAAGGTCCGACTTTTCACAAGAGCCGTTTCACAGGCCACCATCGAAACAGCATCGGTACCATGAGTGAATCCCTGCGAGACCAGTTGCTGAAAGCCGGCTTCAAGCCCTCGCCGAAGCCAAAGCCGCACCCGCGCAAGGCGGAGGCCCGCAAGGCGCGCGCAGCGGGCGAGCCCGACCTTGCGCAGGCCTTTGCGATCCGGGCGAAAGTCGAGCGGGCCGAGCGCGAAGCCGCCGAGCGCGAGGCGCGCGAAAAGGCGGCGGCGAAAAAGGAACGCAAGCGCAAGCTGCAGGCATTGCTCGCCGGCAAGATGCTGAATCGCGACGATGCCGAACAGCCCCGCAACTTCGAATTCGCCGGCAAGATCCGTCGCGTCTATGTCACGGCCGAACAGCTTCGCCAACTCAACGTCGGCGAACTCGGCGTGGTGATGCACGGAGGGCGGGCGTTGCTGGTTTCCCGTGACATCGCGGTGCAGGCCCAGGCGATCGCGCCCGAGGCCATCGCGCTGCTGGTCGATCCGGATGCGCCGCCGGAAGATGACGGCGTGCCGGACGACCTGATGTGGTGACGACGGCCCGCCCGGGCGCCCACCTTGGGCGCCCCACGCTACATCATCACCAGCAGTCAGGCGGATTTCCTGAAATACACGACGTCCGGAAGCCTGGTGAAGTGCGCGTCGCAGGTGAGCAACTCCGCATCCTGTTCGCGTGCGGTCGCATACACGATCGCGTCCGCGGTGGCCAACTTGTAGCTGCGGCAAAGATCGGCAGCCAGTAAGGCGACGCGTGTATCCATCGGCACGACGACGCACTTTTGCGTGTAGGCGATGACCCGGTCGGTGCGGTCCTCATTCGTTTCACGCGACAGCCATTTGGCCAGCTCCAGTTGCACCAGTGTCGGCACGATGCATTGTTCCCTGGCCGGGAATTCCTTGGCGAGCTTCTTGCCGAGCGGGCTGTCGACCAGCCACTCGATCCATGCAGACGTATCGACGACGCGCATCAGGTGCGGTCCGAACGATCGCGGTATCCTCCAATTTTGGCTCCGCGGGCAATGCCGGCAAGCTGTTTCCATTCGGGCACCGGCATGACCAGTACCCCGTTGTCCTTGGGGATGAACACGAATTCCTGACCGGCTTTCCAGTGCTGCTTCTCGCGCACCGCCTTCGGAATCGAGATCTGGAACTTGGAGGAGAGGGTGGCAGTCGAAGTCATCGTCTTACTCGCGTTTGATGGATGGTCAAAACGTAAGATTACCAGATCGAACCGCGGCCGACATGAGATCTGCGCTGTTGCCGCGGCGGCGAGGCTCGCGGGGAAGGGCGTGTTGGAACCGGGACTGCCGCGGTTCAGGCGTGTCCGGCCAGCGCCGGATTGAACCAGCCTTGCCTGGGCGCGAAACGCGGACCGTGCGCCTGCGCGAGCGCCTCCAGCTTCTCGCGCAGTGCGCCGGCGCCAGTCGCGCGGATGTACTGGATCGGGCCGCCGCGGAATGGTGCGAAGCCGGTGCCGAAGATCACCCCCGCGTCGAGCAGATCGGCGTCCGCAACCACGCCCTCGTGAAGGCAGGCCACGGCTTCGTTGAGCAGCGGCAGGATCAGCCGGTCCTCGAGATCGGCGGGCGCGCGGTAATTCGAATCGACCTTCGGCTTGTCGGGTTTGCCGTCCTTCCACACGTAGAAACCCTGGCCGTCCTTCTTGCCGCGCTTGCCCGCCTCGACCTTGTCGGCGATGCCCTCCGGCAGTTCCAGGCCGAGGAACGGTCCGAGTTCGCGGCCCACCGACAGGGCGACATCGAGCCCGACCGTGTCGGCGAGTTCGATGGGGCCCATGGGCATCCCGAACTTCCTCGCCGCGCGGTCGATTGCAGGGTCGGGAATGCCTTCGGTGTGGCAGCGCATGGCCTCCAGCAGGTACGGCATCAGGATCCTGTTGACCAGGAACCCGGGCGTGCCCTGGACCGGCAGTGGCAGTTTTCCGATTGCCTTCACCCATGCGAGCGCGCGTCGCTCGATCGCCGGCTCGAGCGCATCGTGGCGCACGACTTCGACCAGTGGCATCTGCGCGACCGGATTGAAGAAGTGCAGTCCCAGGAACCGGCCGGGCTGGATCAAGGCGCCACGCAATTCATCCAGTGGAATGGAAGACGTGTTGGTCGCGACCAGCGCATCGTGCGCGATCCTGGGCTCGATCGTGCGATAGACATCCTGCTTGGCGTCGGGATCCTCGTAGATCGCTTCGATCGCGAGTTGCGCGTCGGCAATGCCGGCGCCTTCCACGTCGGTCTTGAGGCGATTCGTGGCCTCGGCGACGCGATCCGGCGTCTTCAGCTTCTTTTCGAACATGCCGCGCGCGCGAACCAGCGCAGGCTCGACGAATCTCATCTCGCGATCCTGCAGCGTGACCTCGAAGCCGCGCAGCGCACTCCAGGCCGCGATGTCACCGCCCATGACGCCGGCGCCCACCACGTGCACATGGCGGACGTCGTGCGTGGTGTCGCCGGCGAGTGACCGCATACGCTCGCGCAGGAAGAACACGCGGATCAGGTTGTGGGCGGTCGCGGTTTCGGCCAGTTTCGCGACCGAGCGCGCCTCGAGGCGGAGCCGCTGGTGGATGTCGCCGCCGCCACGGCGCCACACTTCGATCAGTGCGGAGGGCGCCGGATAGTGCCGGGGCGGCGCCTTCGCCGCCGCCTGCCTGCGCACCACCGGCGCGAGGACCTGTCGCACCGGCCACCAGTTGGTGAGCCAGGCGCGCGCACGCTGCGGCAAGGGCCGCGCGATCGGGTGCAGCGCCAACCGCCGTGCTTCCTCCAGCAGTGCATCGGGCGCCGCGAGACGGTCGATCAGGCCATCGCGAAAGGCATGGCCGGCGCTCGAAGGCCTTCCCGTCAGCATCATCGCCAGCGCCTGGGGCGCACCGATCAGGCGCGGCAGGCGCGCCGTGCCGCCCCAGCCGGGGTGGATCCCGAGTTGGACCTCGGGTAATGCGATCCGGGTGTCCGGCGTGCGCGCGGCGACCCGCATGCGGCACGCCAGCGCGAGTTCGGTGCCGCCGCCCATGCACACGCCGTGGATCGCGGCCACCGTCGGCATCGGCAGCCCGGCCAGCCGCTCGAACACCCGCTGGCCGTGCTCGATTTCCTCGCGGATCATGCCCTTGCGTGCGTATTCCTCGAATTCGTTGAGGTCGGCGCCGACCGCGAACCCCGACGGCTTGGCTGAATGGATCACGACCGCCGCCGGCCGGCCGATGGCAATCCGTTCCAGCATCACGTCCAATTCGTCGAGCACCGCCCGTGACAATGCGTTGACGCTGCTGCCGGCACGATCGACGGTCAGGAAGAGCACGCCGTCGGGGCCGGTCGAAAATTTCCAGTGGCTGAATCTCAAACCGTCGAACACTTCTCGTTCCCGGGGTCGGCTCCTGAGCATCATCGACCGGGCAGGGATTCGGGTCAAACATCCGAACGAGGCGATCACCGTGGCACAGGATGGCTCGGAAAGGGAATTGGCGGACGATCGGTTGCTGCATTATCCTCGCGCGCACAGGCAGCAGGTGGCGTCGCGGTGATGCCCGGCGACTCCTCGGTGCTCGTGATGGCGACATCGCGCGATGATCGACGCGTGTTGTTCGACGCCCTGGATGGCGTGGCGCCGGGTGAAGTCCTGAGCGCGCGCGATGCCGGCCATGCGCACGCGCTGTTGCGGCACGGGGGGACGCCGGTGCTCGCGATCCTCGACTTCGAGCACGCCATGGACGAGGCGCGGGTACTGTGCACCGGGCTCGGCGAGGTGCCGGTCGTCGGCCTGTTCGGCGCGGCGCTGGATGCCAATCCGCACGATCCGCGCCTGGCAGAATGCACCAACATCAGGGCCTGGTTGCGGATCCCGGCCGACGCCATCGAAGCCCGCCTGCGCATCCGCGAAGTGCTCGGCGCCGCCGCCTCGCCGGTGCGCGCGACGACGAGCATCGCAGACCTGCCGTCCGCAACGGAGCGGCGGGAGCCCCGTCTGATGGCCGTGCTGCGTTCGCTGGCCGAGGTGCTGCAATCCGGCCGTGACACGGCCAGCTTGCCGCGCCTGCTCGAGCGCGCGATGGATACGCTGCGGATGGACTTGATGGCGGTGGCCGGGTGCGATGCCTCCGGCAAGGATCTCGAGCCGCTCGCGCGGATGGATCGCCTGTCCGCCCCGGGAGCACCCGATCCGTTGGCGGCCCCGTTCGTGCAACGGGCGTTGCAAGGCCATGCCACCGTTGCCACGGCCGATTCGCCCGCCGATGCGGCCGATGCCGCGTTCGTGGACGCCACCGGTTGTACCCGCTATGCCGCGTTGCCGCTGCTGGATGGCCGTCGCAACGTGCTGGGCGTGCTGGCCTGCGCCTCGCGCCGCCCGGACGCGCTGCCTCCCGCGATGCTGCAGCCGTTGCTCGAAATCCTCTCCGCCCGTTTCGCGGCGGTGCTGGAATTGCGCGCGGAGCGCGAGCGCGGTAGCAGCCGCGCCTTGCTGGATGGCCTCACCGGCTTGCCGAACCGGATGCTGTTGAACGACCGGCTGGAGTCCATCCTGCAGGATGCGCGCCGCACCGGCGAAATCTTCGCGGTGCTGTTCGTGGACCTCGACCGGTTCAAGGGCATCAACGATTCGCTCGGCCACCGCATCGGGGACCAGGTGCTGGTGGCGGAAGCGCAGCGGCTGCGCGCACTGCTGCGGGCCTCCGACACGGTGGCCCGCTACGCGGGCGACGAGTTCATCGTGGTCCTCCGCCACGTCGTCGATCGCGCCGACATCGCGCGCGCCGCGGGCATGTTGCTGGAAGGCATGCAGGCACCGCTGGTGCTGGACAATGGTTCCGAATTGCAGGTGACGGCGTCGATCGGCATCAGCGTCTATCCGGATGACGCGGCGGACGCCGAGGGCCTGATCGTGCAAGCCGACCGGGCGATGTACAGCGCCAAGGGGCAGGGGCGCAACCAGGTGCAGGCGTTCGGCAGCGTGCCCGGCGACGGGCATCGCCAGTATCGCGAAATGGAATCGCGACTGCGGGACGCCGAAGCCAACGGCGAGTTGTACGTCCACTACCAGCCGCAGGTCGAGATCGCCTCCGGCGAGATCATCGGCGTGGAGGCACTGTTGCGCTGGCGGCACCCGGTTCTGGGCGTGCTGAGCCCCGGCTTCTTCCTGCCGCTGGCGGAGGAAACGGGGCTGATCATCCCGCTTGGCGAATGGGTCCTGAGGCGCGCCTGTGCCGACCTCGCGCAATGGCGGCGAAGCGCGGGCGCGACGCTGCGGCTGGCGGTGAACCTGTCGGCGCTGCAGTGGCTGCGTCCCAACCTGGTAACGATGATCGAGGGCGCCTGCCGCGACGCCGGGATCGAGCCGCGCCTGCTTGACCTGGAGGCGACGGAGAGCGTGCTCGCGCATCCACCGCCGGAACTCGCCACGGCCGTGGCGGCGCTGCGCCGGATGGGTTGCCGCATCGTCGTCGACGACGCGGGCGCGGGGCATCTCGCGCCGGACGAGGCCTCGGACGTACCGATCGACGCGGTCAAGATCGACTACAGCTTCGTGCGCAACATCGGCAGCGACCCGGACGACGAGGCGGTGATCACGTCCATGCTGGACGCAGCCCGCCGGCAGGGGCGGCGGGTGATCGCCGAGGGCGTCGAGACCGAGCGCCAGCTCGGCTTCCTGCGGGAGCGCGGCTGCGAAGTCGCGCAGGGCTACTGGTTCCACCGGCCATTGCCGGCGGAGGCCATCGCGAACCTGCTCGCGGGGGGGCCGGATCCGCAGGCGCAACCGGGCCCCCCGGGCCGCGTCGCCGGCAGCGGTGGCCGCGACGCTTGATCCATCCGATCTGCGCTACGCTTGATCCCGGCAGGTGGCGACCCAACCATCTAATGGTGAGAATCGGGGTTGAGGGACTGGCAAATGGCGGAACCGGTTGAACTTTCGCGCGCCGGGCGCGGTCACACCGGGGCGCACGATGCGTCCGGTGCCGTAGGGAGTGCCGCCCGGATGGGCGATGTGGAAACCGATCGCGCCCTGGTCGCACGCGTGCGCAAAGGCGACAGCAAGGCTTTCGATTTGCTGGTGCGGAAGTACCAGCACAAGATCATCGGCCTGGTGTCGCGCTACGTGCACGACTGGAGCGAGTGCGAGGACGTCGCGCAGGAAGCCTTCATCCGCGCCTATCGCGCCATCGGTGCATTCCGCGGCGACAGCGCGTTCTACACCTGGATGTACAAGATCGCAGTGAACACCGCCAAGAACCACCTTGTCGCGCAGGGCCGAAGGCCCCCGGCCGAGGACATCGACGCCGACACCGCGGTGCAGTTCGACTCCGGCACCCGGCTGCGCGACGAGGCCACCCCGGAACACGAACTGGCGCGCCGGGAGATTGAACAAACGGTGTTCGCCACGGTCGAAAAGCTGCCGGAGGAATTGCGCGACGCGATCACCTTGCGCGAGGTCGATGGATTGTCCTACGAGGAAATCGCCGAACGCATGGGTTGCCCGATCGGCACCGTGCGGTCCCGGATCTTCCGCGCCCGCGAAGCCATCGACGAACAATTGCGGCCACTGCTGTCCAATGACGACGCCTGAAGCACCATCCGCCGGTCCAGGCATCGCCGCCGGGCATGAAACCCGGACCGCTTTCTTGATGTCATACCGTCGGGCAGCCAACCCGAAGTGCGAGTGAGGAACCTGGAGATGGACCCGACCAGCCGCGAAGACCTGTCCGCCCTGATGGACGGCGAACTTGCCGCCGAACCCACCCGTTTCCTGCTGCGGCGCCTCGACCACGATCCCGAGCTCGGCGCGACCTGGTCGCGCTGGCACCTCATCCGCGCGTGCCTGGCTTCCGATTCGGCCCGGATGTCGGCACAGCGCCGAGACAACGATTTCGCCGCGGGCGTCGCGGCCGCGCTCGAAGCCGGGACGGCCCCGCAGTCGCGGCCCCGCCACTGGGCGCGCTACCTCGGCGGCGGCGCGATCGCCGCGAGCGTGGCGGTCGCGGCCCTGATGCTCAACGTGCCCGCTTCGCGCATCGATGCGCCGGCGCCGGTCGCGCAGGACCGGCCCGTGGCGAATCCGGTGGAGTCGGCGGTGGCCACCACCGGCCTTGCCACCGCCGGAGCGGCTGCTGCCCAGGGCCAGTCCGACGCCGGTATTCCGCCATGGCTGCTTTCGCGCCAGCCGACCGTGTTCGGCGCGCAACCGGCGTCGGCCAATGTCGTTTACGGCACCGGCTTGATGCAACCCGATTACCTGCAGCGCGCGACCTATTCGCGCGATGCCGCACCCTACGCATCGTTCCAGGCCAGCCAGCCACGGCTGCCTTTCTCGATCGTGTTGTTGCCGGAGCAGCCGCCCGCGGGCGCGACCGCCTCGCGGCACTGAGTTGCCGCGGTTCGCGGTGCGCCGCGGATCGTCCCGTGGATCCTGCGCACGCGCGCAATCCCTGCTGCCTCCGGTCCCGCGCGGGTGATCCGCATCGCGCCGGGAGCGCGGCCGGAAGGCTTTTGCAAATCAAAAGGAGAACAGCATGTTGAACCGGGCGAGGCGGGTTGCCGCCGTATTCGTTCTGTTGTGTTTTTCCGGCGCCGGAACGGCGCTGGCCGCCACGCCGACCGTGGCGCTGCCGGACTTCACCAGCATCGTCCAGAAATACGGGCCCGCGGTGGTGAACGTGGTGGCCCATTACAAGCACGCCAGCGAAATGAGCGACGAGCATCCGGGTGGGCAACAGACCCAGGAGCCGCAGATGCCGGACATCCTGCGGCACTTCTTCGGGATGCCGCTGGGACCGGAGTTCCGCGGCCCGACAGGTCCGGCCGAATCCATGGGCTCGGGCTTCATCATTTCGTCCGATGGCTACATCCTCACCAACCGCCACGTGGTCGCCAACGCCGATTCGGTGAAGGTGCATCTCACCGACCACCGGAGCTTCACCGCCAAGGTGGT
>DASSOQ010000148.1:0-6704 GCA_035700365.1 Rhodanobacteraceae bacterium | reverse complement strand
CGTCACGTGATCCGCACGCCGTCGCTCGTGATCCGTTCCCCGGCGGATGCCATACCCGGCAAAACCGGCCGCGTATGCCAAGATACACCAAGAGCCGCCCGTTCGAATGTGGACGGATTTGCGCTTCGGCCGACCGGCCCGGCTCCGCACCATTGGATTACCGCTGCCCCACCCCGGCACCTGCCATGACTTCAGTCGAGTTGCTGATCCGCCACGCCAGCCCATGAATCGCACCGTCGCGGTGCTGATGGACTCCATCGGCGCCATCCACCCGGAAAAGGACACCACCCTCGCGCTGCTGCTGGAAGCCGCGCGGCGCGGCCATGCGCTCCGCTACATGGGCCAGGGTGACCTGGCGGTGCGCGACGGCGTGGCGTGGGCACGACTGGCACCGCTCGAGGTGCGCGACGACGGGAGCGACTGGTTCACGCTCGGCGAGCCGCACTGGCAGCCGCTCGCCGAGGCCGCGGACATCGTGCTCGCGCGCAAGGATCCGCCGTTCGATGCGCAGTTCCTCTACGACACCCTGGTGCTGGACCTGGCCGGGCGCGACGGGGCGCGCGTCGTCAACGAACCGCAGGCGCTGCGCGACTTCAACGAGAAACTCGCGGCGCAGTGGTTTCCGCAATGCTGCGCGCCGGCGCTGGTGGCGCGCGACCGCGGCGAACTGCGCCGCTTCGCGCGCGAACATGGCGAGATCGTGCTGAAGCCGCTGGACGGCATGGGCGGGCGCGGCATCTTCCGTTCGCGCGGCGACGATCCGAACCTCAACTCGATCCTCGAAACACTGGCCGGCGACGATCGCCGGTTCGTGATGGCGCAGAAATTCATTCCCGAGATCACCGCCGGCGACAAGCGGATCCTCATCGTGGACGGCGAAGCCGTGCCGTACGCGCTCGCGCGCATCCCGCAAGGCACCGACTTTCGCGGCAACCTCGCGGCCGGCGGGCGCGGCGTCGGCCAGCCGCTGTCCGAGCGCGACCGCTGGATTGCTGCCGAGGTCGGGCCGGAACTGACACGGCGCGGCATCGTGCTGGCCGGACTGGACGTGATCGGCGACTATCTCACCGAAGTCAACGTCACCTCACCCACCTGCGTGCGCGAGCTGGACGCGCAGTTCGGCATCAACATCGCGGGGATGGTGTTCGATGCGATCGAAGCGGGGACCGGGGACCGGGAACCGGCGACCTGCGAAACACAAGCACGTACATCCTGAGTTTCCGGCATGGCCTGTTTCGTTCCTCAATCGCAAAGGGCTCCTCGAACGGGCGGCCGCCGGGCGACGGCCGGTTCCAGCTTCCCATGCGAGCCGTCAACGTGAACGCCGCGACGGCCTCCATGGCGCACGGCTCCGGGCACGCCGACCGCATGGGCGTCGCGCTGCTGTTCTCGCTGATCGTGCACGCGATCGTGATCCTGGGGCTGGGATTCCAGTTCGCGAAGCCGGCGCCGAGCCTGCCGACGCTCGACGTCACCTTGATCAACACCTCGAACGCCGAGGCGCCGACCAAGGCCGACTTCCTGGCGCAGGCCGACAATGCGGGCGGCGGCAACAGCGACAAGGCGCACCGGCCGGGGGCGCCGTTCTCGGGGCCGCTACCGGTCGCGAATGCCGGCATCGCGCCGGTCGCGGTGATGCCGGGCGCACCGGCCCGGCAGGAGGCGACGGGTCCGCACATCCTCACCACCACCGGCAAGTCGAACCGCAGCGTACCCAGCGAACGCGATACCCGGGACCAGCCGCAGGCCGACCAGCGGGCGGCGGCTGTTCCGATTCCCGAACGCCTCGAAATGGCGCGGCTCGCGCAGGAGGTGCGGCGCGAACAGGAAGCCTATGCACGCCGCCCGCGGCGGAAATATCTTTCCGCGAACACCCGCGGCACCACCTTCGCCGCCTACCAGGTCGCATGGGTGGACAGGATCGAGCGGATCGGCAACCTCAACTATCCGGATGCCGCGCGCCGCAGGCACCTGCACGGCAACGTGATGCTGACGGTGGTCCTCGGCATGGACGGACACGTGCGGGAGGTCACGGTGAACCAGAGTTCGGGCTATCGCGTGCTCGACGAGGCCGCCGTCCGGATCGTGCACCTCGCTGCGCCGTTTCCCCGGATTCCACAGGACACCGACGCCAACGGCAACCGCTACAACGAACTTGTGATCACCCGCACATGGCAATTCCTGCCTGGTAATCATCTTGAAACACGGGCCGTCCGTTCACGCTGATTGGCCATCTGGCGGCGTTACAATCGACCCATGGCCACCAAGTCACAACGCACACCCCGCAGCAGCCGTCCCCGCTTGCAAAAGGCGGAGGACGCAGGCGCCGTCCGCACCACGGAACCGGCCTCGCTGACCGGGCATTTCCTGATCGCCATGCCGGGCATGGGCGATCCGAACTTCGCACGCGGCATCACCTTCATCTGCCAGCACAACCAGGACGGTGCGATGGGGCTGGTGGTCAACCGCTTGTCCGATTACCGGCTCGGTGACGTGCTGCAGCAGATGAACATGCCTTGCGGGCGGAAGTCCGTTGCCTCGGCGCCGGTGCTGGTGGGTGGCCCCGTGCAACCGGAGCGCGGCTTCGTCCTGCACGCGGCCGGCCAGCGAGAGTGGGAATCGAGCTACCGCATCAACGACGCACTCGCCGTCACGACCTCGCGCGACATCCTCGCGGCGATGGCGGATGGCGACGGTCCGGCGCGGGTGCTGGTGGCGCTCGGCTACGCGGGCTGGGGCGCGGGCCAGCTCGAGCAGGAACTGCGCGAAAACGCCTGGCTGACCGTGCAGGCCGACGACCACATCCTGTTCGACACCGCGCTCGACGAGCGTTGGGGCGCCGCCGTGGCGCTGGTCGGCGTCAACCCGGCGAACCTCACGAGTTATTCCGGTCGGGCGTGAGTGGATGCGTCCTGGGCTTCGACTTCGGGGCGCGCCGGATCGGGGTCGCGAGCGGCAACCACGTCGTCGCCACGGCGCGACCGCTGCCAGCGCTCACTTCAGTCGCGGGCAAGCCGGACTGGCCGCGCATCGACGCACTGCTGGCGGAGTGGCAACCCGAAGCCCTGGTCGTCGGCCTGCCGCTGACGCTGGACGGGGGCGAGCAGGCGATCACCCGCGGCGCGCGGGGGTTCGCCGAGGCGCTGGGCCAACGCAGCGGCCTGGCGGTGCACCTGGTCGACGAGCGCCACACTTCCCAGGAAGCAGCCCGGCGGTTCGCGGCGCAGCGCGCCTCCGGTTCCGCGCGCCGGCGCGATGCCGCGAACATCGATTCGCTCGCTGCCGCCGTTATCCTTGAGAGCTGGCTGCGGGCGTAACCCGCTCGCTGCTCCCTGCCCTTGGAAACCGGGGTCAGAGTGCACTTTTCGATGCTCGTGGAGCGTTGGTCCCTGAAGCCGGCATCGAAAAGTGCACTCTGACCCCATATCAGGCGCGACGATGCGACACCTCCTGGATCTCGAAACCCTCGACCGCACTGCGATCACCCGGGTGCTCGATCGCGCGGAACGATTCCGCAGCGAAGGCGCGCCGCGCGACCTGCTGGCCGGGCGCACCGTGCTCACGCTGTTCTTCGAACCCTCCACGCGCACCCGCACCTCGTTCGTGCTGGCGGCCAAGCGGCTGGGTGCGGACAACGTCAACTTCGATCTTTCCCGCTCGTCCACGATCAAGGGCGAAAGCCTGCTCGACACGCTGCACACGCTGGAGGCGATGCACCTCGACGCGCTGGTGGTGCGGCACAACGAGAACGGAATGCCCGCGTACCTCGCCCGACACGCGAGGAGCAGTGTCGCGGTGGTGAACGCCGGCGACGGCACCCACGCGCATCCGACCCAGGGCCTCCTCGACGTGTTGACGATCCGCCAGCACCGCGACGATTTCGCGAACCTGCGCGTGACGATCTGCGGCGATATCCGCCATTCGCGGGTGGCGCGTTCGGACGTGCGCGCGCTGGCGACGCTCGGCACACGCGACATCCGCCTGTGTGCGCCACGCGCGATGCTTCCCGAGTCGCTGCAGGATTTCCCCGGCTGCACGACCACCGAGGATTTCGACGCCGCGATCGAAGGCGTGGACGTGGTGGTCATGTTGCGCATCCAGAAGGAACGGATGCTCGACGCGCAGTTTCCCGATACCGCCGGCTACCACGCGCACTACGGGCTCGACATCCGCAGGCTCGCGCTGGCCGCGAAGGATTGCCAGGTGCTGCACCCCGGACCCATCAACCGCGGGATCGAGATCGCGCCGGAGGTCGCCGACGGCGGGCAATCGCGGATCCTGGACCAGGTCGCGAACGGGGTCTCGGTGCGGATGGCGGTGCTGGCGGAGTTGCTGGCGACAACGGCATAATCGCGATTTACAAGGGGAAACGGGAGAATGCCCATGCGTCCAGTTATGCGCCGGACGGCGTTCGCCGCCACCTGCCTTGCGGCCCTGGTCCTCGCGGGTTGCGGCAAGCACGTCGCCTCCAACGCGCCCATTACCTACGCGCCCGCCGACACGCCCTACCTGTTCGCCAATTTCAAGGGCCAGCCGGCCGATGTCGCCGAGGCCTGGAGCGGGGTCGGCAACGGCGGCTTGCACGGGCGGATCCAGCAACTGGACCAGATCGGCCAGTTGACCCGCCAGAAGGACCCCGCGGTCGCGAAGGTCATCGATGCGGTGCAGGCCGAACTCGCGAACGTGCAGACCAACAAGCAACTGGCCGGGACGCTCGGACTTTCGCAGTCTCCGCTGTACGCGATGTATGGCATCGGCGACGTGCCCGTGATGCGGGTCGAACTCGATTCGCCCGACACCTTCAAGGCCTTCTGGGCGCGGGTCGAGAAGCGCGCGGGCATCACCGTTCCGACCGCGACCCTCGACAAGCAGACGTACTGGGTGCTCGGCGGTGCCGGCGCGAAAGTGCACATCCTGGTCGCCATCGAAGGCAAGCAACTGGTCGCCACCGTCGCCCCGGCCAACGCCAGCCCGGACATGCTGAAGCAGTTGCTGGGCCTGGCCAAGCCGTCCGACAATGCTTCGGACCGCCTGTCCGACGTGAACGGCAAGCACGGCTACAGCGATTACGGCTCGGGCTACGTCGACCTTGCCAGGCTGTTCTCCAACCTGTTCGATGGCAAGGATGCGATCACCCAGCAATTCGCCAGCGATCTCGGCGGCTCGCTGGCCAATCCCGCCTGCTCCAGCGAATTCGCTTCGCTCGCGCGCCAGGTTCCGCTGGTCAGCGCGGGCGTCAAATCAGCCACCGCACAAAAGGTGAGCCTGGGCATCGACGCACGGTTGTCGCCGTCGTTGCTTGGCGCATTGACGGCCCTCAAGCATCCGGTGCCCGGCATGGGCGAGGCGTCGGACGCATCGATGTTCGACCTGGTGCTGGCGCTGCCGCTGACGCAATGGCAGGCGTTCCTGCAAGGCCGCGCCAAGGCCGCGGCCGAGAAGACCTACCAGTGCCCGGCCCTGCAATCGCTCAACAGGTTCGCGCAAACCGCCGCCCATCCGCCGGTGCAGATGCCGCCGGAAGCGGCCTCGCTGATGGGTTTTCGCATCGTGCTCGACCAGTGGGAAGCCGGCCCGCAGATCGCCGGGCGCCTGCTGGTCGCGAGTTCCGATCCGGCCGCGCTGGCCCAGAAGATCCAGCAGACCCTGCCGCAGTTCGCGCTGAAGCCGATCCCGACCAATGGCCAGCCGGTCGCGTTCGACCTGCCGCCCAGGCTCCGCACCTTGCTCGGTGGCGGCGGCCAGGGCTGGATCGCGGCCAATGACAAGGCGCTGGCGATCGGCGTCGGCGATGACGAGCAGGCGAAGCTGGCCGGCACCCTGACCGCTTCGGCCGGCCACGGCGACCGGCTGTTCCGCATGCACTTCGACGGCAAGATGTACGGCGTGCTCGGAAGCTGGATGGGCCGCTTCGCCGCGATGGCGCCGGCCGCAAGCCAGGCCCGGTTGCAGCAGCAGGTCGCCACGTTCCAGCAGATGGGCAAGACGGTCGCGTCGGTGGACGCCGACGGGCGCCTCGACGGCGACGGCCTGCACTTCGACATCGACGTGACGCACCGCTGAGGCGAAAAAAACCGGGGTCCGAGTGCAGTTTCGCGAGCCAATCCGTGTTGCTCACGGAGGCATCGTTCGAAACCGCACTCTGACCCCGGTTTTTACAAGCGGTGGCCGCGCTCGATCGTTTCGGTCAGCTCGACGTCGCCGAGCCCCTGCGACAGCGAATGCGCGTCGCCGCCCTGCGCCAGCTTGATCGCGAGGCGCACCTCGTTGGATGAATCGGCGTAGCGCAGCGCATCCTCGTAGCTGATGTTGCCTGCGTGGTACAGCTCGACCAGGCTCTGGTCGAAGGTGCACATGCCGAGGTTGGTGGACTGCTTCATCACGTCCTTGATCTTGTGGATCTCGCCCTTGCGGATGTAGTCCTGGACCAGCGGCGTCCCCAGCATGACCTCCATCGCGACGCGGCGGCCGCGGCCGTCCGGCGTGGGGATCAACTGCTGCGCGACCACGCCCTTGAGGTTCAGGGAAAGGTCCATGTACAACTGTTCGCGCACGTCTTCGGGGAAGAAGTGGATGATGCGCTCGAGCGCCTGGTTGGCGTTGTTCGCGTGCAACGTGCACAGCACGAGGTGACCGGTTTCGGAGAAGTGGATCGCGTACTGCATGGTCTCGCGGGTGCGCACCTCGCCGATCATGATCACGTC
>DASSOQ010000147.1:0-26033 GCA_035700365.1 Rhodanobacteraceae bacterium | reverse complement strand
GCTGCGCGGAGAACACCTGGAAGGCTTCTTCAGCCTGAGCCTGTTGAACGCACGCTTCACGCAAAGCGCGATCCCGGACCAGATGGGCAAGGTTCCCGCCTACGCGCCGCGCTACGTCGCCAAGGCCGGCCTCACCTGGCGCGTGGAGCAGAAGTACAAGGCCAGCCTGACCGCGGTGTCGACCGCCGAGCAGTACTGGCAGGATTCCAACCAGCCGTTCGGCGGCGGCGCCACCTTCATTCCAGCGAAGGTCCCGGGCTACGCCGTCGTCGACTTCGCGAGCGACTGGCAGGTCACGCCATGGCTGAAACTGCTCGCCGGCGTCAGCAACCTCACCGATCGCAAGTACTACAACCGCGTGTGGCGCACCGGCCTCGAGCCCGCCTACGGCCGCACGTGGTACGCGGGGTTCGAATTGAAGATGTGAGCGGGCATCGAACGCATGGGTCACGCCCGCTGGCCACGGAAGCTCACAGCCAGCGACGGACCCGCTGCCGGTACGCGGCGTATGCCGGGCCGAATTTCGCCGCCAGCGTACGCTCTTCCGGCACGATCTGGAAACGCGTGATGTAGAGGACGAAGAGCAGCGGACCGGCAAACGCCGCGGGTGCTGCGAGGTACACGGCCCAGGCAAACAGGAGCGCCGCGAGGCCCAGGTACATCGGGTTGCGGGTGGCGCGATAGATCCCGTCGACGACCAGACTGGACACTTGCTCCGGCCGATGCGGATCGATCGTCGTGTGCGCGCGACGGAACGCCACGGTACCGGCCATGCCAAGCGCGACGCCGACCAACGCCAGCAGGCCCGCCACGATCCCACGCGCGAGTGCGTCCATGGGAATCCGCACGGTCACGCCACGCACCAGCCACATCGCCACGCCGACGAGAGCGAACACGAGGGGAGGCGGAATCCGGTGTTCAAGCCAGCGCATCGGCGTTGCCCGCGGCCAGTCGAGAGTGGAACCCTGCGCAGAAACCGGTTCCCGGCGCAAGCTTACACGCGCGAGCGTGATCATGAATTCCCGGCAGGCAGGCAGGCCGCCCGCAGGCAGGCGCCTCGTGTTGATCCACGTCAACGCCGACCTCCAGCGGCGGAGGATGCTTCGGGCCGCTTGATCCACCGTTTCCCCGGCCTCCACGCAGGAGATGAAGCCATGGAATCCGATCGCATCGCTTGCCGCCGCAGGCCGCACGCGCTCATCAGGATCGCCGCCGTGTGGATGCTGGCCCTGACCTCCTGGGCGGGCGTCGTCCCGGGTGCGCGCGCGGTTCCCTCCTTCGCGCGCCAGACGCACCAACCCTGCACTTCCTGCCACGTCGGCGGCTTCGGCCCGCAACTCACACCGTTCGGGCGCGCATTCAAGCAGATGGGTTATACATTGAATGTCGGCACCGACACCAAGGTGCCGTTGTCGATGATGCTGATCGAGTCGTTCACCCACACCGCCAAGGCCCAAACCTCACCGCCCGCAGATGGTTTCAGCACCAACGACAACACCGAGTTGCAGCAGGTCTCGGCGTTCCTCGCCGGCCGCATCACGGACCACCTCGGCGTGTTTGCGCAGGCGACCTATTCCGAAAACGGCGGCCTGCTCGGTTGGGACAATGCCGACCTGCGCTACGCACGCACGCTGACGCTGGCAGGCAAGCCGGTGATCTGGGGCGTGTCGCTCAACAACAACCCGACGATCACCGACACGTTCAATACCGCCCCGGCGTGGCAGTACCCCTACACCGCCCCCGACCTCGCGCCGGGTGCGCCGGCGGCGCCCATGCTGGTGGGCGGCCTTGCCGGACAGGTGATCGGCCTCACCAGCTACATGCAGTTCAACAATGGCCTCTATGCCGAGGTGGGTGGCTATCGCAGCCTGTCGCCGGCCTTCCTCGCGGACGTGAATGCGGACTACAGCGGACGCATCGCCGGTATCGCACCCTACGGGCGGGTCGCCCATACGTGGAACCTGAAAAGTGGCAACGTGGAGCTCGGTGCGTTCGCACTCCACGCCGCGCGTGGACTGGCGGATACCGACGCAGCCGGCAACGTGATCGCCGTGCCGGGCCCCACCGACAAGTTCACCGACCTCGGCATCGACGCGAGCTACCAGTTCCTCAACGGCGGCGACAACATCATGACGGTCAACGGCCTGTATGTTGCCGAGCGCCAGCGCCTGGACGCCACCTACGCAGCCGGGGATTCGGCCAACCTGCACGACAGCCTGCAGGCGCTGAACATCGAGGCGGCCTACTGGTATCGCAACACCTGGGGCGCCGTCCTCGGTGGTTTCGCGAACAACGGAAGCAGCGACCTTGCGCTCTACGGCAACGACGGCAGCCCCAACACCCAGGGCGGCGTCGCCGAGCTGATGTGGACGCCGTTCGGCAAATCCGATTCGTGGGCGCAGCCGTACGCGAACCTCCGCATCGGCCTGCAATACACCTGGTACACCCGCTTCAGCGGCCGCGTCAGCAACATCGACGAGGCTGGGCGCCGCGCCTCCGACAACGACACCCTGTACCTGTATGCATGGCTGTCGCTCTAGCGCAGTGACCACGTGCACAGCCGGGTCGAGCGAAGGAAGGTGGTAGCCTTGCGGGATGCTCGAGCCCTTCGGCCCATCCCTGTACGTCGCGGATGGCCCCGTCGTTTCGTTCCATGGCTTCCCCTATCCCACGCGCATGGCCGTGGCGCGTCTCTCGGACGGCAGCGCCTGGGTCTGGTCGCCCATTGCCCTTGAACGCGAACTGGCGGACGAGGTGCAGGCCATCGGACCGGTGCGCCACATCGTTTCGCCAAACAAACTTCACTACCTGTTCCTGCAGCAATGGGCCGCGCATTGGCCCGACGCACGTATCTATGCGCCGCCCGGCCTCGCCCGCAAGAAACCGGCATTGCACTTTGACGCCGAACTGGACGGCCGGCGCATTTCGCCGTGGAATTCGGATATCGATTACACCGTTTTCCGCGGATCGTTCGCGATGGAAGAAGTGGCGTTTTGCCACCGCGCCTCGCGTACCGCGATCATCGGCGATCTGATCCAGCGCTTCACCGATGAACACCTGACCGGCTGGAAGGGGATGGTCATGAAGCTCGGTGGCCTGGCCGGGGAAACCGGGGGCACGCCGCGCGACTGGCGCGCCAGCTTCCTGCGGCACGGGCCCGCGCGCGCGGCACTGCATCAAGTGCTGCAATGGAATCCCGAACGGTTGCTGATCGCGCACGGATCCTGTGCGCAGAGCGGAGCCGCCGACATCATCGCGAAGGCGCTGCGCTGGATCTGAATTGGGGCCCTGGCTCGATTCCGTGGGAGATGCGGCCGCATCCAGGCCGAAAAAGCGATGGAGCCAGGTGTCGCCGTTTGCATGATGTATTCACACCCGCGCAACCTTGAAGCCAAACCCAGTCATGGCGCAAAGCTTGCGCAAGATTGGCGATGGCACCGGAGGAAGATGAGAGCGAGCTGAGCAGCTGAGCACGCCAAGCCACCCCAGCGTCGTCGTTCCGGGGCCATCGCCGGCTTCATCGACGAGGGAACCCGGAATCCATTTCGCATTTGATTTCGATCGAGGTGCACGGCGCCATCACGCAGGAGCGTACGTCAACCGGATCACGTCCTCGACGATCAAATCGCTGGCCACGAGGCAGAGCCGTGGGCGCGGACCCGCGAAGAACGGCTTGCCGTGACCGAGCACGACGGGATGGATGTAAAGCCGGTACTCGTCGACAAGACCAAGATCGGTGAGGCTTTGCGCCAGGTTCGGTCCCGCGACTTCAATCTCCCCGGCGCGCTTTGCCTTCAGCCCCCGAATCACCGACTCGATGTCATCGGCGACAAGCGTGGCGTTCGGCCCGACAAACTTCAGCGAGCGCGACACGACCCACTTCGGTCGGCTGCGCCATGCCGCCGCGTACTCGCGTTCGTCCACGCTCCAGTCGGGAGAGTCTTCGTCCCAATAGCGCATGACCTCGTAGATGCCGCGACCGTACAGCATGCCCGTCAGCCCGCGCACGCGCTCCGTGAAATGGCGAAACAGCGCCGGGTCAGGCGGACCGAACGCCAGATGGTCGACGTAGCCATCCAGGGACTGGTTCAACTCGAACACGAGCTTCGCCATGAAACCTTTCCTCCTGGATCTTCAGGATAGCCTGAGCTGATACCAGCGGTCGGCCATCGACCCGAAGCGGCTGCCCGTCGCGTCAGTGCGAGCACAGAGCCGCCCGGCAAGGGGATTACCCGGCCCCCTTGGGTTCGGTTTCTGTGGCCGTTTTGTGTACCGGAGTTGATGCCCGTCAAATCTTCACATTCAGCGCGAAGGAGCATGACGGGCGGGTTCATGCGGCGCGGAAGATCCCGATCCAGGTTCCCTCGTGATCCCGCCGCATCCTCGCCACCGTGCTTGGAAATGGAAGCACGTCGCGCATTCACCCCTGGAGGATGCACCATGAAAAACTTTCGTCTCGCCATCGCAGCCCTCGCCCTCGCGGGCTTCTCCGTCCCCGTGCTCGCATCCACCTACAGCGGTTCGTGCACCAGCGAGCCGAAGTCGAAATGGTTGCCGACGACCCAAGTGCAACAACAGTACGAAAAGCTCGGCTACACGGTTCGCCGCGTGAGGACCGGTGGCACCTGCTATGAGGTGTACGCCGTCGACAAGTCCGGGAAGAAGGTGGAGCTGTTCGTCAATCCGGCGACAGGCGCGCTGGTCCAGGAAGCCGGCAAGCCGCCTGCAACCCCATGACGAGGGCGCCCGAGGCCCGGGCTGCGCTCGCGGCACGCCAGGCCCGCTCGGTCGCGGTCTGGGATCCGGTCGTGCGTGTGTTCCACTGGTCGCTGGCAACCGCCTTCTTTGCCGCATACCTGCTGGGCGATGACGGCGGCGCATGGCACCAGGCGTTCGGATACACGGCGCTCGCCCTGGTCGCATTCCGCGTGGTCTGGGGTTTCACAGGCGCCCGGTACGCGCGGTTTGCCAATTTCGTGCCGTCACCGTCGAGGTTCTTCGAGTACATGCGCGCCATGCTCGCGCGCCGCGAGCCACGCCACCTCGGCCACAATCCGGCAGGTGCGGTGATGATCACCGCGCTCCTGTCCGGGATCGCCGTGACCAGCGTCACCGGCTGGATGATGACGACCGATGCGCTGTGGGGCGTCGCCTGGGTGCAGGAGACGCATGAGTGGGCGGCCAACGTTACGCTGGGGCTGGTCGGCCTGCACGTGGCCGGCGTCATCTACGCCAGTTGGCGCCACCGCGAGAACCTCGTTCGCGCGATGTTCACCGGACGCAAGCGCGCCGGGTGAGGGTTTGCCTCGCGCCGGGTTGCGCGTTTTGCGGCGTGGTCCGGGAATGGGTCGAAAGCAGCCGCGTCACCCGAAGGCCATCCCCTCGCGTCCGGCTCCGACGAGCCACGGCTTGTTCAAACCGAGGTTGAACGACCCTCTTGCAGTTCGTGCCGCGTTCGATATGATAGTGAGCACTTACTCACTTCTTGCAAGAACGAAATGAACGCCCGCCCCAGACACCTGACCGCCGAAGCGCGCCGCACCGCCACCGTGGAAGCGGTGGTTGAACTGGCAGCCCGGCAAAACCCCAGCGACATTACGACCGCCGCCATTGCAGGGCGGATGGGCGTCACGCAGGGCGCATTGTTCCGCCACTTCCCGAGCAAGGACGCGATCATGCAGGCGGTAATGGTGTGGATGGGCGATCGCGTGTTTGCCCGCATCGACAAGGCGGCCGCGGCCGCCGCCTCGCCGGTGGCGGCGCTGGAGGCCATGTTCATGGCGCATGTCGATTTCATTTCGAAGCATCCGGGGGTGCCCCGGATGTTGTTCGGTGAGCTGCAGCACTCGCGGGACACACCCGCCAAGCACGTCGCGCAGACTCTGCTCCGCCAGTACGGCAAGCGCCTGGGCACGGCGCTGGAAGCCGGAATAGCCCAAGGCGAACTCGACGCCGGGCTCGACGTGGAAGCCGCGGTGATCGCCTACATCGGCATGTTCCAGGGGCTGGTGATGCGCACGCTGATGGCAGGCGATGCGACGCAGATGCGCTGCGACGCCCCCCGTGTATTCGCGATCTATCGCCGCGGCATCGCGGGCAAGCCATGACCCATGCCAACCCGCCCGATCGCACGACTTTGACCGCGATCACTTCCGCCCGCGGCAGTTCTGCTCCCGTACTCCCGACCCGCCAGGCCACGTGAGGCCCGGCCTCTTTCACGACAGGCCACCCTGCGATGAAAATTCCTGAACTTCCCGCGGGCAGGAAACGCTGGATCCCGATCGCCGTCGTCGTGGTCGTCGCGGTCGGCGCGTTGCTGTTCTGGCAGCTGCGCGGCAGGGGCGATCATGACGCGCTGCGGCTGTACGGCAACGTCGACATCCGCGAAGTGGAACTGGCGTTTCGCCAACCCGGCCGCGTGGCCACGATGGCGTTCGAGGAAGGCGACAGCGTGGCAGCCGGTGCGGCCATGGCGCGCCTCGACGCCGCCCCGTATCGCGAAAAACTCGCCGCGGCCGAAGCCGAACTCGCGGTGGCGAAAGCCGGGCTGGAGAAGCTCCAGCGTGGCAATCGCCCGCAGGAAATCGCCCAGGCACGCGAGCGCGTGCGCCAGGCCGACGCCGCGGCCCGCGATGCCGAACGCAATTTCCAGCGCCAGAACCTGTTGCTCGGTACGGGCGCGGCCAGCCAGCGGACGGTCGACGCCGCGCGCGCCGCACGCGACCAGAGCGCCGCCGAGCTTGCTTCGGCCAAAGCCGCGCTCTCGTTGGCGACGGCGGGATCGCGCAGCGAGGACATCGCCGCCGGCGAGGCGCAGGTCGCCGCCGCGCAAGCCGCGGTGGCGCAGGCCCGCACCGCGCTGTCCGACACGGAGCTGGTGGCGCCGAGCGACGGTATCGTGATCACGCGCGCCCGCGAACCCGGCAGCATGGTCGCGAGCAACACCCCCGTGTACACCTTGAGCCTGCGTCAGCCGGTGTACGTGCGCGCCTACGTCGGCGAGCCGGATCTCGGCCGCATCGCGCCCGGCATGCGGGTGCGCGTCGTGACCGACTCGTCGGACAAGGCGTACCACGGCCAGATCGGATTCATCTCGCCGCGCGCGGAGTTCACGCCCAAGACGGTCGAGACCAGCGACCTTCGCACCGACCTCGTCTATCGTCTGCGGATCGTGATGGACGGCACCGACCCGTCGCTGCGCCAGGGCATGCCGGTGACGATCGACATCGATGCGGACGCCGCCCATGGCCAGCGGGCCCGGAGCCCCTGACGTGCACGCCTCCGCCGCCGGCACCCCGCCCGACAAAAGCACCGCGGCTGTGGTGATCGACGGCATCGCCAAGCGCTTCGACAAGGTCCAGGCGTTGCGCGGCTTCGGCGCGAAGATCCGCTACGGCCGCCTCACCGGCCTGGTCGGCCCCGACGGCGCAGGCAAGACCACGCTGATGCGGATCATGACCGGGTTGCTGGTGCCCGACGGCGGCAGCGTCAAGGTGGCGGGCTACGACGTGGTGCGCGACAACGACGCGATCCACGTCGTCACCGGCTACATGCCGCAGCGCTTTGGCCTGTACGAAGACCTGTCGGTGCTGGAGAACATGCGCCTGTACGCGCAACTGCGCGGCATGGGCGCCGACCGCCACGCGGACCTCTTCGCCGAATTGCTGGAATTCACCCGGCTCGGTCCCTTCACCAAACGCCTGGCCGGGAAACTGTCCGGCGGCATGAAGCAGAAGCTCGGCCTCGCCTGCGCGCTGATGGCACGGCCTCGCGTGCTGCTGCTGGACGAGCCCGGCGTCGGCGTCGACCCGGTCAGCCGGCAGGATTTGTGGCGCATGGTGCAGGCGCTCACCGACGAGGGCATGGCGGTGGTCTGGTCCACGGCCTATCTCGACGAGGCCGAACGCTGCGAGAGCGTGCTGCTGCTCAACGAAGGACGGCTGTTGTTCGACGGCGCGCCGGGCGACCTCAGCGCGCAACTCGAGGGCCGCAGTTTCCGGATGGAGGACGTCGGCGACGAACGCCGCGCCGTGCTGACCGAGGCGCTCGACCTGCCAAGCGTCAGCGACGGCGTGATCCAGGGCGCCGGCGTGCGCCTGGTGTTGCGCGCGAATGCCGGCAGCGAGGCGATCCGGACCCTCGCCGATCGGAACCATGTGCGGCTGACCGCGGTACCGGCGCGTTTCGAGGATGCCTTCATCGACCTGCTGGGCGGCGGACCCGGCGGTACCTCGGGACTGGCCGAGCGCCTGCCGCCGGTCGAGTTCGAGTCGGACATCGCAGTGTCCTGCCGCAATCTCACCAAGCGGTTCGGCGATTTCACCGCTACCGACGACGTCAGTTTCCAGGTGCGCAAAGGCGAGATCTTCGGCCTGCTCGGCCCCAACGGCGCCGGCAAATCCACCACCTTCAAGATGCTGTGCGGATTGTTGAAGCCGAGCGGCGGCGACGCCCACGTGGCGGGGCTGGACCTGCGCCGCGCCACCGGGGCGGCGAAGGCCCGGCTCGGCTACATGGCGCAGAAGTTCTCGCTGTACGGGTTGCTGTCGGTACGCCAGAACCTCGAGTTCTCGGCCGGCGTGTATGGCCTCGAGGGCGATGCGCGGCGAGAGCGCATCGACGAAATGATCGAAACCTTCGATCTTCGCGACTGGCTGTCCGCCGCACCCGATGCCCTGCCGCTCGGGCACAAGCAGCGCCTCGCGCTTGCCTGCGCGCTGATGCACCGGCCGCCGGTGCTGTTCCTCGACGAGCCGACCTCGGGCGTCGATCCCATCACCCGGCGCGAATTCTGGACCCACATCAATGGCCTGTCCCGCAAGGGCGTGACCATCATGGTCACCACCCATTTCATGGACGAGGCCGAGTACTGCGACCGCGTGGCGATGCTGTACCGCGCGCGGGTGATCGCGCTGGACACGCCCGATGCGCTGAAGCGCGGCGCGGCCACCAACGCCCGGCCCGATCCGACCATGGAAGACACCTTCATCCACTTGGTCGCATCCGCCGACGATGATCTGGAGGCGGCGGCGTGAACGGCGACGCGCGCAACCGGGAAGCGGATCCGGCCCGGATGCGCCGCTTCGACCTGCGCCGCCTGATCGCGCTGGTCCGCAAGGAAAGCCTGCAGGCGCTGCGCGACCCCTCGACGCTGCTGATTGCCTTTGTGCTGCCGGTGGTACTGCTGTTGCTGTTCGCCTACGCGGTGTCGCTGGACGCCCGCAACGTGCGCGTCGGCGTGGTGCTGGAGGCGCAGGGCGCCCAGGCGCAGTCGCTGGCGGCCGCCTTCGCAAGCACCCGCTATCTCGACGTGACCTTCGCACACGACCGTCGCGAGGTCGCCGGCAAGCTCGTTTCCGGTGCATTGCGCGGCTACGTGGTGATCCCGCAGGACTTCGGGCAACGCTTGGACCGGCACGGCGACCAGCCGCTGGTGCAGGTCGTCACCGACGGTTCGTATCCCAACACCGCCAAATACGTCGCCAACTATGCGCAGGGCGTGGTGGCGAACTGGCGCGCGGGACGCGGCGCCAGCGCACCCGCCGCGGCGATCCAGCTGGAACCGCGCTACGGGTTCAACGCCGAACTCGAAAGCCGCCGCGCGCTGGTGCCGGGCGCCATCGCGATCGTGATGACGATCATCGGCACTATGTTGACCGCGCTGGTGGTCGCGCGCGAATGGGAGCGCGGCACCATGGAGGCGGTGCTGTCCACGCCCGCGTCGGTGGCGGAGATCCTGATCGGCAAGCTGTTGCCGTATTTCGTGCTCGGCATGCTCTCGACGCTGGGCGCGACACTGCTGGCGATCCATGCGTTCGATGTGCCGCTGCGCGGCTCGTGGGTGGCGTTGCTCGCTACGTCGGCGGTGTTCATGGTGCCGGCACTGGGTCAGGGACTGCTGATCTCCTCGCTCGCGCGCAACCAGTTCCTGGCCGCGCAGATCGCATTGTTCACGGGCTTCCTGCCCGCGTTCATGCTGTCGGGCTTCCTGTTCGAGATCGACGCCATGCCGGCGCCGATCCGCGTCGCCACCCACCTGATCCCGGCGCGCTATTTCGTGGCGTCGTTGAAAACCGTGTTCCTCGCGGGTGACGTATGGCCGCTGTTCCTGCCCAATCTCGCGGCCATGGCCGCGATCGGTGCCGTGTTTTTCCTGCTGGCCAAGCGCGCCACGCGCAAGAACCTGGAGGCGTGAGCCGTGTCCGCGCGCTCCGGAACCATCGCCTTCACCCGCCTGCGGGCGCAGTTCATCAAGGAAGTGCTGAGCATCCTGCGCGACCCGCGCAGCCGTATGGTGGTGTTCGTGCCGCCGTTGCTGCAGTTGCTGGTATTCGCGTTCGCCGCGACGCTGGAAGTGCGCAACGTCGACGTCGCGGTGTACAACCAGGACGCGGGCCAGTGGTCGCACGAGATGATCCAGCGGCTGGACCGCGCGACCTTCATCAACCACGTGCGGTACGTCGAAAACCCCGCCCAGCTCGGCGACCTGATCGGCCGCGGCAAGGTGATCGCGGCACTCGACTTCCCGGCCGATTTCTCGCGCGCCATCACCGCGGGCCGGACTGGCCAGGTGCAGGTGCTGGTCGATGGCCGGCGCAGCAACTCGGGCCAGATCACCGTCGGGTACCTCTCGACGATTGCCGCCGACGTCGGCGCCGGCGCGGGCGCCAGCCCGCCGACGCCGGTCAGCGTGCGCAACGGATTCAATCCGAACCTCACCTATCGCTGGTTCATCGTGCCCGGCCTGACCGGTATCCTCGCGCTGTTCAGCGCGCTCCTGATCACGTCACTGTCGATCGCGCGCGAACGCGAACTCGGCACCTTCGACCAGTTGCTGGTGTCGCCCACCTCCACGCTGGAAATCATCATCTCCAAATCCCTGCCGGCACTCGCGATCGGCACCTTGCTCGGCCTGCTGATGGTGGCGGCAGCGACCGGCCTGTTCCGGATTCCCTTCACCGGCTCGTTCGTGTTGCTGCTGGCCAGCCTGATGCTGTTCATCCTGTCGGTGGTCGGCATCGGGTTGATGATTTCCGCGATCAGCATGACCCAGCAGCAGGCGATCCTGGGGGCGTTCGCGATCGGGGTACCGGCCGTCTTGATGTCGGGGTTCGCGACGCCGGTCGAAAACATGCCGGTGGTGTTGCAGTGGCTTGCGCAGGCGATACCGCTCACCCACTTCCTCACCATCGTCGAAGGCGTGTTCCTGAAGGCGATGTCGGCGACGGACATTCTCGCCAACCTCTGGCCGCTGGCCGTGATCGCGGTGGTGACGCTGGGCCTTGCGACGGGGCTGGTCCGCAGTCGCCTGCAATGACGGGGGCCACGATGCACGAAGGAGTTGCCATGACCCGTTCAACCAACCCTCGGCGCCACGCGACGCGCACCTTGGCGGTCGTGCTGGGCGCGTTGCTGCTCGGCGCCTGCGCCGCGGGACCCGACTATCGCGGACCACCGCCCGTCACTACGGGCCACGGCTGGACGCAGCCGGCCGATGCGGTGCAGCCGGCGCCGGAACTGGCTGCGTGGTGGACGACGCTGGGCGATCCGACCCTCGACCGGCTGGTCGGCACCGCACTCTCGGACAACCTCGACCTGCGCCAGGCCGAGGCCCGCATCCGCGAGGCGCGCGCGCTGCGCGACCGCGCGGCCGGTGGCTACGCGCCAACCGTGGGCGCCAGCGGCAGCGTGACCCGGCGCGGGCAAAGCGAAAACGGACCGCTGCCGATCGGATCCATTCCGGGGATGGATCGCAACCAGACGATCCACGACGTCGGCTTCGACGCCAGTTGGGAGATCGACCTGTTTGGCCGCACCCGGCGCGCGCTGGAGAGCGCTTCGGCCAGCATGCAGGCGGCCCAGGACGACGCCGAGGGCGTGCGGATCAGCGTTGCCGCCGAAGTCGCACGCACTTGCCTGACGCTGCGCGGTGCGCAACGCGAGCTGGCCGCACGCGCGGGCTCGGTCGCCACGCTGCGGCACACGCGTGAGCTGGTGCAGCGGCGCTACGAGCTGGGCGATGCCGCGCAGGCCGACGTCGATGCCGCGCAGGCGCGCCTTGCCGCCGCCGAGGCCGGCGTTCCGGCCATCCACGCGCGCCTAAACGCCGCCGCGCTGGGTCTCGGCGTACTGCTCGGCCAGCCGCCCGAACGCGAGCTGGCGCTGCTCGATACCATGGCACCCGCGCTCACGCTGGCCCCGATCCCGGTGGGCGAACGCGCCGACATCCTGCGCCGACGACCCGACGTGCGTGCCGCCGAACGCCGCCTCGCCGCGCGCACCGCCGACATCGGCGTCGCCACCGCCGAGCTGTTCCCGAAGCTCACGATCGGCGCGGGTGGCGGCTTCCAGTCGCTGGATGCCGGCGACCTGTTCGACTCGGCCAGCCGGACCTTTTCGATCATGCCGCTGATCTCCTGGCGGGTGTTCGACGGTGGCCGCGTGCGCGCGGAAATCCGCGCCAGCGAAGCGCGGCAGCAACAGGCGGCGCTCGCCTATGAAAAGGCCGTGCTGGGCGCACTGGGCGATGCCGAGCGCGCGTTGAGCGACTACCGCTTCGGCCTGGACGCGGTGCAGCGCCAACGCACCGCGCTGGAGGCCGCGCGCACCAGTTACGCCCACGCGCAAACGCGCTATGCCGCCGGCGACATCGCGTTGACCGAACTGCTGGCCGAAGAACGCGTGCTGCGCGACGCCGAAGATGCCTACGCCCGCACCCACACCGCTACCGCCGTCGAACTGGTCGCGCTGTACAAGGCGTTGGGCGGCGGCTGGAACGCCGATGCCACCGGCACGCCCGGCGCCGCACCATCCGGTCCCGGCGACGGCAAGCAGCTTTCGGCACATTGATTCGGATCGGCGCCATCGCACATGAGAATCCACGAAGCTGCCCGCATTCCTGACCACGAACCTGGGCCGGGGAACGCCGGCAGGGGCCCGCCCCATTGGCTTGCTCGCGCACCGAAGCGAAGCGTCGCGCAAGCCATCGCGGCCAGCGCGTTGACCGCCGTGGTGCTTGCCCTGGTTCCGGCGGCGCCCGCGCGAGCCGGTGGCAGCGACGCGTGCGCACCGGAACAGACGGTTCGCTGGCGCGGCGGCACGCTGCGCCTCGAGAATGACCTGTTCACTGGAACCGATCGCAACTACACCAACGGTGTGTCACTCAACCTCGTTTCGCGCGACATCCCCGGTCGCTTGCAGTCCGAATGCCTGCCGGCGCCGATCCGGTGGCACGCGGCCTTCATCAAGCTCGTGGACCCAGGTTTCTGGGCCGAGGCCGACCGTCCCGACGACACGCAAAACGTGGTGGCCCGGCTTGGCCAGGCGATGTACACGCCTGCGGATTACACCCGCACGGATTTGATTCCCGACGACCGGCCGTATGCGGGATTGCTGTATGCCGGCCTTGCCTGGAACCGTCGCGTCCATCCATCCGGTGCGTATCACGAGATGCTCGATACCCGCGAAGTGACGCTCGGCATCATCGGGCCGTGGTCGCTGGCCGAGCAGTCGCAGGACCTGGTGCACCGATTGCGCGGCTTCGAGCGCTTCCAGGGCTGGCACCATCAATTGCACAACGAGCCGGCGTTCCAGGTCGCGATGGAACGCAAGTTCAAACCCTGGTCCGGCGCCAACGCGGTGCAGCCGGGCTGGGGCAGCGACGTGATCACCGGCTATGCGCTGCGCCTCGGCAATATCGAGACGGCGGCCAGCGCCGGGCTGGAGTGGCGCGTGGGCTGGAACATCCCCAACGACTTCGGCAGCTATCCGATCCGCCCCGGCACCGAGAACCGACCGCCGACGGTCGCCTCAGACCTGCGCGCCATGGGGCCACGATCCGCGCGCGCTCCACGCCCCGGCACCCACGCTTTCGTCAACGTGGAGGCCAAGGCGGTGGCCTGGGATTTCTCGCTCGACGGCAACCTGTTCCGCGCCAGCCACCACGTCACGCGCCGCCCATGGGTCGCGCAGGCCGCCGCCGGGATCAGCAGCCAATGGCTGGTCCGCGGCCACGGCGTCCGGCTGGCGTTGATGCATGTGTGGCGCACCCGCGAGTTCAAGGGGCAGCATGGGGACCATGCGTTCGGCTCGGTCGCGCTCGGGATGGAATTCTGAAGATGCATCCGTGCCGCATCCCGTGGTCCATTCCAGAAGAAGCGGCCCCGCGAAGACGCCCGTACACCCGCGAACCGCCCGGGCCGCCGTGGCGAAGCAAGGACGTCGTCCGGCGAACGGCCGCAGCGATTGCCGGTTCAGTTGCCGTGTGGGTGCGCCGCCGTCGCGTCCGATCCGTGCGCGGCCGGGAGTCGCAGCTTCAGGTACTCGCCGACGAGCATGGCCGCGGGATACATCACCTGTTCTTCCGTCTGCGCATGGTGCATCAGTTCGTCGGCGAAACGTTCGGCCTCGGGCTTGTGCTCCGCCTTGCCGGCGGCAGCGAGTTGCAACAAGGCCTTTTGAAGCTCGCCGTGCTCGACCAGCATCTGCGGCATGTTGCGCTTGAGCTCACGGGTCAGCGGCAAGACCGCGGCCATGTCCGGTGAAAGCTCGCCCTTCGCCAACGGCAAAAGCAGCGCGAGCGGCGGCAGGGCATATTCTTCTTCCTTGACGAAATGCACGTGGAGCACTGCGGCGACCGCCCGTGCGGCCTTGCCAGTCTCGCCGCCGGACCGGATGAGGGACTCCAGTTCGGAGTGCAATTGCGCGTGCTCTTCCTTCAATACTTCCGGGACCGGGAATTTCACGGTTGCCTCCACAGTGGTCGTCGGCTGCGCACCGGACGGTGCAATTGCGCGGGACGGGGTACGTGCGACAGATGTAAGCGACATCGACAACAACGCGATCAGGGGAACGCGCTGCAGCAGGAAAAGAACATGGGCAGACATTTTTTTCTCCTGTCATCCACACCATCGGCCAGAGACCCGGCGGTTCACGAACCACAGGACCACGTGGAACCCATCCGTGAGCAAGCATTGGAGACCTCGTTGCCACCGGTGTTGATCCAGGTCAACGCAACGTGCGTTCCTGCGAATGATTGCCGCGTGCTGCCCCGGCCGAGCGTTCCAACGCACACGCGCTCAATTCCGTGCGGGCTTGATCCATCTCAACGCTTGGGCGCCGGAGCACACGATGCTCGAATCGGTCCCTCACCAATCATCGGGAGGGACAAGACGATCGATCGATCCACCCTGGGACGTGAGGAATGCCGCCATGGAACGCAAGCTGTCGATCTCCATTGCCGTTTTCTTTGCCGCCGCAGTGGCGATTGCCACGCTCGCATTCGCGCAGACGGACCCGGATCGGGGGTGGGGGCGCGGATCCCGGTACGCGATGATGTACAACCCGCAGACGGAGGAAACCCTCACCGGCGAAGTTGCGCGGGTCGACAAGTTCACGCCAATGCGCGGGATGTCGGCCGGCATTCACCTGTTGGTGAAAGCCGGCAAGGAAACGATCTCGGTGCATCTGGGACCGGCCGGGTACATCGAGAGCCAGGAACTGCAATTCGCCGCGGGCGACAAGGTGGAAGTCACGGGCTCGCGCATCACGGTCGAGGGTCAGCCGGCCATCATCGCAGCGGCGGTCAAGAAAGGAAATCAAGTGCTGAAGCTTCGCGACGACAAGGGCGTCCCGACCTGGAGCGGCTGGCGTCGCCCACATTGACGGGCCGCGATCCGCGCACGCGATTCGTACGAACTGATGACGGCCGGCGGCAACGCCCTGTGGTTCGATCGCTACGTGCTACCGGATAGCCCCGCGCCTGAGCGACGTAGTGAAATGCAGCAACCGTTGGCAGCGATCGCTGGTGCCTGCGCAGCAAGCCCAAGTCGCTTCATCGCGCTGGCTTCTCCTGCACCACGTTGATCGGCTTCTTGCCCGAGGCTTTCAGCTCCGCATTCAACGCCGAAAGCTCACTCGCCTTGAGCGTATTCCATTTCTGCAGCGACGCGTCGAGCAACCCGCTCAGCTTGGTATAGCCGCTCTGCGCGTCCGGTGACGGCGCGGCGTCGGCGCCGCCGTCGACGGCCTGCATCAGCGAGCGGAGCGCGCCGACGAGGTAGCCGAAGGTCTGGACGTTGTTGGGTGGAATGGTCCAGGCGTTGTACGGGTTGGTCGCTTTCGAAATGTCGGCCGCGGCCACGACTTTCGCGTCCAGCGCGTCGATGGATTGCTTGAGGTCGCCGTTCGCGCCCTCGCCCGCTTTCTGCAAGGCCGTGTGCAGCTTGTGCGCTTCGCCCATCGCGGTCGCGAGTTTCGCCTGTTCGGCTTCGACCTTGCGCGCCAGCTCGAACTGCTGCTGGTACGCCACTTCCGGAATGGTGACGCGCGGGTCGTGCGCGACGGTCAGCGGCTCGCTGTATGTCTTGCCGTCGACGGTGAGCTTCACCGTGTATTGCCCCGGCGGCGCCCACACGCCGTCGGCGTAGGCGTCGCCCTTGGCCAGCACCGCAGGCGGCGCGTACTGCAGCGGCCACACGAAGCGGTGCAGGCCCGGCGTGGTTTGCAGCACCACCGGTGCGCGGAACCAGTCGGGCGTCATGTTGATCTTGGCGAGATCGGGCTTGGGCGCCTTGTCGGCGCTGGAGTAACTGCGCACCAGCTTGCCGTTCGCATCAAGGATCGAAAGTTCGATCGGTTTCGCGGGCGTCGACGCCAGCGAGTAATCGATGTACGCGCCCCACGGCGGGTTCTCGGCGATGGGTTCGTCCTTGGGCAGCGGCGTGCCGGTGAACCCCGGCATGCGCACGCGATACGCGACGGCGGGTTTGTACAGGCGCGTGGCCCAGCTCGACGGATAGGCCGCGAGCTGCCGCAGCGCGGAGACGTCGTCCATGATCCAGAAACCGCGGCCGTGGGTGGCGATCACGAGATCGTCGTTCTTGACGTCGATGTCGCGCACCGACACCGCGGGCAGGTTCTGCTGCAGCGAATGCCACTGATCGCCGTTGTCGAACGACACGAAGATGCCGAAATCGGTGCCGGCGTAGAGCAGCCCGCGCTTCACCGGGTCCTCGCGCACCACGTCGACGAAATCGCCATCGGGAATGCCATCGACGATCGCGGTCCAGGACTTGCCGCCATCGGTGGTGCGGTAGATGTACGGCTTGCGGTCGTCGAGCCGGTGGCGATCGACCGAGACGAACGCGGTGTTCGGGTCGAAGTGCGACGGCGCGATGCTGCCGACCTTGGACCACGCGCCGAGCTGCGTGGGCGTGACGTTGCTCCAGTGCGCGCCGGCATCGTCGGTGCGCCAGACCAGGCCGTCGTCGGTGCCGGCCCACAAGAGTTTCGCATTCAGGGGCGACGAACCGATCGAATACACCACGCCGCGGCGCGGACCCTGGTGCAGGTTGTCGGCGATGGTGGTCGCATCGAGCGTGGACGGCACCGCCGGATCGGGGCGCGACAGATCCGGACTGATGGCGGTCCAGTGTTCGCCGCCGTCGCGGGTCTGCCACAGCCGCTGGTTGCCGAAATACAGCGTGTTCCTGTCGACCGCGTTGAACGCCAGCGGCAGCGTCCAGGTGTGGCGGTAGATGTCGGGATCGGCAAGCGTGGGATCGACGTTGCGCGTCTGCTGGGTCTTGAGGTCCAGCTTCTCGACCGTGCCGCCGTACACGATGTCGGGATCCTTCGGATCGGGCGCGATCATGCCGCTCTCGCCGCCCGCAGTGACCTCGTGGAACTGCTGCATGTTGATGGTCGCTTCGTAGGTCGAGCGGCTGGGCACGCCGGCCGCGCCGGAATCCTGCTGGGCGCCGTACACGCGATACGGAAAGCGATTGTCGGTGCTGACGTGGTACATCTGCGCGGTCGGCTGGTTGTACCAGCTCGACCAGGTCTTGCCGCCGTTCACGGTGATGATCGCGCCCTGGTCCACGCCCATGATCTGGCGATCGGGATCGTTGGGGTCGATCCACAGCTCGTGGTAATCGTCGCCGGTCGGGTCGCCCCTCACCGGCAGGAAGGTCTTGCCGCCGTCATCCGAACGCAGCTCGATGGTGTTCATCGCGTAGATGCGGTCGGGGTTCTTCGGATCGGCGGTGATCTGCCCGAAGTACCAGCCGCGCTGCCAGATGCGCGGATCGCCGCTGGACTTCTTCCAGGTCTTGCCGGCGTCGTCGGAGCGGTACAGGCCACCCTCTTCCGCATCGACGATCGCGTAGATGCGATCGGGCGCCGCGGCGGAAATGGCGATGCCGATGCGGCCAAGTTTGTTCGACGGGAAACCGTTGCCTTCGATGTGCGTCCAGGTATTGCCGCCGTCTGTGGATTTGTAGAGGCCCGAACCCGGACCGTTCGACGGCGGATAGATGTTCCAGGGCGGACGCCTCGTCTGCCACAGCGACGCGTAGATCACGTTGGCATCGCCCGGCTTGAAGATGAGGTCGATGGCGCCGGTGTCGTCGTTCGGGCCCAACACCTTCTTCCAGGTCTTGCCGCCGTCCAGCGAACGGAACACGCCGCGTTCGGCATTCGGGCCGTAGGGGTGCCCGAGTACCGCGGCGAACACGCGATCCGGGTTGTGCGGATCGACGCGGATGATCGAGATCTGCTGCGAATCGGCGAGACCAATGTGGGTCCAGGTCTTGCCGGCATCGACGGACTTGTACATGCCGTCACCCTGCACGATGTCCGAGCGCATGTCGGATTCGCCGGTGCCGACGTAGATCACGTCCGGGTTCGAAGGCGCCACCGCGATCGCACCGATCGACTGCACCGTCTGGTTGTCGAACAATGGCTGCCAGGTGCGACCGGTGTCGTGCGTTTCCCACACGCCGCCGTCGACGGAACCCATGTAGAAGTGCGTCGGCTGGCCCGGAACACCGGTGACTGCCAGCGTGCGGCCGGCGCGGAACGGGCCGATCAGGCGCCAGTGGAGGGCGCCCCAGGTCGATTCATTCGTGGCGTTGCCGGGAGTTGCGGGCGTCGCGGCGTTTTGTGCGGTCGCTGTCGCGGCGGATGCGGGCGCCGCGGCGGCCAGTGACAACGCAACGGCAGTGCACAGCACACCCAGGCGATGATGCACGGACATGATCGACTCCTCACGACGCAGGCAATCCCCGCATCATAGCGATGTCGGCGGCAGGATCATGGGCAGGAAGGCATGGGCGTTCGTTCGACCCGACGAACTTCTGTTTTTGCTCGTCATCCCGGAATCGCGGAGCGATATCCGGGATCCAGCATCTTTGTTTCGACTTCAGGTCGAAGGCAATGGATTCCCGCTTTCGCGGGAATGACGAGGTGGGAGTTGACGGGGTTCGCTGAACCCACCGGCCGGCTAGGCGCCTGATACTCCTCCCCCTTCAAGGGGGAGGCTGGGAGGGGCATGGGTTTGCATGTGCGCTTGCCAATGTCTCGACTAAGCATTGCGGGGCAGCATGAACCCATCCCCACCTCGCGCTGCGCGCGCGTTCGCTTCGCTCCGCCTCCCCTTGAAGGGGAGGGCTTTTATCGCTCGCCGGCGAGGGTGTGATGCGTACGCGGGGCGCAGCGTGGGCAACAACGTAGCGCCGCCCTACTCCACCGGCGCAAGCAGCTTCGGGTCGCCTACCTTCACCGGATCGCCGATGGCGAGCGTTTGCACGCCGGCCGACTTCGCCTCGGCGTTGAACTGCTCCACCGCCTGGCGCAGCGAACCGTTGAAGGTGTCGAGCCTCGGTTGCAATCCCGCCTCCTGCTTGGCGATGTATGCGCGTTGATTCGCGTTGGGCGCCTGGTTCGGTCCCATGCGCGAGGCGCTGCGGTACACGCCGAAGAAGGTCATGCCCCAGGGCGAGAGCTCGTGCAGGTCGTCTTCCGGCACCTTGTACTGGATGTTCGGCAGCCAGAAGTCCTTCGCGAACGCGCCGAGCTGTTGCTTGAGGGTTTCGGCGCTCGCGTGGAGCTTGGCATCGACGCTGCCCGGCGCCGCATCCTTGGTCGAATCCAGCAGCTTGTCGAGCGTCTGCATCATGTCGTAGCTGCGGCCGATCATCGCGACGTCGGCCGCGGCTTCGCCACGCAGGCGCATCGCGGTTTCGAACGCGGCGCGCTGCACGTCCATGGGCGGATTGACGCGCGGATCGGCGACCACCTGCACGGTTTGCATCGCGCTGTGGCCGTTCGCCTGCACCTTCACTTGATATGAACCGGGCAACGCGAGCGGGCCCTTGGGCGCGTCGCTCTCGTCCGGCCGCTCTTCCGCACGCAGCGCCTTCGGCATTTCGACGCCGGTGTAGCGCATGTTCCACGAGGCCACGTTGATGCCGGCCTTGCCGGCCGCGTGGAACGTCGCCACAGGCTTGCCGGCGCTGTCGGTGACGCTGACCACGACCGGGTTGCACTGTTCGAACGAAGGTTTGTGTTCCTTCTTCTTCGTGGTCGCCTGCTTTGTGTCGCCGCGCTTCTGCGGCTTTGCCACGGACTGCATCGCAGCACCGCCGTCCTTGTTCTTCTTCTCTTGCTTGGCGCATGCCTTCGGCACGTCGATGGCCTTCGCGAGCGAATAGACGATCGTCGGTCCGCTCGGCGGATTCGGCGTGGTGAACTCGCCGGGTTGCGGGCTGATATGACGGCCGCCGAACTGGATCCATTCGGTGCCCTGCGCGGACGGAAACATGCGGAACGCAGCGTCGGCCATGTTCGGCTGCCACTGCTCCAGCGCCTCGATGTTGTCGAGGATCCACAACCCGCGACCGTGCGTCGCAAGAACGATGTCATGCGGCGATTTCGTGAACTTGATGTCCCACACCGCCATCGTCGGCAGGTTGCCGGTCATTGGTTGCCAGTGCGCGCCGTCGTCGAACGACAGGTACAGGCCGCGCATGGTGCCGAGCGCGAGCAGGCCCTTGCGATTCGGATCCTCGCGCACGACCACCGCGGAATAATCGTCCGGCAGGCCGTTGCTGATGCTTGTCCAGTGCGCGCCGTAGTCGCTGGTCTTCATGACGTACGGATGCTCGTCGCCGAGCATGTGGCCGTCCACCGCGAGGTAGGCGGTGCCGGCATCGAACGGCGAAACGCCGATCTGGTAGATGCGTCCGAACTTGACCGCCTGCGGCAGGCCGGCCGAGACATTGGTCCAGTTGGCGCCGCCATCCTTGCTGACCCACACCAGGCCATCGTCGGTGCCGACCCAGACCACCTTGCCGTCGGTCGGCGCGAGCGAGATCGAGAGGATGGTGTCGGTGTTCTCGGCGCTGGAGATGTCATGGAACACCGGCCCGCCCGCGACCGGCTGGTGTTCCTTGATGTCGCGGGTGAGGTCTTTCGAAATCGGCTGCCAGTTCGCGCCGCCGTCGGTGGATTTGAACAGCACGTTGCCGCCGATGTAGACGGTGTTCGGATCGGTCGCCGACACCGCGATCGGCGAACTCCAGTTGAAGCGGTACTTCAGTTGCGAGAGCGGCGTGTCGCCCATGCTGGTCATGACCGGGCGGATGAACCTGCGCGTCCAGTCCTTCATGTCGATGCGCGAGGTGAACCCCGTCTGCGACGCGGCGTAGACGATGGACGGATCAGACGGCGCGGGCACCACATAGGTGCCGTCACCACCGGACGGATTCCACCAGTCCGCGCCCCAGATGCCGTCGCGCGAAAGACTGTTGGACGGTCCGCACGCGGCGTTGTCGTCCTGGATGCCGCCGCAGACGCCGAACGGCACCGTGTTGGAAATCGCGACGGTGTAGAACTCCTCGATCGGAAGGTTGTTGAACGAGCGCCAGGTCTTGCCGGCGTTCACGCTGACGAACGCGCCGCCGTCGTTGCCTTGGATGATGCGGTCGGGATTCTTGGGATCGATCCAGATCGCGTGGTGGTCGACGTGCACGTCGCGATCGATCACCTTGGCGGTCTTGCCGCCGTCGGTGGACTTCATCAGGTTGAACGAACTGAAATAGATCGTCTTCGGGTTGTCGGGCGAAACCGCGAACGAACTGAAGTAGAACATCCGCACCGCGAGTTCGTGGTTGTTGCTGATGCACTTCCAGTTGTCGCCCGCGTCGGTGCTGCCCCACAGGATGCATTTCTGCGTCGGCATCGTGGCGTACACGGTGTCCGGCGCGGACGGCGCGAAACCGATCTTGACGCGATCGGTCGGATCGGCAGTCGGCAGACCCCCGCCGACCTTGTGCCAGGTGCGACCGCCGTCGGTCGATTTGAAGATGCCGCCGTCGGTGCTGCCGTTGAGCAGCGTCCACGGCTTGCGCTGCATCGTCCACATCCCCGCGAGCAGCACGCTCGGGTTGGACGGATCCATCTGGATGTCGCTGGCGCCGGTGGTGTCGTTGACGTACAGCACCTTCTTCCAGTTCTTGCCGCCGTCGGTGGTCATGAACACGCCGCGCGTTTCGCTCGGCTTCCACGGATTGCCGAGCACGCCGACATACACGGTGTTCGGGTCCTTCGGATCGACGACGATGCTGGAGATCAGGCCGGCATCCTTCAGCCCCTTGGACTGCCAGGTCTTGCCGCCGTCCGGCGAGAAGTACACGCCGCGCCCGATCAGCACGTCGTTGCGCGGATTGGCCTCGCCGGTGCCGACCCAGACATCCTTCGGGTTCGACGGCGCCAGCGCGACCGCGCCGATCGACGCCGCGTCGCCGTTCTTGAACACGTTGTCCCACTTGATGCCGTTGTCGGTGGTCTTCCACACGCCGCCGCCCGCGGTGCCGACGTAATAGATGTTCGGCTTGCCGGGAATGCCGGTCACCGTGCTGACGCGTCCGCCCGAAACCGCGGGGCCGAGGTTGCGGAACTTCAGGTTCGCGAAGGGACCCGTGGGTTTGTCCGCCGCGGCCAACGCGGTTCCGGCAATGGTCAGCAACAACAGCGTTGCAACGGCTCGTACTTTCACGGCTGCCTCCGCTTGTAGGACAAACCCGTTGACCGTAGTCCTCCCATCGAACATCAAGGGAGTGCCGGAAGTCAGGGCGTTGCGTGAAGGTTGGGTCAAGGCCCCCGGCCCGCCGGCCGCGTATATCAGCAAAGACATGTCGTCATTCCGGGGCCGCCCGCTGTTTGCGGGCGGAACCCGGAATCCGTTTTGATCTTCAATGAACAGCAAAAATGGATTCCGGATCGCCGCTGCGCGGCGTCCGGAATGACGACAGTGTTATTGATGTGCGTCGTGTCACCGCTGGGCTTTCGCCGATGGAAGCCGGCCTCGGCCCCACGGCTCGTCTTTACTGCTCTTCCTGATCGCGGTTGGTGGTGATCCAGCCGGCGTTCCAATTAACCGGCGCGACGGCTTTCGCGGCCACCAGCGGAGGCTGCTCGTTCTCCTGCAACGCGCGGTTCAAATCCGCGAGCGGCTGCCCCTTCAACGTGTCCCAGCGATCCATCAGCGACTTCAACTCGGCGCCGGTCTTGTCCAACGCCGCAAGGTCCGCTGCGGTCGGCGCCTGATCGGCGCCCTGCATACGGGCCATCAGCATCTGCAGGTCGCCGCCCACGCTGCCGAGGTTCGGCGAGCCGCGGTGGGAGAAGAACGCGAACGGGGAATCGGCCTTGGGCCCGGACAGTGCTTCGAGCTGCTTGTCGTAGGCGGCGAGCTTGCCGGCCGGCCTGTTGCCGCCCGCGCGCTTCGCAATCTGTTTCTCGAGATCACGCACCTGCCCCAGCGCCCGGCTTGCGACCATGGCTTCCTGGTACGCCTGCATGGAATTGTCGAATTGCTGCTGCAAGTCCGCAGTCGAGGTCTTCACCCGCGGATCCATCCGCACCACCAGCGGCTGCGTATAGGTCTTGCCGCCGACCGTCAGCTTGACCGTGTACGTGCCCGGCATCACCCACGGCGAGCTCGCCATCACCGGTGTCTCGTGCCTCACCGCCTGGTTCGCGTCGAGAAACTGCAACGCACCCGGCATCGGTTGCCAGTGCATGTCCCACAGGAAGCGGTGCATGCCGGCCTGCGTCGAAAGGTTCATCGGCGGACGCGGCCACCAATCCGGCACCTGGAGTTTTTTGGGCTCCAGCGGTTTTTGCGGGTCCGCACTCGACCAATGGCGCACCAGCTTGCCGTCGGACGTCTGGATGTCCAGCGTCACGGGACCGCTGACGTCGTTCGCGAGGTTGTAGTCGATGATCGCACCCGCCGGCAGATTCGGCAGCGCGGGCATCCGCCACGGCGTCGGCGGATTCATGCCCCAGCGCACCCGCACCGCCGTCTGCGGCTTGTACAGCGTCGCCGCCGCCTTGGCGACCTCAGCGTCGATCTGGCGCAATGGGGTGATGTCGTCCAGCACCTGGAAGCCGCGACCGTGGGTCGCGGCGACGAGGTCATCGCCGTGCACCTGCAGGTCACGCACCGAAACCGCAGGCATGTTGAGCCGCAGCGACTGCCAATGATCGCCGTTGTCGAACGACACCCAGGTCTGGGTTTCGGTGCCCGCGAACAGCAGGCCCTTGCGCTCGGTGTCTTCGCGGATCGCGTTGGTCGCGGCGTCGGGCGTGATGCCGTTGTCGATCTCGGTCCAGTGCTTGCCGCCATCCTCGGTGCGGAACAGGTGCGGCCGCATGTCATCCAGCCACATGGTGTTGATCGCGGCATAGGCGACGTTGGGATCGAAGTGGCTGGCTTCCAGGCCGAACACGCGCCACCACGGCTTCAGTTGCGGCGGCGTGACGTTGTCCCAGTGCTGGCCGCCATCGCGCGTCACCCAGATGAGGCCATCGTCGGTGCCGGCCCAGATAAGGCTTCTGTTCAACGGCGACGGCGCCAGCGCATACACCACGCCCCGATCGGCGGGCCTGGCTTCCTTGCTGCTCGCATATTTGCCGACACTCGCCGGCACCTTCCAGGTCTTGCGGGTCAGGTCCGGGCTGATCCGCTTCCAGTTGTTGCCGCCGTCGTCGCTCTGCCACACGGTGTTCGATGTGAAATACAACCGATGCGGATCGGTTGGGGAGAACATGATCGGCATGGTGCGCACGGTGCGGTAATCCGGATCGCGCCCGGCCACCGGGCCGACGTCGGCGATCTGCCCGGTGTCGCGGTCGTAGCGCGTGACGCCGCTGCGGGAACCCCCGTAAACCAGGTTCGGGTGCAAGGGATCGATCGCGGCGCCACCGTATTCCTCGATGCCGACCGGATGCCAGTCGTGCGCAGTCAGCTCGCCATCGTTGCCGCGCGAGGACACGCATGCCGAGCCCGAGTCCTGCTGGCCGCCGCAGACTCGATACGGCCAGGTGTTGTCGATGCCGACCTTGTACATCGCGGCGGTCGGCTGGTTGTACCAGGAACTCCACGTCTTGCCGCCGTTGACGGTGACGATCGCGCCCTGGTCCGAATTGACCGCGATGATGTCCGGATTGTTCGGGTTGATCCACGTCTGCTGGTAGTCATCGCCGCCCGGCGCGCCGCGGAATCCTGTCCAGGTCTTGCCGCCGTCCGTGGACTTCCACAGCACCGGCGTGTTGCTGTAGACGATGTCGGGATTTTTCGGATCGACGGCGAGCGGCGGCAAATCGCCACCACCGATGCGCGCGGCGGGGCGCGAATCCTTCGTCAGCTTGTACCAACTCGCACCGGCGTCGTCCGAACGATAGAGCGTGACGTCGCCTTCCTCGCCCGATGCCACGGATGCGTACAACCGATCCGGTTGACTCGGTGCGATCGCCACCAGCGCCTGCTGCACTTTCGGCAATCCCTTCGTCAGCTTGGTCCAGGTGTTGCCGCCGTCGGTCGACCTGTAGATGCCACCCTCGGTGCCCGCGAAAGAACCGTTCTCCCACGGCGCCTGCTGCTGTTGCCACATCGTCGCGTACACGATGTCGGGGTTGGCGGGGTCGATCTCGACGTCGTCGCCGCTGACGTACTCGTTCGTGTACAAGACCTTCTTCCAGGTCTTGCCGCCGTCGAGCGAACGGAAAATCCCGCGCTCTGCATTTGGGCCGTAGACGTGTCCCATCGCCGCCGCGAACACGCGATTCGCGTCGTGCGGATCCACCGCGATCATCGCGATGTCCTGGGTTTCCTTGAGCCCGACGAACTGCCACGTCTTGCCGGCGTCGGTGGACTTGTACATGCCCATGCCGGTGGCCTGGTCGGG